>NZ_CAXAQI010000004.1:0-422866 GCF_963970695.1 Pseudomonas sp. EL_65y_Pfl1_R83 | reverse complement strand
CCATAGAGCATTGGAACCACCTGATCCCATCCCGAACTCAGTAGTGAAACGATGCATCGCCGATGGTAGTGTGGGGTTTCCCCATGTGAGAGTAGGTCATCGTCAAGATTAAATTCCGAAACCCCTGCTTGCTAACGCAAACAGGGGTTTTGTTTTGGGCGGTCGAAAAGTCTCAGGAGGAAGGGCTTGTCACCGTTCCCCTTGCTGTAATCCGAGCCTCCATGAAAGATTCCTCATACAGCATACCGTTGGGTAAAACGATACAAAGTGTTTCTGCATTTTTGGTATGGTGCAGCACATTTTCACAGGGATTGATCTTTAATCCGCAGGACGCGGCGTCGACTTTCTTTAACGAGATGCTGTAGAAATGCCTGAACCGATACCGATCAAAGATCACGAAAAAGAAAACCGCCTTGTTAACAAGCGCCTGCTCGCCTGCGCACTGTTAGTGATTGGCATCACCTGCGCCTTGGTAGGCCGTATGTATTTTCTGCAGGTGGTGCAGTACGACTATCATTCCACCATTTCTGAAAACAACCGTGTCCACGTGTTGCCCATCACACCAACGCGCGGGTTGATCTATGACCGCAATGGTGTGGTGCTTGCCGACAACCGCCCCAGCTACAACCTGACCATCACCCGTGAGCGCGCCACTGACCTCAAAGGTGAGCTGGACGCCATCATCCGTTTGCTGCACCTGCCCACCGAAGACCGTGCTGTGTTCGACAAGGCGCTCAAACAAGCACGCCACCCCTTCGTGCCTGTGACATTGTTTTACGAGCTGACCGAAGAACAGATCGCGCTGCTGGCTGTGAACGAATTCCGCCTGCCTGGGGTAGACGTAGAACCGCAATTCGTTCGCCACTATCCTCTGGGCGCCCACTTTGCCCATTCCATCGGGTATGTGGGACGGATCAATGAGAAAGAATCCAAAACGCTCGACTCTGTGGAGTATCGCGGTACGCAATCCATCGGCAAGACCGGTATCGAGCGCTTCTACGAGTCCGAGCTGCATGGTCACGTAGGCTATGAAGAAGTCGAGACCAATGCTCAGGGCCGCGTACTTCGCGTACTCAAACACACGGATCCGATCCCGGGCAAAAACATTGTGCTGAGCCTCGACGTGCACCTTCAGGAAGCGGCGGAAGAAGCCCTCGGTAATCGCCGTGGCTCGGTGGTTGCCCTCGACCCGCAAACCGGGGAAGTGCTGGCCATGGTCAGCAAGCCGAGTTTCGACCCAAACCTGTTCGTCACCGGCATCAGCTTCAAGGAATATGCCGCGTTGCATGACTCCATCGACCGGCCACTGTTCAACCGCGTCCTTAGAGGACTTTACGCGCCGGGCTCGACCATCAAGCCTGAAGTCGCCATTGCCGGCCTCGACAGCGGTGTCGTCACGGCGCAAACCCGTGTCTTCGACCCCGGTTACTACCAACTGCCGGATTTTGACCACAAATACCGCAATTGGAACCACAGCGGCGACGGCTGGGTAGACATGGACGCCGCCATCATGCGCTCCAACGACACCTACTTTTACGAACTGGCCCACAAGCTGGGCATTGACCGCCTGCATGACTACTTGGCGGAATTCGGCCTGGGCCAGAAAGTGTCGCTGGATATGTTCGAAGAGTCAGCCGGCCTGATGCCATCCCAGGCCTGGAAGCGCGCCACCCGGCGTCAGCCGTGGTTCCCGGGTGAAACCGTGATCCTCGGCATCGGCCAGGGCTATATGCAAGTCACGCCGCTGCAACTGGCCCAGGCCACTGCTTTGATCGCCAATAAAGGTGTGTGGAACCGACCGCATCTGGCCAAGACCATCAACGGCGTGCCGCCCGTGGATGAAAATCCGATGCCTAACGTGGTCCTTAAGGACCCGCGCGATTGGGAGCAGGTCAACCACGGCATGCAACTGGTGATGCACGATCCACGCGGTATTGCACGCGCGGCGGCACAAGGTGCGCAATACCGCATTGCCGGCAAGAGTGGTACGGCGCAAGTGGTGGCGATCAAGCAGGGTGAGCGTTACAACCGCGAAAAGACCCAGGAGCGCCACCGTGACAACGCCTTGTTCGTCGGCTTCGCTCCGGCGGAGCATCCGAAAATCGTGATCTCGGTGATGATCGAAAACGGCGAGGCCGGCGGCCGCGTCGCGGGGCCGGTAGTACGTCAGATTATGGATGCCTGGTTGCTCAATCAGGAAGGCCACCTGAAACCGCAATATGCGACGCCGGCTAAGGCGCCTGGCGACCCAAAGGTTTAAATCATACTTGCCATTCGTCCCATTGCTCTACGCCTTGGTAGGCAAGCCAGGGCACGTCATGGGCTGTCCAGATATGCGCGGTGGCCGTGACACCCGGATCATCATCCAGCGTCGCCACCCGCACAATGACATGGGGTTGATGCCCACGCTCTGCCATCAGATGCGAGCCACAGCGCGAGCAGAAATGCCTGAGTTTGCCTGGCGAAGATTCGAAAGACGCCAGCAGCTCCACGCCCCGCGTCCAGCGAAAGTGTTCGCGCATCACGCCGGCCGTCGCCACAAAGGCCGCCGCATGCACCTTGCGGCAGCTGTGACAATGGCAGTGGCTGATGGGCATATCCAAGCTGTCTAGCTGATACTGCACGGCTTTGCAGAAACAACTTCCATGGAGCTGTTCAGTCATGGTGCGTCACCTCAGGGGGAGGGGGGAGAATCTACCTTTTGCCGCCGCGTTGCGCATCACTGTCATACAAGCCATTTGCCTTAGTCCTACATTGCGCTAAATTGCGAGGCGTTCTCATTCGTGCGCAATATCACTATGCCGTTGTCCGCTGGGCCCCATCCTACCCACGAACCTATTGGCCAACTCTACAGTGGCCACCCCCGCTGGTTGGTCAGTTGGTTACCTGCGCGCCTGGGTTGTTCCCATCAGGCTGCAGACCTAGCTCAAGACACCTTAGCCGTTTGTTGCTGGCCGAGCGCGCGAAGCCGGTGGCCGCTGACTTGAAGGAGGCCCGGCACTTTCTGGTGACGATTGCCAAGCGAATGATGATACAGCTTTCGCCGAAAAGCCCTTGAGCACGCCTACCTCCAGGCCATCGCTGGCACCACCACGCGCGGTGTCGAAACTGAGATTTCCGGTGAATTGGCCGCAGGCTGGAACGTGTTCGGCGGCTATACCTCCCGCGAGTCTCACGGCGAACGTCAACAACCTGTTCGACAAGAAATATTACGACGGCATGGGCACATTCAACTCAGGTTCCTACGGCGATCCGCGCAATGCGATGGTCAACGCCAAATGGAAATTCTGAAGTAAGTAGCAACACCAATGCGTGACCGAAAGGTTGCGCATTAGTCGATGTCGCCTACTGTCAATGCAGGAGGTGACGTATGCACGTATTCGACCGCATAGAACGAAAAGTACTGCTCAATGCTCCACGTAAACGGGTGTGGGAAGCACTGACAGACGCCGAACAATTCGGCCGATGGTTTCGGATTGCACTCACGGGCAAGGCGTTTGTCGCGGGGCAAACCGTTGAAGCGCCTATCACCTACCCAGGTTACGAATATGTGATCTGGAAGGTGAAAATCGAACGCATCCTGCCGCAAACACTGTTCTCTTTCTGGTGGCATCCGTTCGCGGTGGAAGAGGGCGTCGACTATGACCAGGAGACCCCGACGTTGGTGGAGTTCACCATTGAAGACCGTGCTCCGGGCATTCTGCTACGGGTGGTCGAATCGGGTTTTGACGCAGTGCCTGAGGCGAGGCGGCAAAAAGCCTTCAAAATGAATTCCCGTGGCTGGGACGAACAGATGAGCAACATCGAAACCTATCTGAGCCAGGCTGGGCCCTAAACAGCATCATGATTGTTGGGGCAGCCGTCATGAGCGTTAACGTGCCGCACTCGTGCGATGCCGAGTAGAATCACGCCCTGAAAGCGATTCCTGAGGTGCGTTACGGTGGATTTACAGCAGGGTTTTGTCCTGACCCGGCATTGGCGTGATACCCCGGCGGGCACGGAGGTGAGCTTCTGGCTGGCGACCGACCACGGCCCGAGGTTTATCCGCCTCCCCGTGCAGACCTCGGTAATGTTTATCCCCGAAGCCCATCGCAAGCCGCTGGATTGGCTGCTCAAGGGCGAGCGCGACATCGAATTGCGCCCGTTGCAGTTGTGCGATTTCCATCACCGCCCGGTCCTGGGTCTTTACACCCGCCAGCACCGCCAGGCGATGGACGTGGAAAAACGCCTGCGCGCTGCCGGTGTGGATGTCTACGAAGGTGACGTGCGCCCACCCGAGCGCTACATGATGGAGCGTTTCATCACCGCACCGGTGTGGTTCGGTGGCACTCCCGACGCAAACGGCGTGCTCTGCGACGCGCAGATGAAACCCGCGCCCGACTACCGCCCGCCGCTGAAACTGGTGTCCCTCGACATCGAGACTACCGCCCAGGGCGATCTCTATTCCATCGCTCTCGAAGGCTGTGGCGAACGCCAGGTGTACATGCTCGGCCCGCCGAACAACATCGACGCAGTGGACTTCAAGCTCGACTACTGCGACACCCGCGCGCAATTGCTCGAACGACTCAACCAATGGCTTGCCCAGCACGACCCCGATGCGATCATCGGTTGGAACGTGGTGCAGTTCGACCTGCGTGTCCTCCACGAACACGCCCAGCGCCTCAACGTGCCGCTGATGCTTGGGCGTGGCGAAGAACCGATGGCCTGGCGCGAACACGGTAGCCGTAATCACTACTTCGCGGCGGCGGCGGGGCGGCTGATCATCGATGGCATCGAGGCCCTGCGCTCGGCCACCTGGAGCTTCGAATCCTTCAGCCTGGAAAACGTCGCGCAAACCCTGTTGGGCGAGGGCAAGGACATCTCCACGCCGTACCAGCGCATGGACGAAATCAACCGCATGTTCGCCGAGGACAAGCCCGCCCTGGCACGCTACAACCTCAAGGACTGCGAGCTGGTCACGCGGATTTTCAAGAAGACTGAGCTGCTCAAGTTCTTGTTGGAGCGCGCCAGCGTCACCGGGTTGCCGGCTGACCGCAACGGTGGCTCTGTCGCCGCGTTCACCCATTTGTACATGCCGTTGATGCACCGCCAGGGCTTTGTCGCGCCAAACCTGGGCGACAAACCGCCCCAGGCCAGCCCCGGCGGGTTTGTCATGGACTCGCGCCCCGGTCTCTACGAATCGGTGCTGGTACTCGATTACAAAAGCCTCTACCCGTCGATCATCCGCAGTTTCCTGATCGACCCGGTGGGCCTGATCGAAGGCCTCAAGTACCCCGATGACAGTGCGTCGGTGGAAGGCTTTCGCGGCGCGCGTTTTTCCCGCACCCGGCACTGCCTGCCCTCAATCGTCGCGCGGGTCTCCGAAGGCCGCGAAGTGGCCAAGCGCGAACACAATGCGCCGCTGTCCCAGGCCCTGAAAATCATCATGAACGCCTTCTACGGCGTACTCGGTTCCAGCGGCTGCCGTTTCTTCGATACACGGCTCGCTTCGTCAATCACCCTGCGCGGTCACCAGATCATGCGCCAGACCCGCGAACTGGTCGAAGCCCAAGGCTATGAGGTGATCTACGGCGACACCGACTCCACCTTCGTCTGGCTCGGCAGCGCGCATTCCCAGGAAGAGGCCAGCCGCATTGGACGGGCGTTGGTGCAACACGTCAACGACTGGTGGCGCGAGCGCCTGCTAACGGCGTTCGGCCTGCAAAGCGCCCTGGAACTGCAATACGAAACCCACTTCACGCGCTTCCTCATGCCGACCATTCGTGGCGCGGAGGAGGGCAGCAAGAAGCGCTACGCCGGCCTTGTCGTGCGTAGCGATGGCAGCGAAGAAATGGTCTACAAAGGCCTGGAAATCGTGCGCAGCGACTGGTCGCCCCTGGCCCGCCGATTCCAGCAGGAGCTGTACCAGCGCATCTTCCATCGCCAGCCCCACCAGGACTACATACGCGACTACGTGCGCCGTACCCTGAGCGGCGAATTCGATGAGTTGCTGATCTACCGCAAACGCCTGCGCCGACGGCTGGACGATTACGAGCGCAACGTGCCGCCGCATGTGCGTGCTGCGCGCCTGGCGGACGAATACAACGACCGCCTGAACCGCCCCCGTCAATACCAGCGCGGTGGCTGGATCAGCTACGTGATCAGCGTCAACGGCCCGGAACCCCTCGAAGTGCGGCAAGCACCCATCGACTACGACCACTACGTCACCCGGCAATTGCAGCCGGTGGCCGACGCTATCCTGCCGTTTGTGAATGACGATTTCAGCACGCTGGTCGGCGGGCAAATGGGCTTGTTTTAAAACACTTGATTCGACTCCGTGGTTACTTGCACTCTTGGGCGCAGGCACCGCTAGGAGGACAGGCCCATGTACACGCTCTACGGCATCGACGAATCCGGTTCCTGCATGATTGAAATCGCCCTGCAACGATGTGCGGTGCCGTGGCGAAGGGTAGACGCGGCCTCCTGGGCGGAAGGTGAGGGCAGTGCGGAGCTGGCCCGTATCAACCCGCTCAAACAGGTGCCCAGCCTGGTCACCCCCGACGGCCAAGTGCTGACGGAAAGCGCAGCGATCCTGATCCATCTGGGCCTGGAGTTTCCCGGCTCCGACCTGCTGGCCGGCAACCGTGCGCAGATCATTCGCGGCTTGGTGTATATCGCGGCCAATTGCTATTCGGCGATCGGCATTATCGATTACCCGCAACGCTGGATCGGCGACGTCAACGAAACGGTGCAGGCGCAGCTTGTTACGGGCACCCGGCGCTACCTGCACCAGGCCTGGGTGATATTTGCCGATCAGTTTGCCGGGCATTTGTTTGGCCCGAACCACACGCCGAATGCACTGGGCTTGATGGCCGCAGCGGTGTCGCGCTGGGACGAGGCACGGGACGCATTGAACGGGCTGGCGCCGAGCTTTGCCCAGAGTCTGGCGCAAGTGGATGCCGACCCCATCGTTGCCCCCGTATTGGCGAGGCATTGGCCGGAGTGGAAGGTCTCATGAAGTTTCCGCAATCAGTGGAAACAATGACAGTTGAACCCACCAAACCCTTGCGTAGCGGGCGTCCTGACCTACGCTTTATTAAAGTGATGTAGGAATCATCCTTGAATTTGACTGTCGCAGACATGAAACTCAAGAACCCTGCATGGAATTCAAAGGAGGTGCGCATGCTCATCCGGTCGCTGACCCTGGCTACCTTGATGGCTTTAACGGGGCCGCTGTTGGCTGCTGATGATATCAACCCGCTCAAGCAGGACTTGGGTAAAGCCCGGCCGCTGGTGGTGGTGGAGCTTGATGCTGGCAACGACACCTTGGCGACCCTAAAGAAACAGTTGGACGAGCCTGCGACCAAGCAGTCCTTTGAAGAGCGCAGCATGGTGTTCTACACCGTGAAATTCGGCAGCATCGGTGCCGAAGGGGAGAAGTTCGCCAAGGACCCAAAGGACAACAAAAAGCTCACGCCGCCCGAAACCAACGCGCTGATTCGTGCCCTCAAACTGGGCGCCGGCAGTGGCACTAAAGTGATCCTGGTGGGCAAGGACGGTGAGAAGAAAGTCGAGAAGACCGTGCCACCGGATACCCTCGACTTGAAGGAGTTTTTCGCGGCTATCGACCAAATGCCGATGGCAGAAAAAGAAGCGGCCGCGGCCGCAGAGCCTGAACCAGCAGCACCCGCTGCTGCGCCGGCCAAGGGTGCCAAACCGGCCAAGCACGGCAGTAAGCCAGCTTCGCAACAACTCGACGACTGATATACATAACCCTTTGTGGGCGTCCGTCGTCCGTCTTGCCCGCGATGGCTATAAGTATCTGCACAAACCTGTAGTAATGGGCGGGGCAAGCCCGCTCACACAGGTTGCTCTCGAGATGTGTAGATACCAATGCTGCGCATCTTCAAGTGTTCCTTACGTTGCCGCCTTCTCCCCGGTCGCCTTACGCACTGGAAACGGAAAGTAGAAAAACCGCAAAAACGCCACCCGCTTGATCACTTCCCCGATCAATAACGGCACCACCACCGCCACCACAAACCCCACGCACGCCGCCGGCAGTGCAGGCAGCCCCAAGCGCTCCATCAGGTCGAAGGACTTGTGCTGGATCTCGCCGTGGAAGATCAGCAGGATCAAGGTGTTCTGGCCGATGTAGGTCATGGCCCGGGTGACCCAGGCCGAGACCATCAGCACCCGCGCCAGCGCCCAGCAGGCATAAACGCCGATCGCGGCCGGCAGTGTGGTCCAGAACCAATGGTCGTAGCGACGCTGTGCCAGGTCCATGGTGTCCCAGGTGAAGGTGAACACCAGGGCGAACAGCGCGATCGAGATCAACAGCGTCAGCCAGGAACCCGAGTGCCGGCGCAACCAATCGCGCAACAGGTAGCCGACAATGAAGTAAGTGCTGCTGATCAGCGTGATATCCAGGCTGAACGGCAGGCCTGGCAGCACCCACGTATGCTCGCCGAAGGTGACCGGCAGTTGCCAGAACCACGGCAGCATCCAGGCGCCTAGGATCAATTGCAGTGCCACCAGCGCGAGGCTCAACCACAGCGACAGCTTCAAGCGCTGGATCAACCGCAGCATCACCCAACTGAACAGGATCGCCACCCAGAAGTGCGGCAGAAACCACAGCGCCTGCCACGGGAGGGTGTCCACCGAGGCATACAGCACGCCACCCACATCCGGTAGCAGCGGCTGGCCGCGCAGAATGCTGCGCACGACCACGTAGGTGAGCATCGTGAAGAGAAACGGCTTGAGCAGGCCATCGGCCTTGCGCACCGCCATCTCCACGAACGGTTGTTCAGGCTTGAAGAACACCCCCGACAAAAAGAAGAACAACGGCAAGATAAACGACGCCAGTACCGGGTACAGCAAGTCCGGCGAGGTGGCGACGAACCAGCTGTGGGCAAATACGATCACCAGGATGCCGATACCCTTGGCAATATCCATTTGAATCCAGCGATGTTTCATCTGAGTTGTCCCGATTGATCGTTCATGCCTTACGCCACGGCTTCAGCCACAGCCCCATCCCGAGCAACACCACCGCGCCGGTCAGGGTGCCCAGCCCCAGTTGCAGCCACACGCCTTCAACCCGAAACAGCGCCAGCGCCACCACGCCCATCAGCACTGCACTGAGCAGCCAATGCCGGGCCCAGGGCAGGGCGCCAAGCAAGGCTTGGCGCTGCATAAGCAGTAACGCGGTGCAGATCACCCCGGCCAGCGCAGCCAGAGGAATGCCGGCCAGGCCGAACATAAAAGGCAGGGCGCCGAGCAGCAGCACATTGACCAGGCTACCGAGCAATTCGCAGCGCAGTGGCTGACGTGTATCGCCAGCGGCATAGGCATAGCGCGCGAGCAAGGCGTTCCAGGCGCCGAACACCAGTGGCACAGCAAACCAAGCCAGCAACAGTGGCAACGGCGAGTCCACCGATTGCTTGGGCAGCAGCAACGCCACCAGGCTCGGTGCCGCCACCACCAGGCCAACGCCAGCGGGCAGGGTCAGCACGCTGGCGGTTTCCAGGCCGCGCTTGAGCAGGGCCAGGCGTTCATCGCCCTGGCGACGGCTCATCATGCCCAGCAGCACTTGGTTGAGGCTCATTAGCGCAATCAGCGGCAGGTTCATCAGCTTGCGCGCCAGGTTGACCCAGGTCACCGCGCCTTCCCCCAGCAACGACGCCACCAGCCGCTCGATCAGCGCCAGGCCCTGGCTCGCGCCATTGCTTAACAACAGTGGACCGATGCGCTGGCTCAGCTCCCGTAGTGGCGCCAACGACAATTGCCAATGCCATGGCCGCCAACCCTGACGCCACATCGACGGCAGCAGCGCCAACGGCATCAACAGGCTGCCGGCCAGGCACGCCAGTGCCAGGGAGTGCGGTTGGGTGGCGGTACCCGCGAACGCGAGGTAGGTCACCGGCGGCAGGTTGAACAACAATGAGCCCAAGCCTGCCAGCACAAAACGCTCGCTGGCCTGCAACGGAATACTGAACAGTGCATGCAGCATCAGCCCCGGCATGCACCACGCGACAATCTGCAAGTT
The DNA here is from genome assembly GCF_963970695.1 of Pseudomonas sp. EL_65y_Pfl1_R83. Classification (NCBI taxonomy): domain Bacteria; kingdom Pseudomonadati; phylum Pseudomonadota; class Gammaproteobacteria; order Pseudomonadales; family Pseudomonadaceae; genus Pseudomonas; species Pseudomonas sp. EL_65y_Pfl1_R83. Next base: position 412,845 of record NZ_CAXAQI010000004.1, on the reverse strand, counting down.
GCCGCTCGCCAACGCCGTCGCACTGGCCGCCAAGCCCGGCCCAAGCAGTTGCACCAACCACGGCGCCAACAGCGTCAGCAGCAGGCTGATGACCAGCGCGATCAGCAGCAACGTCGGAAACAACACCGCCAACCAGCCCAGCCGCTCGTCGTCTTTGCGCGCGAGATAAAGCGGCAGCGCAGCGGCGCTCAGCACACCGCCAGCCAGAGACATGCGCAGCGCCTCCGGCAAAAACAGCGCGATCAGGAACGCATCACTGCGCTCACCCGCACCCCAGGCCGCCACCAGCAACCATTCGCGGGCGAAGCCCAGGCACAAGCCCAGCAGCGTCGCCAGGGTCAGCCAGACCGCGGAGCCCAGCATCAGGGTTGCGCACCATCAATCAACGGTTTGCGCAACGCCACGCTTTTTGCCTGTGGCAGGCGCGCCGGAAACAGTCGGCGGGCCTCCAGCACATTGATCCCCACCATCAGCCAGAGCAGCGCGACCATCACCACCGCAAAGCTGAAGTAGTGGTCGAACAGGCCGCTGACCAGCGCCGAGAGAATCCCGGCGGTGGTGCCCAGCCATAGCGCGTTGTCTTTCGTCAGACGGATCGGGCCGCTGTCCGGGCGCGCTTCACGCCACCAGCGCACCGTCACCGCCACAAAAAACAGCATGCCGACGATGCCGGTCTTGTAGACGAAGTTCAGCCACAGGTTCGAGATGCCCAGCAACTGAGTGCCCGGTACCGGTGGATCCACCTTGAAGCCAATACCGAACGGGTATGCCCCCACCGCCTGCGGGAACATGCGGTACTCGTCGAAGCGCACTTCGGTACTGGCGTTATCCGACGAAAAGATCGTCGCCAGGCGCTCCTGCAATGGTGGATAAGCCATCACCAACGCCACCGTCAGCGCCGCACCGATCATCAGCAGGCGGCCGGTGTAGGGCACACGGCGCGTGGCCATCCACATCAGCACCAATGCCAGGCTGACCATCGCGCCGCGGCTGCTGGCCAACAGCAGCGCCGCCGCGCCCAGGCACGCCACGCTCAGGCCAAGCGCGCGCTTCCAGCCTTGCTCGGTCATGCCGAAACAGAAGGCCAGGGGCAGCAGCAACGCCATGATCCCGCCGATGGCATTCGGGTGCATCCACGGCGAGCCCATGCGCGAAGACATGGCCTCCAGGCCGAACTTCAACATGTCGAAGTTGGCGTAGTTGAACAGCCCCAGGATCGGCGCAATGCCGGCCGCGGATCGCGTGCGCACAAACACTGCAATCGACAGCACCAGCATCGCCAGGCTGCCCAGCAGCAGGGCGATTACCAGCGATTCGCGGCGCTTGTGATCCACCAGCAATTTAGCGCAGAGGAATACCGCCGACAGGTTCAACAACCAGCGCAACCAGTTGGCCACGCCGCTGGTGTCGGCGTGGATGGTGACTTGGCCGACGATAAACGGGAACACACTGAACAGCATCAGCCACAGCAGCATCTGGTCGGTAGGCCGGCGGGAGAGGCTCGGTGTGTCGGGCAGGCGCGCCAGGAAGTTGTGCCACAGCACCGCGCCCCATGTCAGCGCCAGGATGGCTTCGCTGACCGTACTGCGAATACCCAGGTTGACTGTGGAGTACGGCATGAACGTGGCGATCAGGGCAAACAGCAACAAGCCCCAGAACGGAAAGCGCAGGATGGTCACGGCCCCAGCCAGGCCGATCACGGCGAGGAACGCCTTGGCCGGTGACAGCAGCAGTGCGAGGGCGCCAAACAGCAGGCCGAACAGGATTGCGAAGAGGCTGGGCAAATTTATGTTCACTTCAGCTCCTCAATCAGTTCGCCCAGGCGCCGGCGATAGGCGTGATGGTTGAAGCGCTCCGCCCACTGGCGCCGTTGCTCGGGCGATTCCTCATTGGCGCGCTCGCCCAGGCTGACCATCAACTGCGTCAGCGCCGGGCCATCGGTGGGCGAGAAGCGCGGTGCCGACGGCGGGGTGATTTCATCCAGCGACGTACCGCTGGCCACCGCCACCGGGGTGCCCACGCTCAGGGCTTCGATCACAGGCAGACCAAAGCCCTCGGCATACGAAGGTTGCCACAAGCGTAATGCCCGGCGGTACAGCGCGTGCAATTCGGCATCCGACACGCCACTCAGCGCACGAATACCCGGTAGGTCACGCTGGGCTTCGGGCAAATGGTCGAGGCTGCCCACCAGCACCAAATCCGGCACGGCAGGGGATTGGCGTCGCGCTTTCTGCCAGGCCTCCACCAGAAATGGCACGTTTTTGCGCAGCTCGCGGGTGCCCACCAGCAGCCAGTAGCGCTCGGGGAGTTGGCGGGCGCTGAGGTCCGCCGCCAGTTCGGAAAAACCGTCGACCTGGTTGGGCAGCACGCGAATCTTGCCCGCCGACTTGGGAAACAACCGCGCGGTTTCGTCGGCGCTGTACTGCGACGGCGTCCACACCCGGTCGGCGCTGTGCACCGCGTAGGCAATCGACAGGCGATCGCTGGTCTTGTAGATCAGCGCCTTCAAACGGTTGGCGTGGTAGTTGTCCAAGGTGATCTGAAACAGGTCATGCAGCAGCACCACGGTACGCAATCCTTTCGGCTTGGGCGGCAACGGCAGGCCCATGTTAAAGGTGCTGATGTACAGATCGATAGGCTGCTCACGCAACGCGCGCGGTAGAAAACCGGCCTCGAAACGCAGGCGATTCTGCGGCTGGTGCATGGCGGTCTTCGCGCAGCCCCAGGCTGGGCAGTGGGCCTGCAACCGGGTTTCATCGCCCAGGGGCGCCACGGTAAACCGCTCAAGCTCAATGCCCGGCAGGCTGTGCAGGGCGCTTTCCAGCGCGTACACCTGGCGGCTGATGCCCGATTGCGGCGAAGTGCCGACGGTGCGGTAATCCAGGCCTACACGCATGCGGGCTCCTTTTGATTCAACGGCGAAAGGCTCGCGTACACCTGCTCCAGCTGGCTGGCGGCGACGCTCCAGTCATGGGCGCGACGCACATACGCGCGGCCCGCTTCACCCATGGGCCCGGCGGCGTCGGGGAACTGCAGCAGGCGCACCACGGCGTCTGCCAGGCTCGCGGCGGTTTGGCCGCCTAGGTAGTCCAGGCCTTCTACCAGGTCGAGCCCCGAGACACCTTGCTCGGTACTCGCCAGCGGCAGGCCGGCGGCCAAGGCTTCAAGCACCTTGAGTTTGGAACCGCCACCATGGCGCAACGGCGCAAGAAAAACCGAGCAACTCGATTGCAGGTCTATCAGGTTGGGCACAAAACCTTGCCACTCAATGCGTGGGTCCTGCCAGCGCTCGCGCCAGCTGGCTGGCATGCCGAAACCACACACGCTCATGCGTGCCTGCGGGCAGCGTTCCCAGACCTTGGGCAGGATCTCATCCAGCGCCCACTCGATAGCGTCCACATTGGGGGCGTATTCGTAATTGCCCAGGAACAGCACGCGGCGTGCCGATGGGTCGGGATGGGCCACCGCGAAGTGATCGCAATCCACGCCATTGACCACCACCGACACCGGTTTGCCGGCGATCTTCGTCAGGGTCTGTGCGTCGCTGTCAGTCACCGCCACTACCTGCGTGGCCTGGCGCATCACACGACGTTCCCAGCGCGTGTAGCGCCATTGATCGTAGCGAATGAAGGGCAGCGCCCAGCCCGGCAAGCGGTCATAGGTGGCCGCGCCCAGGGCCGACTCGACATTGTGTTCGGTCAGCACGAACGGCTGGGATTTACGCGCCAGCGCGTCCTCGTAAGGCTGGAAGCTGTAGCTGTGCTCAATCTGCACCACGTCCCAATGGTCACCCAGCAACCAGTGGAAGGTTTCCTGCAGTTCATTCGACAGGCCATTCACACTGGCCAGCAGCGGGTAGGGTGCAAACAGCCCGGCCACGAGGGTCTTCACACTGCGCAGTGGGCGGCGCGGCAGGATGATCAGTTGTTCGAGAAATGCTTCCAGCACTTGGCGGTCTGTGAGCGACACCGGGTGCTTGTCATGCAGCAGCAAGGTGATCCGATGCCCGCGCGCTGCCAGGCTGCGCAGCAGGTGAAACTGGCGCGTCTTGCCGCCGCTGGTGGCGGGCCAGGGTGAGTAGGGCAGGATCCATAAAATACGCATCGCAGGCCTCAATCCCATAGCAGAATTTGCAGGTTCGACTTGACCGGTACAGTCAGGCCATTGGTGCCGCTCACCGGGGTCTGGGTGCCGCGCAACGGGTCGTACAGGGTGGCGCTGGCCAGGCCCGGCAAATGCGCGTTGCCGCCCTGGGCAGACCAGAAAAACCATAACTTGCGCCCGTCCGCACGGGTCCAGCCGATGCTGAACAAACCGCCGGGCAACTGGTCGGCAACCGGTGGATCGCCCGGCGTGAGTTGCGGCCCGCTGACGTCGAGGAAGTTTTTCAGCGCGGTGTAGGCGGGCTTGGGGTTGGCGTCGATATCGAGCAGGCCATACGACTGGTCGCGCACGCTGGCGCGCTGGTCGAGGTCGCTGAGGGTGAACAGGAAGATTTTGTCGTAATCCATCGCGCTCATCAGCGCCACGCGCCGCACGATGTAATCGGCCTGGGCTTGTAGCGTGATGATGTCCTGGGCGTCTTTTGGCCCGGGGTAAGTCGACCAGCCCCACTCGGTGCTCCACAGGGTTTGTACACCGCCGTTGCGCAGGGCCTGGTTGAGTTGTGTGGTTTTGGCGATGAAGTCCAGGTTCGCCGGATCGTTGCCTTCAGGCAGTTGGGTGTAGGGGTGGTAGGAAATTACCGTGTTCAAGCTGGCTACACCCAGCGCACCGAGGGCCGCGAGCATGGTCTGCCCATTAGGCATTTCACTGAAGAACGCCATACCAGCGGCCACCACCGGTGTGTTCGGGTTCACGGTGCGCAAGGCATTGGCGGTGGTCGTCAAAAGGGCGGCATAACCGGCCGGGTCCGCTACCGGGCGCCAGAAGCCCAGCAGGTTCGGCTCATTCCACACCTGCCAGGCATCCACACTGGGATAACGCTGGGCCAACAGCGCCATGCGGTTGGCGAACACATTCGGATCCTTGGGCGGGTACTGATCCTGATACGGCGCACCGGCTGGCGCGGTCGTAGCGAAGGGCGCCGAGCCGACCAGGTAGAACACCGACTTGAGCTGGTTGTCCTGCAACTTGCCGACCAACTGATCCAGGGTTGCGACCTGGTACTGGTTCTCGGCAGGTTCAAGCTGATCCCAGTGCAGATCCAGGCGCACCCATTCCAGGCCCAGGGCCTTTAGGCGGTCGATCTGCATCTGGTAACGCACAGGGCTGAACCACAGGAATTGCGCGTTCACCCCCAGGAAATCCTTCCACACCACGACCTTGCTGCCCTTGAGCACAGTGTTCTCCGCATCGGCCTGGCGCCCCCACAAAAACGCGCTGAGGCCCAGGGCGGCGACCACCGCCAAGGTGGCCAGGTAAGTGCGTTTACGCGACATGGCGGGCTCCGACGATGGCCTCGCCAAACAGCGTGACAAATTTCTGCGCCGTCAACGGCCACAACCGTTCGCGACCAATTTCCCCGGCGCGCTCGGCCCAATCCCGCGCCAGCAGCGGCGTGCGTGCCAGGCGCAACAGTTGTTCGCCGAGGGCAGCCACATCACCCTCTGGGTAAATGGCGCCGTTGCCACTGGCGACTTCCTCGGCAAACGCGCGCGCATCGGAGGTGATCGCGCCGCGCCCGCAGGCGGTCGCCCAGGACAACGCCCCACTGGTGCCGCGCTGGCGCCCGAGCAGGCCGAGTTTTTTCGATTCGCGGTACGGCAGCACCATCGCATGGTGGGCCTGGATGGTCTGGGCAATTTCATCGGCGGGCAGGTTCAGCCGCCAGTCGATGGACGCGGTCAGGCCCAGTGACGCGATCTGCGCGTTCAGTTGCGCCAGGTAATTACCGCCCGCGCCAAATGCCATCTCCGGGGCAGTGCCGCCGGCCAGGGTCAGGCGCACGCGATCGCGTAATTCGGGGGCGTGTTTGAACACATCCGCCAGGGCCTGCACCAGGTCTTCGATGCCTTTGCCGCGGTAGATGAAGCCGAAGTACAGCAGGTGCAGCGTGTCCAGCGATGGCAGCGGTGCCGGTGTAATCGCCAGGTTGGCATGGTTGATCACCGCCACTTTGGCGGCGGGCAATTGCATGCGCTGGCTCAAGCACTTGGCGCCCAGGCGGGTGAGGGTCACCAGCCGGGTCAACCCTTTGGCGACCTGGCGTTCTTCGCGCAACGTCAGCGGGTCGGCCAGCACCACGGCCGCTTGGGGCAACGGGCTGGGCAAACGCTCCAGCAGGCTCAAAGGGAACGGCAGATGCTCACGCCGCCACACCATGCGTTCCGGGTCATGCACGGTGGCGGTCAGGGGCAGTTGCGGGTAAGCCTTGCGCAGCTCGCGCAGGGCCAGGAACTCCCCCAGCCGCCCGCCGCCCAGCTCGGCGTGCACCAAGTCGACGGTTTGCCAATCGAAGCCGGCGATGGCCTGCTCTATCGCTTTGGAGTTGCCCGCCACCCCGGCCAACGGCGTCAGCACCGTCACACCGAGTTGTTCCAGCGCCGTACGGAAATGGTTCGCGTAGTCGGCGATGCCGTTTTTTTCCGGCGGCAAGGGCGCGAGCAGGGCGATACGCATCAGAACGCTCCCCGGTATTTGCCAATGGTCTGCAGCACCTTGCTCGGCACTTCGAACTTGCGCCGGTTGATGATGATGCCGTCCACCTTGCCGAACGCCGTGTTGAGAATCGACAGCGCATGCTCCACCACCGGGACGGTACTTTTGCGCGCCTCCACCACCAGCGCGATCAGGTCGGCGCAGCGCAGGGTCACAAACGCATCGCGGTTAGCCAGCAACGCCGAGGCATCCAGCAGCACCACCTCGCCGGGCGCCGCCACTTCAAGCCCGCCGACCCGCACATCGATGCCGTTTTCGGCCAGCAACTGGCGCAGTTGTTCGACCACAAAGGTCACCCCCTCGCCGTGACGCGCTGAGGTCAGCCCGAGTGTCAGGCCCTTCTCGGCGATACGGTCGGGCTGCAGCAAACTGTATAGCCGGTAGATGCTCGCATTGAACGCGTTAGCGCTTTGCGCGGTGGTGGTGTCCAGCTCGGGCAGGGTGGTCCACAGCGGCAGGCCGAACTTGCGCTCCACCAGGCCACCGTCGTGAATACGCTGGTCGAGCAGGTAGCACAGGTAGATCACCAGCAAGCCGACGACGATCGCAAACGGGATCGCCAGGACTAGCATCACCAGGGTTTTCGGGAAGATGCGGCCTGGGTTCAGGGTTGCTGCTTCGATCACGGCAATGTTGCTGATCTGGCTGTTGTCCAGCTCACGGTCGATGCGCGATTTTTCCAGGTTATCCACGTACAGCGCGTAATTGCGCTCGGTGGTGTTCAGCTCTCGGGAGAGGCGGGCCAGCTCCGGTTCTATCTCCAGGGCTTGCTTGCGCTGCGCTTCCAGGTTCACCAATTGTTTCTGCTGTTGAACCAGCTGCGTGCGCAGCGCCAGGTTGTTACTGGTTTCATCCAGCAGCACGCGCTGCAAGTGGATTTCCAGGGTGTTCGGCGCACGGTTTTCCGAGGCTTGAACGGTGTTGCTCTCGCTGGCGACCTGGACCTGCATCGCACGAATCGACGCGTCCAGGGCTTTGACCGGCGGCGCATTGTCCATGTACGTGCGCATCATGTCGGCCTTTTCCAGCAGCTTCTGGTTAAGCAGGCGACGCAAGTCCTGCTGCTGCGGGTTCAGAGCGATCTGGCGCACCGTGGTGACTTCCTTCGGCTGGCCTTTGAGTTGATTGCGTGTGCTCTGGATTGCGCTGTCGGACGAGGCGATCAGCCGCGTAGTGTTGAAGGTCTCGCCGCGCAGCACGTTGATGCGCTCGGACAAGTCTTCCAGGCGGTCGGTGATGCTCGCCGCGCCGATCTCGTTGAGGTGCGTGAGGATCTGTTGCTTGTAGCTCTTGATCTCGGTCGCGCTGTTGGCCGCCTGGCCTTCATAAAAGGCGTACAGGCTCTTGCGCCCCAGGGCCTGGGTGCGTTCGTTGATATAGGTTTCGACCCAATCCTTGACCACCGCCTGGGCGATCTCCGGGTCGCCCCACTTGAAGCTGATATCCATCACCGTCGAGCCGGCGGCGTGGCCCACTTCAAAGTTCTTCTCCAGACTGGCAGCCAGGCGTTCAACCGGGGTAGTCTTTTCGACCACGCCAACGGTTTCCAGCACCACGCGCAGGCCATCGAATACCGCACCCACGCCGCGCTTGACGTAGTACTTGGTGCGCTTCCAGAAGCCTTCCGGCGGTGGCGCGTTGTCGATCACTTCCAGGTAGTGCTCCGCCACCGCGCGCACGATCGGGCGACCGGTGAGCAGGCGCTCCTCGTCGACAATCGGGTCACGCTGCGTGCTGGGCATCACCAGCGCCTGGCGGTTGCTGATCTCGATGGGCAAGGTCGAATCCCGCCCAGGCTTGACCAGCAGGCGCGCAGTGGATTCGTACTTGGCCGGCAGCAAGAAAGCCCCCAGCAGGATGATCACCAGCGCGGCAATCGCCGCCAGTTTGAACTCGCGACGGAAAATGAAGAACAGACGCAGAAGATCACGAAAAGAACGGATCTCGATCATAGGGATGTCGCTCCTTTAGTTACTGCCGCTGCTGGTTCGTGTGTAGTTGTAGCCAACCCCAATGGACTTGGTGAAGGGGATCAGTTGGTTCAGGTAGGTATCCACCCCTTGGATGCGCTCGCCCACGTTGGATTTGGGCACGAACACCACATCGCCGCGTTGCAGGCGCACAGGCTTGCGCCCGTTGGGGCCGGTCTTGAGCAGTTGGCTGAAGTCCAGGAAGTAGGCGCGATAGGCACCCAGTGCGTCTTCACGCAGCAGAGCGACCATGCTGGCATTGCCCGCCGGGCTGACCCCGCCGGCACCGATGATTGCCTGCTCAAGGGTGTTGGCCGTGGCAATCTGCACTGCCGTCGGGTTGTTCACCGCGCCGCCGACGATGATCGAGCTGGCCGGTGCCTGGTTGATGTTTACGGTCACGCGCGGTTCGCGGTAGATCGGCGAGAGCTTGGTGGTCAGCTCCGTGGCCAATTCCGAAGGCTGGCGCCCGGCCACTTGGATCGGCCCCAGGAACGGGTAGTTGATCTTGCCGTCGGTCTGCACCGTGTACAGCGTCAGCTCATAGATGGTGCTGACGTTGAACGCTGACAGCGTCGGCATCTCACCGGCGTCGCGCACGATGCGCAGCTGGTCGCCTATGCGGATACGTTCCATCGCCGGCGGTAGCTGTGCAAGCTGCTCGAGGGCGCGCTTGCCTTCTTCGACGGTCTTGCCGTCCGGCGGCACAATGCGCGCAGGCGTGTTACAGCCTGCCGCAGTCAGCAGGGCTAGCACGAGCAGGGTTCGTTTCATCAAGGGGGACTTCCTGTAGGTCATGATGCTCACCTCCAATAACCGGGAAACATGCTGATGCGCCGCTTGAGGGAGAGGGGGAGACGGCGCTCCAGATGGCCCAGCCGGTAGCCGAGCAATTTGAACGCACTGCGCACCAGCACTTCGGGAATGCGGTGCAAGGCGCGGGCCTTGCGCAAGGCCCTGAGTTCAGCCAGCACATAGCGCTTGCCTTCGCCACCCGCATCGCCAAAGGCCTGCTTGATCCACGGCTCGCGGCCGTAGAACACGCCAATGTCGAAGTAGCGGTGAAACTCATCCATGAGTTTGTAATCGTGGGAGTGGTGCACCAGTGCCGTGGCGGCATAGCGCACCTTGTAGCCTTCGAGCAGCATGCGTGCAGCCACGAAGGCGTCTTCGCTGCCGATCACGTCTGCCGGGAAACCGCCCACCGCCTCCAGCACGATGCGCCGGTACACGGAAAACGAGTCGGAACTGAAGCAGGTCTTGATCCCTAATTCCGCTGCATCGGCCAGGCTTTTGCTGCGGCTCTGTTCCGGGTAGTTGAAGTGCCGCGATTGCGCGCCCAACACACCGGCATCGGGGTGAGGCAGCTGGCGCCCGTAGGCCACGCCATTGAGCGGGTCCTGCTGCAATTCGGCGAGCAGGTTGGCGAAGGTCTCGGGGGTGGCGGGGATCGCGTCCTGGGTCATCACGATCAGCGCCTCACCGCCCACCTGTTCACTGGCCCAGCGCCGCGTACCGCCATGGTTGAAATCACGCGCGTCGATCACCTCAACCCGTGCACCGAACGCGCGAAAGCGCGCCACGGTGTCGTCGCTGGACGCGCTGTCCACCACCAGCAACTCGTCAGGTTGCAGGGTTTGCATCTCCAGCGCCGGCAGCAGGCGTGCCAGGTGGCTGGAGGCGTTACGGGTCGGGATGATCAAAGACGTACGCATGTCATTTTTTCACTTCAGCCGGGGCGCGCCCGTAAATGTCGTCGAAGCGCACGATGTCGTCTTCGCCCAGGTACTCGCCGCTCTGCACCTCGATCATCACCAGGTCGATAATGCCGGGGTTGGTCAGCCGGTGTTTATTCCCGGCGGGGATGTAGGTGGACTCGTTGGCGTTGATCAGGAATTCGCGCTCGCCGTTGGTGATCTGCGCGGCGCCGCTGACCACCACCCAGTGTTCGCTGCGGTGGTGGTGCATCTGCAGCGACAGCGACGCCTGCGGCTTGACCACGATGCGTTTGATCTTGAAGCGGCTGCTTTCCTCCAGCACGGTGTAGGTACCCCACGGCCGGGTGACCGTGCGGTGCAGGCTGTACGCCGGATGGTTCTGGCGCTTGAGTTCGGCGACGATGTAGCGCACATCCTGGCTACGGTGGGCGTCGGCGATCAGCAGCGCGTCGGGCGTGTCGACGATAATCAGGTCACGCACGCCTACTGCGCCGAGTACGCGCTTGGGCGAGTCGATGTAGCAGTTGTGCACGTCATGCAGAATCGCTTCGCCATTGACCTGGTTGCCATGCGCGTCGCTGGGGGTGAGCTGGCGCAGGGCTTCCCACGAGCCGATATCGCTCCAGCCGATGTCGCAGGGCACCACGGCGACTTGCTTGGACTTTTCCATCAAGGCCACGTCGATGGAAATATCCGGCGCGCTGCCGAAGGCTTCCGAGTCCAGCTCACGCTGGCGCGAGGTTTTGTTTTGCAGGCTCTGGCTATGCTCCAGCGCGGTGCGGGCGGCTTCCAGCACGTCGGGCGCATGGGTGGCGAGTTCGTCCACCAGGGTGCTGGCTTTGAAGCAGAACATGCCGGCGTTCCACAGGTGCTTGCCGCCGTCGAGATAGCCTTGGGCGGTGACCAGGTCGGGTTTTTCGACGAAGCGTTTGACCCGGTTGCCCGTGCTCAGTGGCTCACCCTGTTCGATGTAGCCAAAGCCGGTTTCCGGGTGATCCGGCTGGATACCGAACGTCACCAGGTAACCGGCTTCGGCCAGGTCGCGGGCCTGGGTCACGGCCTCGGCAAACGCCACTTCATTGAGGATCAAATGGTCGGCGGGCATGACCAACAACTGCGCGTCGCCGCCAAAATGTTCCTGTACGTGCAACGCCGCCACCGCAATTGCCGCTGCCGTATTACGCCCGAACGGCTCCAGCAGCAGGTCCAGGGGCAGGTGAGCCTTGTTGACCAGGCGGTAGTCATCCAGGGTGCGGAACAGCAGGTCGCGGTTGGTCACCGTCAACACGCTTTCCACGCCGGGCAGTTTGGCCGCGCGCTGAAAGGTTTTCTGCAGCAGGCTTATGCCATCGCGCATGCGCATGAACGGCTTGGGCATGTTCTGCCGGGACACCGGCCACAGCCGCGTGCCCGAACCACCGGAAATGATGCAGGGAATCAATCCGTTGAGGGTGTTCATCAATAGACTTCCTTGGTGGAAAGGACGGCCGGGACTGTCATGAAGACGATGTACAGGTCAAACCACACCGACCACTTGGAGATGTACTCCAGGTCGTACTCGACGCGTTTCTGGATCTTGAACAGGGTGTCGGTCTCCCCCCGGTAACCGTTGATCTGCGCCCAGCCGGTGATACCGGGCTTGACTCGGTGACGCGAGCTGTATTCGCTGACCGCCACTTCGAAGGGCACGCCCGCGGCCTTGGTCGCCGTGGCGTGCGGGCGCGGGCCGACCATGGACATGTTGCCCAGCAGCACATTGAACAGTTGCGGCAGCTCGTCGATGCTGGTCTTGCGGATGATGCGGCCCACGCGCGTGATGCGCGGGTCTGCGCGCGTCGTTTGGCGCTCGGCGGTGAAGTCGCTCTGGTCGGTGTACATCGAGCGAAACTTGAACACGCGGATTTCGTTGTCGTTGTAGCCATAGCGGTTCTGGCGAAACAGCACTGGGCCCTTGGAGTCGAGCTTGATCGCAATCGCTGTCGCCACCATCAGCGGTGACAGGCACACCAACGCCAGGCTGGCCAGCAGGAAATCCTCACAGCGCTTGATCACTGGCGACCAGCCGCGCAATGGCAACTGCGAGGTGTTGAACATCAGGATGCCGCCCACATCGGTGATTTTGCTGTGGCCGTAGCGCAGGGCTGCCATGTCCGGCACCAGCATGACGTTCACCGACAGTTGCCGCAGGCGGTTGACCAAGCCGTGGATGCGCTGCTCGGCGGCCCAGGGCAGGCAGATCATCACTTGGTTGACCTGCTCGGCACGGATCAGTTTTTCGAGGTCGCGGGTATTGCCCAGCAGGGGCAACTTGCTCAGCTCCTTGGGAATGCGCTCGGTGCGGTCGTCGATAAAACCGACCAGGCCGGAACGGATATCGCCGTGGCGCTGCAGGTGATCTGCGACGTGCACAGCGGTGTCGGTAAAGCCCAGGATCACCGTGCGTTGCAGGTATTTGCCAGCCCGCATCAGCCTGCGATAAAGGCGCAACATCACCAGGCGTTCCAAGCAGAACAACGTCAGGCTGGCGACGTACCACGTCGCCAGGTTACGCGGGGTTAATTGCGGGAACATCTGCAGGATCTGGTACATGAACAATAGAATGCAAAACGCCGCCGACCAGGCTTTGATCTTGGTTTTCAAGCGCAGCCGGTTACTGAACAATTCTTCGGAATATATGCCCAGGGCCTGAAAGAGAATAATGGTCAGGACCGCGAAAAACACCAACATGCCCACGAAATGAGCGCGCAGTTCAGGGTCAATCGGGTCCAGGAAAAGCACCAGGACCAGTGGAGGCAAAATGGCCGACAGGCCGTGGATCAATTTGACGAAAACAACAAAGAATTCAACAAAACCAGCACGTGTTAAAAACAAGCTGTCGACTGACGACTTCTCTCGCATAAACCATCCCTCATTGCACGCCAAGCGGCACTGTTCGACTGTTCGCTCAATAAAGCAGCGGGCCGCTTTAGCGTTCAGCTCGAACTGGCTGCACTGGGTAATACGCAACTTTCCAATTCAAATGCACCCTCCAAACACAGCTATTCATTTGAAGTGATTTTGCGGGGGTAGTGACTAAAGGCGTTTTCCCTTTATATGTTTAGTCAATAAATTGACTTTTATGCGAGACCCCCATACTAGACAGTTTTATCATTATTTTTAGTGGCGTTTTATTGACATTCCTTGTCTGGGCACTGGGTGATTGGGTGTGTTTTTGAGTGTAGGAACAAATAAGGAATTTTTCCTGCTTTAAGGAGAAAGCTTTTTTGCAGTGCGCTGGGAAAGAGGGACAAAAGAGAGGTGGCAGGGCGCACTAAGTGCCCTGCCCATCGGGCTTCCGCCCGATCAGAAGTTACCTTTCAAACTAACCAAAAAAATGACGCGGTTCACCCTGGAAGTTGCCGCAGAAGGTACGCCTACGTTCCATTTCGACAGTGCGGTGTCGAACGTGTAGTCACCCCACGAGCGTGCGGCCATTCGCGATTGCCAGAAACAATGTATCCAGCACAATTTTTTGTTCGCACACGGTACGCCGATTAGTCTGCAGGCTTTTCCGGTGGATGGCTTGAGCATGATTGACCTTGCAACCCTGGCGGTTTTTTCGGGTGCTGTGCAGTTGCTGCTGTTATCGCCTGGGCCGAACATGGCCTTTGTGATCAGCCACGGCGTGACTCATGGCTGGCGCGGGGGAGTGGCATCAGCCTTGGGTATCAGCGTGGCCGACCTGTTGCTGACCGCATTGACCGCCACGGGGGTGACGGCGTTGGTCGCCAGTTGGCCGCCATCCTTCGATTTGATCCGCTATGCGGGAGTGGTCTACCTGCTGTGGCTGGTGGTCAAGACGTTGCAGAAAAATCCAGGGCTGGGCGCGGCCCAGGTCAATCGCGTGCCCCTTGGACGAGTGTTTCTGCAGGCCATGTTCAACAGCCTGCTCAACCCCAAGGCATTGCTGTTTTTCGTGGTGTTTTTGCCGCAGTTTATACGGCCGCAGGTGGGGTCAATTGCCGTGCAGTTGATGGTGCTCGGGGGCGTGCTGACGTTAATCGCTGGGGTGTTTCATGCGGTGCTGGGCATTTTTGGTGGTGCGCTGAGCCGATTCTTCGCCAGGCGCTCAAAAGGCGCCTGGCTACAGAAATGGGGTTTGGCGACGGTGCTGATGGTGCTGGCCGTGCGCCTGGCGCTGATGTCTCGCCCAAGCTGATTCAACTCACGCCTGTCAGCCCAGGCGTGCAGCTGCGCGTGCGACGATCTCGCCGCGAACTCTGCGCGATTCGGCCGTGCGCTTGTTGGCTTCCTCCAACACGTGCTTGGGCGCAGTGTTCGGTCGGCCTGCATCGAACGGTGGCGCTGGCGCATATTCAATCTGCAACTGCACCAGTTGCGCCGCCGCGTCACTGTACAACTCGGCCGCCAGGGTCAGGGCGAAGTCGATGCCGGCGGTGATGCCGCCACCGGTGAACAGGTTGCCATCACGCACCACGCGCTCTTGCACCGGGGTCGCGCCGAGCGGGGCGAGCAGGTCGTGGTAAGCCCAGTGAGTCGTTGCCCTGCGCCCGCGCAGCAAACCCGCCGCGCCCAGTACCAGCGAGCCGGTGCACACTGAGGTCACATAGCGTGCGGTTTGCGCCTGGGCCTTGAGGAAGTCCAGGGTGAGCGGGTCTTCCATCAACGCGCCGACGCCGGAGCCGCCCGGTACGCAGACCACATCCAGGCGCGGGCAGTCGGCATAGGTCATGGTCGGGGTGAACACCAGGCCGGTGCTCGAGGTGACCGGTTGCAGGTCTTTCCACACCAGGTGCAACTTCACGTCCGGCAGCGAACCGAGTACGTCATAGGGGCCGGTCAGGTCCAGTTGCTGGATACCGGGGAACAACACAAAGCCGATCTGCAAGCTCATGAATAGCGCTCCGTCAAAAGGGTGGACGGCTTCACTCTAGAGGCCTACGCTTTGGCGAATACGCCATTGAGCCCACGAATCACGCCAATCATGCCCAGAATCGTCCATGTCCTCGCTTTTGATAATGCCCAGGTGCTTGATGTGACCGGGCCGTTGCAGGTATTTGCCTCTACCAATGACCTGGCGCGCCAGCGTGGCGAACCCTTGCCTTACGCCGTCTCGGTGATCGCCGCGCAAACGCCGCCGGTGATGACCTCCGCTGGCCTGGCATTGGTGGCCGAGCCGCTGCCTACCGTCGATGCACCGTGCGACACACTGGTGATCGCAGGCGGTTGGGGCGTGTACGGCGCTGCCGAAGACCCGGCCCTGGTGGGTTGGGTGCGTGAGAAAGCCAAGCACACCCGACGCATGACTTCGGTGTGTACCGGTGCGTTCCTGCTGGCCGCCAGCGGCATGCTCGACGGCTGCCGCGTGGCTACCCACTGGACGCGTTGCGAAGAGCTGGCGCGCCAGTTCCCCTCGTTGACGGTGGAGTCCAACCCGATCTTTATCCAGCAGGGCGCCGTCTGGACCTCTGCCGGCGTCACCGCTGGCATTGACCTGTGCCTGGCGTTGGTGGAACAAGACCTGGGCCGCGCCGTGGCCCTGGAAGTGGCGCGGCACCTGGTGGTATTCCTTAAGCGCCCCGGTGGCCAGTCGCAATTCAGCGTAACCCTCTCCCTGCAAAAAGAGGGCAGCCGTTTCGCGGACCTCCACGCCTGGATGGCCGAAAACCTTACCCTGGATTTGAACATCCCGACACTGGCCGCCCAGGCCGGCATGAGTGAACGCAGCTTTGTACGCCACTATCGCGCCGAGACGGGTCAGACCCCGGCGCGTGCCGTCGAATTGATCCGCGTCGAAACCGCGCGCCGGCAACTGGCCGACAGCACGGCGTCGATCAAACGCATCGCCGTGCAGTGCGGGTTTGGCTGCG
Organism: Pseudomonas sp. EL_65y_Pfl1_R83; assembly: GCF_963970695.1. Classification (NCBI taxonomy): domain Bacteria; kingdom Pseudomonadati; phylum Pseudomonadota; class Gammaproteobacteria; order Pseudomonadales; family Pseudomonadaceae; genus Pseudomonas; species Pseudomonas sp. EL_65y_Pfl1_R83. The sequence continues at coordinate 396,627 of NZ_CAXAQI010000004.1, read as the reverse complement.
AGGAAACCCTGCGCCGCAGCTTTCTTCGTGCCTTGTCGGTAACGCCCCAGGCTTATCGTGAACGCTTCGCGCCGGTGACTTAGGCGAGCAATTCCAGCAGCGCATCAAGCGTGGCTTGCGGCGCTTCCTGAGGGATGTTGTGGCCCACGCCGGGCAACACCTGGCGCCGGTAAAACCCACTGAAATGCGCCACGTCATCATCCTCTTCGGGGGGCGGGCCCACCCCGTCATCGGCACCGCACAACGAAATGCTCGGCACCGAAATCGCCGGCTGCAACATCAGGGCCTGCTCGATGGCTTCGAGTGCGGGGTCGCCAGGCGCATACATGAAACGGTGGCGATAGGAATGGATCACCAACTCGACAAAGTCCGGGTTATCAAACGACGGCGCCGTCTGCTCATACAGCCCCGGTCCTTCGGTCCAGGACGGCGACCACAGTGACCACAGCAGTTCGCAGAGTTCGCGGCGGTTGGCGGTCAAGCCGTCGACACCGCGCTGGGTATGAAAGTAGTACTGGTACCACAAGCGATGTTCCGTCTCGGGTGCCTGTGGCGCCAGCGACTTGGCGATGTCCTGGATGTTGTAGCCGTCACCGGTCACCAATCCACTGACGCGCTCGGGCCACAGCGCCGCGACGATACACGCGGCACGTCCACCCCAGTCGTAGCCGGCGAGGGTCGCCTGTGGGATGCCCAGCGCATCCATGAAGTCCAGCAGGTCCTTGGCCAATGCCGCCTGCTGTCCGGAGCGCATGACGTGTTCGTTGATAAAACGCGTCGGGCCGTAACCGCGCAGGTACGGCACCAGCACTCGCAAGCCATGCCCGGCCAGTACCGGCGCTATCGCGTCATAGGCGCGAGGGTCGTAGGGGAAACCGTGCAGCAGGATTACAGGTTTTCCGTCAGCGGGGCCGTGGGCTTCATACGCCACATCGAGCATGGAAGTACGGATGTAAAGCAGCGGGGCATTGGTGGTCATGGTGAGCGTTCATCGGCTGGCCAGAGGTGCTGGAACTCTAGCCGAAAGCCGTGAACGGAAGGGGTGGAATTTAAGGCAATGGGCTGACGTGTGTAGCCCGAGGTCAGCGCCGCTCGGCGACCTCAGGGTTGCCAGGTGGTTTTTTCCCCGCTGAGCTTACGGTCCAGGAACGTCGCTGCGCTGATCAACGCCAAGTGGCTCAAGGCCTGCGGCGTATTGCCCAAGTGGCGGGCCTGGCTGTCGAACTCTTCTGCGTACAGCCCCAGCGGGTTGGCGTAGCGCAGCAGTTGTTCGAATTCCAGGTGGGCCTTTTCCACTTGCCCGGCGCGGGCCAGGCATTCGACGTACCAGAACGAGCAGGCCGCAAATGCGCCTTCGGTGCCTTGCAGGCCGTCGATCTGGCTGTCGTCGTTGCGATAGCGGTAGACCATGCCGTCGCGCACCAGGCTTTTCTGGATGGCTTCCAGCGTTGAGAGCCAGCGTGGATCGGTCGCCGCGACGAAGCGCACCAACGGCATCAGTAGCATCGAACCGTCGAGCGCGGTGCTGCCGATATGCTGCACAAAATGTCCGCGTTCCTCGTTCCAGAAGTTGCTCCAGATGTCGGCATAGATCGCTTGGCGGGTCTGGTCCCAACGTGCAAAAGGCGCCGGCAGCGAACGCTTGGACGCCAGGCGGATGGCGCGGTCCAGCGCGACCCAGCACATCAGTCGCGAGTGCAGGAAGTGATGCTGCTCGCCGCGCATTTCCCAGATGCCTACGTCTTTGGTGTTCCAGATCTCGCAGACCTGATCGGTGACTTCTACCGTATGTTTCCAGCCCTCATGAGAGATGGCTTCGCCGTACTTGTTGACCAGGTACACCGCGTCCATCAGTTCGCCGTAGATGTCGAGCTGAATCTGGTCGAACGCCTCGTTGCCAATGCGCACCGGCTTGGCGCCGCCGTGGCCGCTGAAGTGGTCCAGTTGGGCTTCCGGCAGCTCCTGACGACCATCGATGCCGTAGAGAATATTGATTTTGGTCGGCTGGCCGCAGCAGTCACTGACGCGTCCTTTAAGCCAGCTCATGTAAGCGTTGGCTTCTTCGACAAACCCCAGGCGCATAAAAGCGTAGACGGTGAACGAGGCGTCGCGGATCCAGGTGTAGCGGTAGTCCCAGTTACGTTCGCCACCCGGCGCTTCCGGCAGGCCGAAGGTGGCAGCGGCGATGATTGCGCCGTGTTTGCGCGAGGTCAAAAGCTTGAGCGCCAGGGCCGAGCGGTTGACCATTTCGCGCCAGCGGCCACGGTAGTTCGACTGCGCGATCCAGCCGCGCCAGAACTTCAAGGTGTGGGCCAGCGCCAGGTCGGTGCAGCCACCGTCGACGCGTTCATCCTCCTGGCCGCCCAAGACGAACTCGGCACCTTCTTCCTGGTCCAGGGTAAAACTGGCCACGGCTTCGCCGTCCTTGATCTGCAACGGCTGGTTGCTGGCCAGGCGCAGGCCAGGTTGGCCGTCGGCGCTGAAGCACACCTTGCCGTTGTCGAGGGTGGCATGGGTAGGCGTGCGCGCGTAGTCGTGGCGCACCGCGCAACGCAGATGAAGGGTGGCCTTGCCACTGACCACGCGCACTCGGCGGATCAGCAGCGGCAGGTCTTCGATTTCTTCGCTGATGACCAGCAGATCAGTGATCTCCACCACGGCTTCGTCGCTGAGCCAGCGGGTTTGCAGCACGTTGGTGTCGGGCAGGTAAATTTGTTCGCGCCGCGCGTTGGGCAGGTCCGGCGCGAGTTGGAAAATGCCGGCGTCGGGGGTGTCCAGCAGCGAGCAGAAGATCGACGGGCTGTCGAATTCCGGCCAGCAAAAGAAGTCGATGCTGCCTTTATCGTTTACCAGGGCCGCACTGCGCATATCGCCGATGATGCCGTGGGCATCGATGGCGCTTTGTTGCTCGTTCAAATCAACCATTGCCACGAAACTCCGGATAAAGGCTCATGCCGCCATCGATAAAGAGCGTGCTGCCCACGACGTAGTCGGAAGCATCACTGGCCAGCCACACCACGGCGTTGGCTACATCTTCTACATCGCCGACGCGGCCATAGGGAATCAGCTTCAGCAGTTCCTTCTCTGCGGCGCCTTCAGTGGTCGCACGGTTGATCGCCGTACGAATCGCGCCGGGCGCAATGCCATTGATGCGGATGCGCTGTTCGCTGACTTCCTGGGCGAGTGTGCGCATCAGCATTTCCACGCCACCTTTGGACGCCGCGTAATTCACATGCCCGGCCCAGGGGATCAACTGGTGCACCGAGCTCATGTGGATGATTTTGCCTGCCGCCCGCGACACACCCTCGCGCACGCCCTGGCGATTGAAGGTCCGCACAGCCGCACGCGCACACAGAAACTGGCCGGTGAGGTTGACGCCGATCACTGCATTCCAGTCGTCGAGGCTCATGTCGACCAGGTTGGCGTCCTTTTGCATGCCGGAATTGGCTACCAGGATGTCCAGGTGGCCGAAGGCATCCAGCGCCTGGGCAAACAGCCGCTCCACGTCCGCTTCTTTAGACACGTCGGCGCCGATCGCAATCGCCCGGCCGCCGCTGGCATTGATCTGTGCGGCGAGGGCTTCGGCGGGCGCCGCCTGGGTGTTGTAATTCAGCACCACGGCCGCTCCGGCCTGTGCCAGAGCCTTGGCCGCCCCGGCACCGATGCCCGAACTGGCGCCAGTCACCAGTGCCACTTGTTGTTCCAACGAAATACGCATTGCTCACCCAGCCTTAAATTCGTGAGTTCAAGTAGCTGACTGATAGCGCGCAAGGGAAGTTCACCCGTGTGAAATGAGCGACTACAACCATGGTGAAAAATGGAATAACAGAACTATAAAAAATAACCATAAGATACTAAAAAACCATTCAAAAGCGTTTGACAGGATTTTTCGCCCCGTGTCTTATAGGCACACCTCAACCCGCTCCGTTGGTAGTTCGGAAGTCATCGCGGGGCCAGCTATAAGAGATATCTATGTGCCTCTTGGCCGATACAGGGGAACTGCCCGTTCAGGAAACAGCCGCTGCCTTAGTGGGTGTACCTAAGTTAGTTATCTTTGATTGCGACGGTGTGCTTGTCCAAAGCGAAGAAATAACTCTGTCGGTGTTGATTACCCTGCTAAATGCATTAGTGCCGGACGACGCGATGCTTGATGTCACACGTTTTATCGAGCACTTCCGTGGGCGCAAGATCGTTGAATGTTTACGCGAAGCGGAACAGCTTTTAAATATTCGTCTAGACAGTGAGTTTGAACAGTACTTTCGCAAGCAGGCATTGGACGCACTGACAGAAAGTTTAAAAGCCACTGAGGGAGTGATTGAAGTACTGCAAGCGCTGACGGTTCCCTTTTGCGTGGCGTCCAGTGCCCCACGTGACAAAATAGAACACTGTCTGCGCCTCACCGGGCTGTTCTCTTATTTCGAAGGGCGAATATTCAGCTGCTATGAGTTGGGCCGTTGGAAACCTGACCCCTTGGTGTTTCTGACAGCGTGTGACACTTACGGTATTGACGTGAGTGATGCATTGGTTGTTGAAGACAGTGTTACCGGTATTCAGGCTGCTGTTGCCGCCCATCTACGTGTCCTGGGTTTTGGCCCTGCGCATCGGCATCCGCAGTTAGTGGCTGCTGGCGCACTGCCGATTGCCGATATACGTGAAATGTTGGCCGTTTTTAATTGATCTTATTACTCAGGGAGGAGGCGTCGTGAATACACGTGGTTACGTAGAACGGCTTAAACGCAACGATCACACTTCAGAAGTGTGGTGGGATTCATCGCCTGCCGTGTACCTGCCTTATAAACTGCACCTGCTGGAGAAATACCCGGCGGCGACGCCTTATATAGATGCGTTGATGCCGGATGATATCTCCCAGCCCAGGGGCGTGTGCAGCGTGACCACCAACCCGCGGTTGGTGACGGCCGTTATCCTCGAAAAGCGCGAGTATTGGTCATCGCGTTTCAATCTCGCGAGCCTGTCTGCCAGGGAGTTGCGCAAGCAGTTGTACAACGAAGTCATCCTCGAAGGCGCCGCGACGCTCACGCCGCTGTGGGTTCAGTCGGCGCAGGTCGAGGGCTGGATTTCCGCCCAGGTAGACCCGGTGGATGTGCGCTGCACCGAGCGCATGACCGCCAGGGGCCTGGAACTGCATCGCCTTGCACCGAACGTGATGGTCAAGGTGCCTGGCAGCCTGGAGGGGCTGGCGACTGTCGAACAGCTGGTAGCCCTGGGCGCGTCGGTGAATATCACCTTCTGCTTCACGGTGGCGCAGTTCCAGGCCGGTATCCAAGCCATCGAGCGCGGCATGGCGACTGCACGCAGCAACGGCCTCGACACCCGTCGCTGCAAGTACGTCATCACTTTCATGATTGGGCGTTTCGCCTGCCAGCCCGAATTCACCTTGCAGGCGGCGGAGCGTGGCCTGGTCTTGAGTGCCGAGGAACTGCGCTGGGCCGAATTGATGATCTACGAGCAGGTGCAGGCGCTGGTCGCGGCCTCGGCCGTGCCGGTCAAAACCTTGCTCTCCAGCATAAAAGTCGACGTGGACGAGCGTGGCAACAAACACTGCTGGCACTTGGAAAAAACCGGGCAGACGGCGACGTGCTACACGCTGACGCCGGAGGTGGTGGAGTTTCTGATCGAGCGCGAGAGCCACGGCAAGCCGGTGATGCCTGCGGTGGGCCCCCAGAAGCCGCCTGCGTCGACCTTCGCCAAGCTGATCCGCATCCCGTATTTCTACGAAGCCTATTTCATCGACAGCATCGAGCCGTACGACTTTGGCAACCACGAGGCGTTTATCAACGCCTGCAATGAAGCCAACAGCGCGCACCGGCGCCTGGCGGACTACTGCGTTCGGTTGTGCCCGGTGACCAAACCCTTCAAACGCGCGCTCAACGCGCTGCTGGCCGCCGAATTCGGGGTGATCGCATGAACCGGATGATCGGGTTGTGGGCCCACCCACGTTCGCGCTCCACCGTATTGGAGCGCGTGTTTATCGAGCGGGGGGATTTCGAGGTCTTTCACGAGCCCTTTGCGCATATGGCGTTTTCAGAGGACTCGGCGATCCCTTCGGATGAGTGGGATCACAGTTTACCCACCACTTACCAGGGTATAAAAGAACACTTGGTCACTGCGCGCGAACGCACTAACGTTTTTCATAAAGATATGTGTTACCACTGTTTGGATGATTTGAAAGTTGATGTCGGCTTTCTGGCGCAACAGGACAATATCTTTCTTATTCGCGAACCTGCCAGCAGTATTATTTCTCATCATCGAGTCCACCCCGATATGCCGTTGCAGGCCATCGGGCATAAAGCGCTTTACGACATATTCTGCGTGGTCACTAAACTCACCGGCAACGTGCCTTACGTGATCAATGCAGATGATTTGGCCACCGAACCGGAGCGGGTGATTCGCAAACTGTGTGACCACTTGGGTATTGAGTTTCTGCCGCACGCCATGACGTGGAAGCGCGAGTGTCCACAACAATGGAAAACCTGGCGGAGTTGGCATGTGGCGGCGGAAAACAGCGAGCGCATTGTTTTGCCGGATCATCAAACTATCGATGTCGAGGCGTTCGAACAATATCCGAAGTTAAAAGAGATGTATGAATACCATCGGACGTTTTACGCGCGCATGAATGAGTTTTGTCAATAAGGACATTTGTATGAGAAAGCTGATTGTCACCGGAGCGGCCAACGGAATTGGTCGAGCGACTGTCGAGGTGGCTATTCAACAGGGTTACTTTGTTATCGCCGCCGACAAAGATGCTGAAGGCCTGAAAGTATTGCAGGACCTCTACAGCGCGGACGTGTTCGACGCACAGGTTGTCGACTTTTCTGATATGGCCGTTATCAAACGTTTTATTCCAACCCTGTATGAGCGCCACGCGACTATTTATGGACTCGTCAATAACGCCGGTATTTACCACGGCAAAAGTGTCTACGCCTATTCCGATGAACAAATAGACGAGATCCTCAACGTCAACCTCAAGGCGCTGGTGTATCTCTCCAAAGACTTCGCCGAACGGGAAATGAAGCACGAGGCCCCGCGCAGTATCGTCAATATCGCTTCGGTGGCGGGTGAAGTCGGCAGCTGCGACGCCCTCTACGGTGCCACCAAGGCGGCGGTGATCGGCCTGACCAAGGCCAACGCCTGGAATTTCGCACCGTTTGTGCGGGTGAACGCGGTGTCCCCGGCGCTGATCCACGAAACCGCCATCTACGACACCATCCCCGAATACCGGCGTGCTGAGTACGCACGCCAGGAAGTCCTCAAGGACCCCATCCTGCCGAGCGGCGTTGCCGAGGTCATCATGCTGCTGGTCGGCGATGCGATGCGCCACATCACCGGCAGGGTCATTCCGGTCGACAACGGAGCCTACCCACGATGAGCCAGTCGATGCCCAGGAAAAAACTGCTGGTGGTCGGCGCCGGCAACCTGTGCCTGCAGATCCTCAAGATTCTCGGCCCCAAAAACGCTTTCGACTTTGTAGTATTGGGCCGCAATGAAGAGGCGACGATTCGGCTGTGTAACCTGGTAGCACTGTCGTGTGCGCAATTGGGGCAATTCATTGCCATCAAGCCGGTGGTCGCCGACCTGACAGATATCGCGAAAGTCGCGCAACTGCTGCGTGAAGAAGCGCCGGATATGCTGGTGAACTGCGCGTCGCTGCAGTCCTGGCGGGTTATTACCGGGTTGCCCAAGCTGTCGTTCGAGAAGCTTGACCAAGCCCAGTTCGGTCCCTGGCTGCCTATGCACCTGACGCTGATGCATTGCCTGATGCGAGCGGTAAAAGCCTCGGGCATCACCACTAAAACCATTAATGCGGCGTTCCCCGATGCGGTCAATCCGATTCTGGCGCGCATTGGCCTGGCGCCGGATATCGGCGTGGGCAATGTGGCCAACCTGGTTCCCGCCGTGCGGTTTTCCATCGCCCGCTTGCTCGAATGCGCGCCCGCTGATGTGCAAGTGCAGCTGTATGCCCAGCATTACTTCAGCCACTACGTGCCGCGTGGTGGCTTGCCCCCGCGTGCCAGTTACCGGTTGTTGTATGAGGTGCGCGACCGGCCGGAGCTGGCTGGTCCGTCGGCCGAGGCGATTTTCTCTACGGTGAAATCCGTATTCCGTCGCCTGGGCGGGGTGGATGGGCAGTTCCTCACGGCATGTTCCGCCGTCACGGTCATCGAAGGGCTGTTTTCACCCACGCCAGTGTTGGTGCATGCGCCAGGCCCGCTCGGGCTTCCGGGCGGTTACCCGGTGTTGCTGCACGAGGGGCGGATCGAGGTGCAGTTCTCCGAGGCTTGCCCAAAGGACGAAGCGGTGCGCATCAACACCATTTGCCAGGGCCAGGATGGCATTGACGAAATCCATTGTGATGGATCAGTCAGCTACAACCCGCAGTGCATGGCCGTCATGCAATCGATGCTGGGGTATTCCAAGAACACCATGTCTATCGAGCAGTCCGCCGAGTTCGCCCTCGAGTTGGCGAGCAAGTACCTGTCCTTCAAGAACTCAACCTGGTAGGTGTGTGATGAGTCAGATTTCCGAGCGCAAGCACAACGAAGTTGCCAGTTATTCCACGCAGTACTCGGCGGATTTCGTCGAGCGTTGGGATGAGTTGATCGACTGGGAAAAACGCAAGGCAGGGGAGGGCGGGTTCTTTGAAAACCTGCTGCACAAGCACGGCGTGCGCTCGGTCATCGACGTATCGACGGGCAGTGGTTTTCATGCGGTGCAACTCAAGCAGGCGGGCTTTGATGTGGTCGCCACGGATGGCAGCAGCACGATGTTGACCAAGGCGCGGGCGAATTTTCGCAAACACGGGCTGGACATCGAGTCCCATTACCGCGACTGGCACTCACTGGACCCGCAGGAGCTGGGCCAATTCGACGCCGTGGTGTGCCTGGGCAGTTCGCTGTGCCATGTGTTCGCCGCTCATGACCGATTGAGCGTGTTGGCGAAGTTCAGGGCATTGCTCAAGCCGGGTGGCTTGTTGATTGTGGATCAGCGTAATTTCCTGGCCATTCGCGCGGGTAACTTCAAAGCCAGCGGGAATTATTATTATTGCGGTACACACGCATCCGTGAGCTTGGGGCAGGTCGATGAGCACCTGTGTGAGTTCATCTACAACTTTGATAACGAAGAACGGTACACGCTGAAGGTTTACCCGTTGTTGCCGGGTGAGTTGGCCACTGAAATGCTCGCTTCCGGGTTTCGCGCCCATGAGAGCTACGGTGATTTCAAGTCTGTCTACGACATGATGAATTGTGATTTCGTCATCCACACCGCGCGCGCTGAATGAGAGGTCGATGATGAGCACACTTGTTCAGAGCAATACCCGCCCCTTGGACAGCGTCGTATTGGCGGTCGTCCTCACTGGCTTCGTGGCCAGCACCTACGGGTTTGGCGTGTACCTGTTCGCCAACCTCGTGGTGGACATGCGCCGCGACATCGGCTTCGACTACACCACAGTGGGCTTGATCACCGGCGGCGCGCAGATCGGATTCCTGTTGTTCTCGTCAGTGACCAGCTATATCAGCCGGTTTTTCGAGGGCTGGAAAATCAGCCTGGTGTCCACGATGATGACCTCCCTGGCGCTGCTGGGCCTGAGTATCAGTGACAGTATCTGGCTGTCGGGCGCTCTTTTGATCCTGCTCGGTGGCTGTTCCGCCTCGGTGTACATCCCGTTGGTGGAAATCGTCACCAAGGGTTTCAGCCCGGGTAATCGCTCCCGGGTCATGGGGCTGATTTCCAGTGGCACCAGCTACGGCGTGTTCATCAATGGCTTGCTGGTGTCGTTCCTGACATTGAATGGCGGCTGGCGCTCGATCTGGCTTACCGCTGGCCTGATATCGCTTGTGCTGTGCGTGGTGGCGTGGTTTCTGTTGCGCACCCTGGCCACGAGCCGGGATACCGAGTTTTCCGGGGAGCGCGCCGCTGCATTTGACAGTCAACGACCCTGGCTCAGCCGTTCGTTGTACCTGACGTGGGCCATCGCCTTTCTCAATGGCATGGCGCTGCTGCCGTTCCAGACGTACCTCGCGCCGTTCCTGCGTGATGAGTTGGGCGTGTCGGTACAAGACGCCGGGTTTATCTGGACCACCATCGGTGCTGTGGGCATGGCGTCGGGTTTTCTGGTGGGGTGGATTGCCGACAAGGTCGGTGTGCGGGCGTCGCTGGCGATGTGTTTTTTCAGTGCCGGGCTGGCCGCCACCCTGGTGTTCAGTTTCAACAGCCTCCCGCTGTTCTACCTGGCGGCGTTTCTCTTTGCACTGGCGTTTTACCCCATCTTTGGGCTGGTCCCCAGTTACATCGGGCAAATCGTGCCGGTCAACCGGTTGATCCAGGCATTTGGCATCGCCAACGTTCTGATCGGCTTGGGTGGGGTGTGCGGCAACTTCCTGGGCGGCTTTTCCAAGGACCTGACCGGGTCGTTCTCGACGGTCTACTGGGGGGTTGCGCTGTTGTTGTTCGTGCAATGCGTGATGGTGTTCATGTTGGGTAAACAGCCTGTTTCGGTCGAGGAGGGCGAGCAGTCATGAGTTATTTTCCAGACAGTCAAAACCAGAATCTGCATGCGTTCGCATTCAGCCACCGGCGCGCCGAACACAGGCGGATGAATCACAAGCCTGCCGTTATCTGGATGACCGGTATCTCTGCGTCCGGTAAGTCGACCATCGCTGATGCACTGGACATTGCCCTGCAGGAACAAGGGCGGATCACGGCCATTATTGACGGCGACTCGGTACGTGGTGGGCTGTGCCGGGACTTGGGTTTTACCGACAGCGACCGCGATGAAAATATCCGCCGGGTCGCCGAGGTCGCGCGGCTGATGCTCGACGCGGGGCTGATGGTGATTGTCGCGCTGATTTCACCCTCATCGGCCAGCCGGCACTATGCGCGCTCGATTATCGGCAATGAATACTTCGTGGAAGTGCATGTGGACGCGCCGCTGGAAACCGCCGAACAGCGTGATCCTAAAGGCCTGTATAAAAAGGCTCGCGCGGGGTTGATCAAGAACTTCACCGGTATTGACTCCAATTATGACGTGCCGGTGTTTCCGGAAGTGCACTTGAACACCCAGGCGCTTTCCGTGGCGCAGTCTGTGGCGGCTATCCTTGATTGGGTGGCGCATAACGACGAGCGCACCTAGCCGTCTGTCTTTGCGTCAGGTTTGCGCCGGGATCGCAATGTCTGCCATTCGAAAAAACAAGGTAATCTGCGCCATCGCAAGGAGAATGCGTTTTTTCAGGAGCAGGCATGACACATTTTACGGGCACTGCAAAATCGATCCGTCTGATTGGTGGGGCTCGGGTATTGGACTTTATCAATACCACCAATGGTCGTCGTCCCGGCACCGCACTCAAGGTCCTGGAAGAGCGACTCACCAGCTTTCAGTTCTTCTTTGAATGGGCATTCCATGCGTCGTTGATCTCGGCCCAGGAGTTTGCTGACTACAAGCCGATGGTGCTTGAGTCATCGATCGCCTACCAACCGGACCTGGACGCCGTTATTGCATTCAGGGAGTGCCTGTACGAGGTGTTCTATCCGTTGTCGTTGCGCGGCGCTGCACCCGATGAGGCGTTGCAGCAGATTAACCAAACGTTCCAGCACGGCGTCGCACGGCGCGTGCTGCGTTCTGTCGACGGTAAGCCTGCCTGGGAGTGGAAGCCTTGCAGTACGGCACAGGAACTGACGGCCACGGTGCTGGGGCGCCTGGCGATAGACGCCACGCAATTGCTGGTATCGGGTGATTTGCAGGCGTTGCGCAGTTGTACCTCGACTGACTGCGATTGGGTGTTTCTGGACGTCTCCAAGAACAAACAGCGCAAATGGTGTCAGATGAGCGTGTGCGGCAGCCGCGAAAAACTCAGCCGACTCAAGCAGGTTGGCGGCGCGCAATAGTTTCGAAGTCATATGGCGGGTAGCAATTTCTCCACTTAATAGGAAGCATTACTACTCACGCCCCGCCTCACCCGTGCACCCGCAACGATCCCTCCCTCCCTCAACGTCGGTGTACGTGGCCTGACGTCGCACCTGTCACCACGCTCCACCGTGCTGATCGATGGTGTATCGGCTGCATTCGCGCCGTACGGCCAGCCACAGCTGTCGATGGCGCCGATTTCGCTGGGTAACCTCGATAGCATTGACTCGATATGTCCGCTCATCCTGGCCAAGTTGGGCGGCGACCATGCCGATGGTGTGGTTTGTCTCTCACGCCTTCAGACGTTCTTCCTACCTCGATTCTGGAAACTATCAGCGGCCTCAGGAACCGGCTCCCACAGTTCTGCCACACAGGATATGCCTGCCTCCACGGGTTTCCTTGACGACTCATTAAGCGCCGGGGTAGCTGGAACAGTGAGGTCAGGCACCTGAATACACCGAACTGGAGAACTAGAATGTCGGTATCAGCATACAATCAGAGCATCGCTCCTTCCCTCGATAACGCCTCTCTCGCAGATGCAAAGCCCAGCACCGAGCGGTCTGCTACCGCGTCCAGTGCCCAGCTCACGATAGGCGTCAATTTCACCTCTCATCCTGGTCAATGCGGCCCAGTTTTCGGTGGCCCGCCGCCGCGGCCAGTCCCAGAAAACGTGCGCCCCAATCCCGGCCCACCTCCGCGGCCAGTCCCGGAAAACGTGCGCCCCAATCCCGGCCCGCCGCCGCGGCCAGTCCCAGAAAACGTGCGCCCTAATCCCGGCCCACCTCCGCGCCCGACCCCCACGTTGCCAGACCCTTATTACTCCAAGCAAAGCAACGAGCAACTGGCCCAGGGGCTTTTGAATAATTATGACGCGCTCAAGGGCCGCTGGCCTTCGCGTGAGATCACGCGCCAGAGCTTGCAGAAAATGGCCAATCAACCGTTAACGGGCAACCCCTATAAAGACCCGAACATCCGACTGGCGAACGAGGTGCTGCGGCGTCCCGGGTTGCTGCAATCGCTTGACCGAAATGGCTGCACCGGTGCATTGGATGGCCGTTTGTCCAAGAACGATATCCGGAGCTTTGTTCGTTCAGATAACCCCTTGAAATTGAATGACGACAAACAGATCGTCCAAGACGTACTGAATAATTTCAACGCATTGAAGGGTGGCTACTTCAGCAGCACGATAAAGCTCAGGGAGCTCAAGGCACGCGCTATGCAGCCGTTGACGGGCAACCCTTACACCGACCATCTCACCCAGCTGTCGAGGGAAATCATGTCCCGTTCAGATCTGAGGTCGGCGATGGACAATATCGTCAGCTGGCAACGCGATGGCAAGATCTCTCGACAGGAATTGTACGCACTGCTTCGTTAGACCTGGGCTGTCTTCTGCCGTGCACACGCGGCAGAAGTTCACAGGCGTTTGATGCAGTAAATACAACCCTGGCGTGCAGGAACCGTTTACGCAAATGCACCACCAAGAAAATATCCACCGGTCATTGATTACCGGTGGGGGCCTTCATCTACCGGATTAGGTCTGGACCATGAATTCGACATCATTTGAATCCCGTCATTCCCAGTACAACGCCTCGACCCTGGCCGGGCTTACGCAGGAGGCAGAAAGCCCAAGAGCGTCCCAGCTGCAGGGGCTCAACCTCACATCCTCGCCCAAGTTCAGCTTCAAGGCGCCCACCGCCGAAGATTTTGACAAAGGCTCTCGGGTGTTCATGGAGGAGTCGGCGCCCAGCCCTGTGCTTTCAGTGTTTGCCAGCTTGTGGAGCAAGTTGTCCCGCCGCTAGCAGCAGGCCATTCCAGGCCATGGATGGCCCGCAAAACTGAGGCGGTTACAAACGCTCAAGATTCACCGGGTCATATCGGGCGTCTTGGACGACCGTCTGCGGAACCATTGTTTTCTGAGAACCACTCAGTCGGTGCTTGTGCCATCTTGATTTCGAGGCGTTTTCGAGGATCAGGCAATCAGGCCCAGGCTACGGAATCTAGATAGGGTGGAGGTGAATCATGATTGGTAGTGTCAATAATCCGGGCTTTACGCAAACGGCGGCGCCAGCGACATCAGGGCCGACGGGAAACGGTCAGTCTCGTTTTGAGGTCGATGCTCGCGCATTAGGTAAACCGCTGCCAGCGGCGCAGCCAATCAACTCCCGATTCGCGAATGGCGCCGACCGGCACTTTGACGGTCAGAATCTGTACGGAGGCATGACGAAGGTTGGCAACCCCTTTGTCAGCTCAGACGACCATCTGCTGGCGACTGACCTGAAGAACAACCTGCCATTGCTGGACGCCTTCAAGAAAGAGGGACGACTGACCCAAAGCTCTTTGCAGGAGATTGCCAAAGAGGAACCCAACAGCAGCAAGGTCTCAGAGCGCACGATTATGTTGGCGCGAGAGATACTCAACCGCCCCCGGCTAAACGAAGCCATTATTGCAAAGGGCGGTGAAATCACGCATGAAAGCCTTACCTCAGCGGCCGCCTCACAGATCGGTAATACCAACCCCAACACGCAGAGCGCGGATCCGTTCCATGCGAAAACTGACGCGCAGGTCGTCCAGGCATTCAAGGGTATGTTCGATGATTTGCGGGACACGTCGGAAGACCGCACTTTCCTTTTCGGTACACAAAGACATCGTTACGTGAAAAAAGACACGATTATCGAAATCAGCAAGGACCCCAATCAGACGGGCAACAACGGTGAGCCTCTGCGGGATGTACGCACCGGGTTTCCTTTGAAAAAATACAGCGAACAACAAGTTTACCTGGCCAAGAATCTAATGGAGCGACCCGGGTTGATGGCTTCTCTGGATAGCTACAAAGCCAATGGTTACAGCCCGTTCGGTAGCCTGAATGACGATGGGTGGTTGAAGAACTACAGCATTGACCGCTGGCTGGAGAACGATAAGGCACAGAGGGGACAGTAAGGGCACACGCGTGCATGAGCATCTTGAAAGACGCTGCTCATGCCGTTATGCGGTCATACCCGCAGTATTTTCCCACTGACCGCCACCGCTGCCAGCAACACGCCTATCAACAGGAAGGCGGTTGCCAGGCTGCTGCCATGGGCGATAAATCCAATCACGGCAGGCCCGGCTAATATCCCCGCGTAGCCCAAGGTTGTAATGGCTGGCACGGCAATGTGTTCTGGCATGACATTTTGTTTGCCGACCGCGGAATAGAGCACTGGAACAATATTGGAGCACCCGGCGCCTACGAGTGCATAACCCAACAATGCCACTTCCCAGGCTGGGGATAATGTGGCGAGGAATGTGCCGGCGGCGGCGAGGGCGCCACCGACCACGATGACCCAGGTCGCGCCCAGCCGGCGCACGATTGCGTCACCGGTCAACCGCCCGGCAGTCATGGTCAAGGCAAATGCCGCGTAACCCAGGCCAGCATAGGCTTCGTCCAGGCCGCGCTCGTCACTGAGGAACACTGCGCTCCAGTCGAGCACCGCACCTTCGGCGAGAAACACGATAAAGCACAGACAACCGATGAACAGCACCACGCCGTGGGGCACGGCAAAAGCCGGGCCCGAACTCTCACTGCCATAAGGCAACAGATGCGGTGCGGCCTTGAGCAGCGCCGCCAGCGTAATGACGATCACCCCGAGGGTTGCCTGTAGCGGCGACAGGCCCAGCCCCAGTAATGCCGAAACCCCCGCCGCGCCGACGATCCCTCCCAGGCTGAACAGCCCGTGAAAGCCAGACATCATGGTTTTGCCGCTGGCCCGCTCGACGATCACCGCCTGCAGGTTGACGGTGGAATCCACCGCGCCCAAGCCAGCACCAAACAGAAACAAGCCCGCTATCAGTAACGGAATTGAACTGACCGTCGCCAGCATCGGCAACGCCAGGCAAATCATGATTGTCCCGGCGCTCAACACCTTTCGGCAGCCATAGCGCGAAGCCAGCGCACCCGCCGCGGGCATGGCGATGATCGAGCCGACACCCAGGCACAACAACAGCAGGCCCAGCGTACCTTCGCTCAGTCCGGCGCGGGCCTTGGCATACGGCACCAGCGGCGCCCAGGCCGCTATGCCGAAACCGGCGATAAAGAAAGCGATACGGGTCGACATTTGCTCCAGCCGCCCGGGAGCCACGGGCGCTGAGGTAGGGATGGCAGTCATGAAAAATCCTTGGTCTTGCGTTCAACGAACGATGTCCGGCGCCACATCGTTGCATATCAGGCCGTGGCAGGCGAGCCGGGCTCTCCTGGGATTCTACTGGTCGTGGACTTGGTTTTTAAAACCTGGAACGTAGGGGCAGTTTGCAGCCACGTGTGCAGTATCGAGTGTGTAGGAGGCGGTCTGGAAGGTGCGTAATCCCTGTGGGGGCTTTTGAACCCCTGGATGCTCACGGTGGATTCCCACCTTCCAGGCCGCCTCCCATCATCGGTAGGTTGTGTAATACGCTGTTGTCTCAATAGGTAGGCAAGCGGACGGACATCATTGATGAAACACTTCAGGCAAACAACGTCATGACCCTGTTCTATGACGCCCGCGGCAATATCTACGGCGTGGTCAGCCCGGCCTCATTAAGAGGCAAAGGTATTGATATGCCCGAAAGCGCTGCCTTGGCCGCGCAGACTCGTGACCGTTGGACAACATCCGCCATCGCCTGCGAATGCGATTGGGGCTCGACACCGCGCCTGGCCGGCACAAAGGCCCACCGCAGTGACGGCCTGCTGGTCGGCCCGTTCCAGGCCGAGCCGCCGTTTGACCTGCTGATCGTTAACACCGACGGCTCTTTGGCCGAGCGCAGTGGCAATGGCTTGACGATTTTCGCACAGGCGCTCACTGACCAGGGCCTGATGACTGGAGCCAGTGAGTTGCGGGTGCATCACGACAAGTCGGATGCGTTGACACCGGTACCGACACGGGTTGAGCCGGCAGTCCATGAACAGGTTGCCGGGTTCTGGCTTGAGCTAGGTTTTCCAGCTTTCGGGCCCATGGCGGTGGGGGCGCAGGCCGTTGGTCGGACGATGCTTGGCGCAATTGAACTGAGCCACGTGAGCGCGTTGGCGGTGATCAACCCACAGTGGGCAACCAGTCAGTTTGTGCGGGTGGGCAACCCTCATTGTGTGACGCTGGTCGAGCACGTTTCGGCATTGCCGGATAACGCACAGATGCAGCAGCCAGCCCTGTTCGAACCCTTGAAAGCGATTGCCTTCTCGCCCCCAGCGGGTGGCGGTGAACCCTGTGTGGCCGGTATCAATTTGCAATGGGCGGCGCGCCAGCCCGGCAACCGAGTCATCGCACGGGTGTTTGAGCGCGGGGAAGGGCCCACTGCGTCTTCCGGAACCAGCGCCAGCGCTGTGGCTTGCGCGGCATGGCGTGCTGGATGGGTTGAGAGCGGTGAGGTTGCCGTGGTGATGCCGGGTGGCATTGCGCCGGTGCGTTTGCACGCTCAGGGCGAGACGTTGCTGAGTGTCAGTCTCTTCGGGGCTGCAAAGCGGCAGGCGTGAGGTTGTTCAACCGCTGATGCTTCGATCCGGTGTCAGCTGTTTCTCTATCTGTTAGTCGTTCCAGCGAAAGTTTGCGTAGGACATTTCTTATTGCTAGGAAGTGGCTCATTGACTCATTTTCTTATTTTGTAAAAGACACTTCCAACTTCGTCGTACGAAACTTCTTTTTTATTTTAAAACGGCCGATTTCTGCCTGGAATCGCTAAGCTTCGAGGCGTTCAAGGACTTTTCTCAGCAACGTATTACATGTTTGGAGAGAGGAAGTATCTCAGGGCGTTCATTCATTAACGGCGGGTAACAACGGATGGTTAACGCGTTTGTTTTGTCACGTTTCAATCTGATTCTTCCACGCATAAATATCGACTTACAAGTACTGGCCTTCAAAGGCAGTGAGGTCCTTGATAAACCGTTCTTTATCCACGTGCAGGTGGTCAGTGAAAACCCTTCCCTTGATCTACAGGCGTTGCTTCACCAACCCGCCTACCTGGACTTTGGCGAAATCAACGAAGGCCTGCATGGTCAGGTTTACGCCGTGGGCCGGGATGACCCGGGCCGGCGCATCACTCGTTATCACCTGACCCTGGCGCCCCGCCTGGCTTACCTTGCACACCGGCATGACCAGCGGATTTTCCAGCAGCGCAGCGTGCCGCAGATCATCGCGGCGGTCCTGGAGCAGCATGGCATCCTGGCGGACGCCTATGCATTCGAGCTAGGCCCTGTGGTTTATCCGCCGCGCACGTTCTGTGTGCAGTACGCGGAAAGTGACTTGCACTTCATCCAGCGGCTGTGTGAAGAGGAGGGTATTCACTACCATTTTCGTCACAGTGCGGACGCTCACCTGTTGGTCTTTGGTGATGACCAGACCGTGTTTCGCCGCTTGCCCGTGCAGCGCTACTGCCCCGACAGCGGGCTGCAAGCGGATACAAAAGTGATCCAGCGTTTCGACCAGCGCTTGGCCACCCGTAGCCAAAAGACGGTGCGCCGGGATCACGACTTTGAACATCCCTCGTTGCACCTGCAGGACAGCGCGGGTTCTGCTTCGATACTCCCGCTTGAGGACTATCGGTACCCCGCTGGATTTGCCGGCCATGCCCGTGGCAAGCAATTGGCGCGTCGAGGGCTGGAGCGTCACCAACGCGACCGGCATCAAGCATTGGGCAAGAGTGATCAACCCTTACTGCGCAGTGGGCATTTCCTTGAACTACGTGATCATCCCGACCCCTCCTGCAACGACCTTTGGCTGATCACTTCGGTGCGTCACGAGGGTTATCAACCACAGGTGCTGGAGGAGGCTACACCTGCGGCTGACGTGTTCCGGGGGTATCGCAATCGCTTTATCGCGACACCCTGGCAAGCTGTGCATCGGCCGCCCCTCAAGCACCCCAAACCGACCATCAATGGCAGCCAGACCGCAACCGTGACGGGGCCAGACGGTGAGGACGTGCATTGCGACGCCTATGGCCGGGTGAAAGTGCGCTTTAACTGGGACCGCCTGGACAAGGCGGATGATAAAAGCAGTTGTTGGGTTCGGGTTGCGTCCGGGTGGGCCGGAGACGGGTTCGGCGCAACGATGATCCCGCGCGTGGGCATGGAAGTGCTGGTGACCTTCCTGGAAGGGGACCCGGACCGGCCGCTGATCAACGGTTGCCTGCCGAACGCGCTGCACCGGCCGACCTATCCTTTGCCGCAGCACAAGACCCGTAGTGTTTTGCGCAGCCGCAGTTCCCTTGGCGGCGAGGGCTCCAACGAAATGTACCTGGAAGACCGTCGTGGCGAAGAGCTTGTTTACCTGCGTGCGCAGCGCGACTTGGAGCAACGGGTCGGTCATGACAGTCGGTTGGAGGTCGCGGGGGAGCGGCGAGAAGTTATCCATGGTTTAAGCACGATTCACGTTGAAAGTGAAGAGCATCGTCATGTCACCGGCGATCGTAAAGTCGTGCTCAAGGCGAGCGACTACCTTGATGTGCAAGGCGATAGCCGGACCCACGTGACTCAGAACTTGGTCATTGAGGCGGGGCAGCAACTTCACCTCAAGTCCGGCGCCAGCCTGGTGATCGATGCCGGTGCGCAACTGAGCCTCCGGGCGGGAGGAGAGCATCTGGTCATCCAGGCGGGCGGCATCTTCAGCAGTCGCCCTATCACCCAGGGTGGTTCACCGTCAGGAGGCCTACTGGCGAACACCTTGACGGTGTCCGATGTGCCACGGGTCTCCAATGTACAAGGCAGCATCATGAACCTGTCCAGGCACCTGGGGGCGGATTACTGCCCGGTGTGCGAGCGCTGTCGTGAAGGCCTGTGTGAGCTGCCGGGGAGGGCTGCCTGATGCAGAACCTGCCAGGCCATTGGATGGCTCAACAGCAGCAGGCTGGGCGACAGCTGTGTTTGATCCTTGAGGGGCAGAGTAACGCGCGACAGCCGCTGCTGGCGGCGCGCAGTTTGTCAGAGTATCGCAGCCTCTATGGCGAGACCGCGCTGGCGGAACTGGCGGTGGAAGGCCCGGTGATCCTTCTGTTGAAACAGATAAGCGAGCCCGTGCTGCTCAACCTCTTGCAACAGCCCGAAACGAACTGGGGCTGGCTGGGCGCTTTGCCAAGCGAGGACCTGACAGGCGTGGCTCAACACTGGCGCGACCGTTTGCTGGTGGGGCAGGAAGGCGAGCAATCGATGTACCGTTTTCACGACAACCGCACTCTGGCGCGTGCATTGGCCTATCTGTGCCTGGAGCACTGGCCGGTATTCCTCGGCCCGTTGATCAGCGTGTGCTACTGGCACGAAGACCGCTGGCGCACGGCTGACAACCCGGCCCCCGGTGAGCATTCGCTGCCTGACCCGATCCCTTGGCTGAACACGCCCAACCCAAACGCCGAAGCCATCCTGCACGCCAATATCCTGCGTTACCTGTTGACCGAGTACAGCGAAAACTTGGTCTCACTGGTGGAATTCCAGGACCCGAGAATCTGGCTGTCACAGGTGCTGGAACAGGCGCGGGCCTGGCAATGGCGGGGGCCGGAGCAGCTGGAATTTTTGGTGGTGCGCAGGTTGGAGGAGGCCACAAGGAACAGCTTCATCCGGTGGCAACCGAAGGTGGGTGAAACACCGCAGGATCATTTTCAACGGATGGTGGAGCAGTGGAAATTGATGGGGGAAAAGGATGGGTAGGCGAAGTGTTGGCGTGTTGGTCGCGTTAGGGCTAATGGGCTGTGCGGGAGAGCCGGTTGATAGCGTGACGTTGGAGGTGGATTTACCTGCGGAATTCCGCTTCATCGGCGGCGCCAACTATGGGCCAGCGACCGGGGAGGTCTGCACGTTGCCGAGGCGTCGAGGCAAAAGACCCGAGAGGAAGATCTTTATTGCGCGTTACAAGCCTGTGGCTGAACGGGTGAGTTTTAAACTGCCATTGGCTGAGGTGATTGAAGGTTGTCCTACGGTTTTGCGTAGTGTGAATTTTGATATTTATGCGAAGTGGGGAAAGCGTGATACGGACGTAAGTGGCGATATTGCAGGTTTCTCAATTAGAGATCCGTCGAACGCCGATTTACCTGGTATGCCAGAAACAGGGATTCAGGAACTGCATAAGCAATGTCAGTGGTTATTTCGGACGGTGGGGCCGCAGCACGCGATCATCAAGGTGCTTGTATGTAAGCCCTTCGGGCTGGCGAGTCAGCCGCAAGAACAGCGTGCAGGAGTTCTTGTTGAACGGGATCAATTGCCGGGAAAAACACTCAGGGTGGTACTGAGCGTTACTGATGAGGAAGCCCCCGCAGTGGGTGATAACTGGTTAGCCGTTCCAGCCGGCTGGAAGCGTTGTAAAGGTGAGAGCTTTGAAGATTTGTTTGCGTTTTGTAATGGCAATATCACCGATTTTAAGCCTGTAAAAATGCCGGATGGTCGCGTATGTGACGTCTATCCATCGTGTAAGTAATAAGGGACAAGTTCATGAAGCTAGATGCACGGAAGCGATCTTTTTTCAGTGATAGCAAACCGGCCTGTTCATTGCGAGGGCATTGGGTGAGCTTTTGCCTGGTCGATGAACTGGGCGTTGGAGCGGCATACGGTGGTTTGCCTTACACCGTCCACGATAGTGCAGGGCAGCAGTACAAAGGCAGGCTGAATGGAGAAGGGTTTGCCAAATTACAAGATATTTACTGTGGACCTGTGGTGCTTGTTTTTGACGACCTGTATTCCGGAACAGAGCAGCCGTATAAATGGCTGATGTTACGCCCTACTTACAAGCTCCCTATCACCGAACTCCAAATTCGCGCTGAACAGACTCGATTTGCAGTCTCTGACGGTCAGCGTACTGAAGGTAACCCTGCTAGACAAACGGCCAACCGGTTCTATCAAGTTGAGGTCCGCGATTTGGTTCGCCATGTCGCCCACTTGCCGCCGATTGCTCCGCGAACTCATCAGCCCCAACGACACGCACTGAAAATGATGGCGGATCTGGGGTTTGGGCCGTCTCAATCGACTTTGGCGGGAGTCGTGTTATTTCCCAATAACCACACCGTTCTTGAGGTTCGACCACTGCGTGCATTCCGTCCGATGCTTTCAACCGATGACAGCTTCTGCGCCTTGAACCTGTATCAGTTAGCGTTGATGGCTACCTTGAGTTATTGCAAATTCGGCCAAGAGCCACCTCAAAAGCCTCAAGACGAAGTTCGCTTCCCTTTTGATCCCAGCGTCGGTCATTTTTTCGCTGAGAAACTCTCGAGTTATCACGAAGCCTGGCGCGTCGATGCAGAGCAGGACCAGCGTTTTTACCCGCTCTACGAAGAGGTCCCGTACTCTCGACGTTTCGAGATTCTACCCTTCGATCCTGTGTTGTATCCCCAGAACCGACCAGAACTGGAGGAGAAGCAAGAGCACCCTGCGAGTTTGCATTTTTTTGATGACGAAGAGTTGGGTACCGACACGCAAGCATTTATCAGCCACCACGAAGAGGTGATCCTGATCGCGGTGCGTGGTACCGCCAGTGCTGCTGATGGGCTACGGGATGCAAACGCCCATCAGGTAGCTTTCGTTGACGGTGCTGGTAAGGCACACGAAGGTTTTTACCAGGCTTACCAGGCGATGCGCGATTTTGTATTGCGATACCTTGGTCGGTTCCACACCAACCAACGAATAATCATCTGCGGCCACAGCCTGGGCGGCGCGATCGCTTTGCTTTTGGCAGAAGGCCTGCGGCGAGCACCGGATGCCAACTACAACATCCTCCTCTACACCTACGGCGCCCCCCGCGCCGCCGATGCCGAATTCACCGCGGGCGCCTCCACCCTGGTCCACCACCGTATCGTCAACCACAACGACCCCGTCCCCAGTGTCCCAGCTCCGTGGATGAATACCATCGCCAAACTCTGGGTCCCTGGCGCCGTCACTCTCTTCAGTGCCCCTGCACCTGGCGGCCTGCTGTTCGCCGCCGGTCTGGTTCGTTTCGGTGGGAACCCTTATCAGCACCATGGCGAACAACAACACTTCATGCCGATCATGCTCGCGGATGGCACGCGTTCTTCAGTGCTTTGGAAGCCCGGTTGTGAATCCATTCAAGAGGCCGGTTGCAACCGAGCGTTGCAACTGCATGGCGACATGCCCGACCGCGATAACCTGCTGAAACAGCTGCTCCAAGCCAACCAACACTTCATGACCGCCAGCTACATCCCGGCTGCCTGGGCGACGCTACGTCGCTGGCAACAAACCCAGGAAAGCGACGGCCCATTGGTCACGCCAAGAGAGTTTGAATTACTTGATCATGCACTCGAAGGCATGCGCCAGCAGTTGCGAAACAAACGCAGGGAACTGGCCCGGCTAAGACCTGCCAACGACCGTGGCTATGAACACAACGAAGCCTTGAACGCCGAGATCGATCGCTTGCACACCAGCCGCGAGCGCCTTGCCACCCTGCGCTGGCGCCGTCTGGACGCCCGTGATGTCTACGGCATTCACGCCCACAGTGCCCATTTGCAACCCAGCCTCAAGCGCTGGTTCAGCCACCGTGAAAACCGTGAACCGGCCCAGGTCGCCAGTATCCCTCCCGCCACGCAAACCGAGTGGGGGAGGGCGCAAACGCTGGATATCGACTCGATCGTATGACCGAGACGTTTACATAAACTCAACCTGCGCTGGCTGACGCTTCATCAACACTTTGCCATTGCGGATCGAGTACAGCGGCAAGCCCTGGCTGCGGATGACCTCGTAGTCGCTGTCCGCCGAAAGGATTAACAGGTTGGCTGGCCGCCCAGGCTCCAGGCCGTAGCGGTCACCCAGGGCCATGGCCTTGGCGCTGTTGTCAGTGACCAGGTCGAGGGCGTTTTGCAGGTTGCGGTAGCCGAGCATGTGGCAGATGTGCAAACCGGCTTCGAGCACCCGCAGGATGTTGCCGTTGCCCAGGGGGTACCAGGGGTCGACGATGGAGTCCTGGCCGAAGCACACGTTCATGCCGGCTTCCAGCAGTTCGTTGACCCGGGTGACGCCGCGGCGTTTCGGGAAGGTATCGAAGCGGCCTTGCAGGTGAATGCTTTCGGTGGGGCAGGAGACGAAACTGATACCCGAGTGCCCGAGCAAGCGAAAGAGTTTGGCGCAATAGGCATTGTCGTAGGAGCCCATGGCCGTGGTGTGGCTGGCGGTGACGCGGGCCCCCATGTCGCGGCTGCGGGCTTCTTCGGCCAGCACTTCGAGAAAGCGCGAGTGCGGGTCGTCGGTTTCGTCGCAGTGCACGTCCACCAGGCAGCCGGTACGTTCGGCCAGGTCCATCAGGAACTTCACCGAACTCACGCCTTGGTCGCGGGTGTATTCAAAGTGCGGGATACCGCCGATCACGTCGGCGCCCAGGCGAATGGCTTCTTCCATCAGCTCGCGGCCGTTGCGGTACGACTCGATGCCTTCCTGGGGGAACGCGACGATCTGCAGGTCGATCAGGTGCGTGCTTTCTTCACGCACTTGCAGCATGGCCTTGAGTGCTGTGAGGTCCGGGTCGGTGACGTCGACGTGGGTGCGCACATGCTGGATACCGTGGGCGGCGAGGGTCTGGAGAGTCTTTTTGGCGCGGGTCTTGGTGTCTTCCTGGGTGATGGTGGCTTTGCGTTCGCCCCAGCATTCGATGCCTTCGAACAAGGTGCCGCTCATGTTCCAACGCGGTTCGCCGGCAGTCAGGGTGGCGTCGAGATGGATATGCGGTTCGACAAAGGGTGGAATCACCAGATTGCCGGCGGCGTCCAGGGCGTCGGCCGCTGCACTTGGTGCTCCCGATTGTGGGGTGATGCTGGCGATCCGGCCATGTTCCAGGTGCAGATCATGCAGGCCTTCACGGTCGCGCAGGCGGGCGTTGATGATGTGCATGGGCAAGTTCCTCTTGGCTAAAAACAGTCAGGCAGACAGCCGCCAGATCATCAGCGAAATGCCGATGTCCAGGCGATCATAAGCATTATCCAGCGTCAGCCCGCACAGGGCTTCGATGCGCTGGACGCGGTGTGTCAGGGTGTTGCGGTGCACGGCCAGGCGCTGGGCAGCGGCCACAAGGTTACCATTCTCGTGAAACCAGGCTTCCAGAGTGGGCATGAGGCTGGGGCCATGGTGCAGGTCGTGGCGCAGCAAGGGGCCGAGGCGTTCATTCAGGAATTGGTCGAGCAGGGCGCGATCACGCACGCCGCTTAGCAGCTTGAGCACGCCCAGTTCGTCGTACACGCACAGCCCGGCGCGTTCGCTGAAACGCCGCGCAGCCGCGAGTGCCTGGCGCGCTTCCTCCTGCGCCTGGGCCAGGCGTGCGGGTGGGTGAGCGGCGGCGCTGAGGCCAATAAACAATTTAAGCGGCGACAGGCGCAGATTCAGTGGGTTGAGCCAGTTGGCCAATTGTTGGCGGTTGGCCAAGGCTGCGGCAGCGTCCTGTGCCGGCAGCAGCAACGTCCATTGCCCGGCTCGACCCTGCACCGGCAACCCGGCCGAGAACTGACGCAAGCGGCGGCTGATGGCGTCGTGTTGTCGGGCCAGTTGCGCCTCCACAGAAGCCGCATCACCCTGGGCAAACAGCGATTCACTGCCTTCCAGTTGCAGTTGCACCACCTGCCAATGCCCGGCCAGCGGCATGCCCAACTGCGTGGCCCGGTGCAGCAAGAGATCCAGGGATTGGTAGTCGCCGGTCAGCAAGCGTTCCAGTACGTCATGCCGTGAGCGCCCCAACTGCTCGGACTGGATCAGCGCCGAACCGATGGCTTGGGTCACCAATACCATTTTCAGCGAGTAGGGCTGTTCGACCAGCGGCATGCCGGCGGCTTCGGCAGCGTCGAGTAAGCGCTGGGGGATCGCCTGGATATAGGACGGCCCGGTCAGAACCACCAGCCCAGCCACTTGACGCTCGCAGGCTTCCTCCAGCAATTGCAGCAGGTTGGCTTCGTCACGCGGGTGATTGATCCCGGTGACGAATACCAGTTCGCCGCCCAGCACCCATTCGGCGATCCCGCTGTTTTCCGCCACATAAGGCCAGCGCACGCCGTTATCCAGACCCGCCTCGCCCGCGCGCAGGCGCATGGATTCCAAACCTGGCAGGGCGAGCACATCGGCAATGGTCAAGCTCATGCTTGAGCGTCAGCCAACGGCGCTCGCACCCGTAGTACGGCGGTGAGCGCGATGTAGGTCAACGACGCGGCGACGATGCCCACCAATGGCGCGACCCAGGGCGAACTGAATGCCAGCACTGTGCCCACGGCATAGGCGACCAGTCCTGGCCAGTTGAACGCCGGCAGGCGGGCATCGGCCAGGCGTGGATAGTGGCCGCGATAGCGATAGAAAAAGTCCGCCATGATCACCCCACCAATCGGCGGGATCACCGTACCCAGCACAATCAAGTAGGGCACCAGCAGGTCGTACATGCCGAGTAACGCCAGCAGGGTGCCGATCACCGCACCGGCCAGGGTCACGGTCTTGCGCCGCTTGGTGCGCAGCAAGTTGCAGCCGGCCACGGCGAAGTTGTAGATGGTGTTGTCCTGGGTACTCCAGATATTGAGTAGCAACATGACCATCGCCGCCATGGCAAAGCCTTGCAGCAACAACACTTCGATTACGTCCGGTTGCTGGTAGACGATGGCACCGTAGGCGCCGATCAGCACCATCAAGCCGTTGCCGATAAAGAAACCGATCAGGCTCGCCAGCACGGCCACCTTGGCCGAACGCGAAAACCGCGTCCAATTGGTGGCCTGGGTCGCGCCGCTGACAAAGGTGCCGAACACCAGGGTAATCGCCGTGGACAAGTCCAGCTCAGCGGTCGGTACCACTGCCAGCAGTCCGTCCAGTCCACCGACTTTCACTGTCGCTACCCACATCGACAGAAACAGCAGAATGCCCATGGCTGGCACCGCGATGTAGGACAGAATTTCCAGCCCACGATAACCAATGTAGGCCGTGGCGCAGAACACCAGACCAAACAACACCATCAACGCAAGCACACTGCCCTGGCTCAGTTCGAAATACTTGCCAAGCACTACGGCAGCAGTGGCAGTACCCCAGGCATACCAGCCGATTTGAGTGAAGCCGAGGATCAAGTCGCTGAGTTTGCTGCCCACTTCGCCAAAGCAGAAGCGCCCCATCAACACTGAATTCAGCCCGCTCTTGAAGGCGATGTAACCCAGGCCTGCGGCGTACATACCCAACAAAAGGTTACCCAGGGCCACCACGCCGAGCATGTCGACGAAACTGAACGCCACCCCCAGCTTGCCGCCGGCAAACATGGTTGCGGTAAAAAGGGTAAAGCCCAGCAGCACCATGGCGGTCGATGCCAGGCCCTTGCGAGCATGCATGGGGACTTCGCTGAGGGGGTAGTCGTTGCCCGGTTCTTGCTGCGTCATGTGCCTTGCTCCCTGAGTGAGTGACGCAGCGCTGTTGCACCGTGCGTGCCAATCCGGCAACAGTGACGAGCGCACGGTAGGTGCTGTGCACTGCGCACAGTTTTTATAGCGAAAGAGGGGGCAAGCACAGCAATGAATGGTCGCAGTGCCCAGTCGGGCACGAAAGCGGTGCAGCAGTGATACAAAGTGTATCAGTCAAACAGCGTCTGGGTCGTGTCGCCGCGATGGAAGGCAAAGGCGGCCTCCAGATCACTTTCGATGGTGCGCCCACGGGACAGCGGCGGTAGTGCATCAAGGCGGAAAAAGCCCACATCAGTGGTTTCGAATCCGGCCATCGGTGCCGACTGATCCAGCGATTCACACAGGAAGTACAGCTTGTAGAAGTCCCGCACATCCGGTCGATACAAGCCTTTGGCCTTGTGCGTCACGCTGTACAGCGCCCTGGCGGTTACCGTAAGCCCCGCTTCCTCGCGAATCTCTTTGACGATGTTTTCGGCTGCCGACAAGCCGATATCCGCATACCCACCCGGCAACGCCCAGCAACCATCGGTCAACTCCCGCACCAACAAAATCCGGTCGCCTTCGATAACCGCACCGCGCACGTCAATCATTGGCGTCGAATAACGCTGGGCAAAATCTGTGACCAGTCCGCAGATACGTTCCAACGGGACATTGCCCAATTGCGCCAGCATGCTGTGGGCAATCTCGGCAATTTCTTCCAGGCGCTCGCGCTCGAAATCATCAGTGCAAAAGTGCAGCCCCGTGGACGCCAGCGCCTGTAAGCGTTTGGCTTGGGCCAGCCAAATGTTTTCCATGGGTTACTCCTGGAGATGCTTGGTCATGTATATGCGCCGCAGGCCGTGTTCCTCGGCGCGATGGGTTTCAACATAGCCGCGGCGATGGTAGAGCGCGATGTTCTCGGTCATGGCTTCATTGGTATAAAGGCGGACCACAGCGAAACCTGCGTCGATCGCCTGCTGTTCGGCAAAGTCCAACAGCAACCGCCCGAAACCCAGGCCCTGTGCCTCAGGGGCGACGGCCAGGTTATCCAGCAACAGCGCGCCGTCGGCCTCCAGCAGGACAATAAAGCCCTGGACTCGCCGTGCGTTTTCCAGCACGTGCACGCCGCCGGCTTCCACCCGTTGGCGATAATCCTCGAGCATCGGCCCGGGTTTACGGCCGATTCGTGCGATATACGGCGAGTAAGCTGCCTGGACGATGGCCTCGATGGCTACAACATCATGGACAGTGGCGGGGCGCATCATAGCCGCGTGCTCCTAGTGGCAGCGTAGCCACGACTGTAAGGGGGGCAGGCACAAAAAAACCACCGCGTGGGTGGTTTTTTCATATCGCAGGCTTACTCGCCGTGATAAATGCAGCCGCTGGTGCAGGTCTCGTGGATGCGAATCGCACTGAGCTCAGGCAGCAAGGGTTTCAGCTCATTCCAGATC
Source organism: Pseudomonas sp. EL_65y_Pfl1_R83 (assembly GCF_963970695.1). NCBI lineage: Bacteria > Pseudomonadati > Pseudomonadota > Gammaproteobacteria > Pseudomonadales > Pseudomonadaceae > Pseudomonas > Pseudomonas sp. EL_65y_Pfl1_R83. Next base: position 367,947 of record NZ_CAXAQI010000004.1, on the reverse strand, counting down.
CACCTGGCGAGCACTTCGCTGGTCGGGTTTTCCAGGCCTGGGATGTCATTCAGGTAGTTGTGGTCGAGGCGTTCGTAGAGCGGCTTGAAAATCGCCTTGATCTCCGAGAAGTCGCGAATCCAGCCGGTATGGGGATCCAGGTCGCCGCTCAGGTGGATCGCCACCTTGAACGAATGCCCATGCAGGCGCCCGCATTTATGGCCTTCCGGTACGTGGGGCAGGCGGTGGGCGGATTCGAATGTAAATTCCTTGAAGATTTCCACAGTGTTTTCAGCTCGGTCGATGTCTGGCAGGCGGCGAGTTTAACAGCTTGATCCCTTGTCGCGCATACCGCTTGGTCATAGCGCCAGTAAGTGCTCGCCCAATTTTCCGTTATCCGCCAGCTCAAGAAACTCATCCCCCAACCGCCGGCTTTCGCTCATCGCGGTCTGCCAATATGTGTTGCGGCTCGGATCGTCGCCCATAAAGCGCTTGAAGTCGCTGCGGTCCGGCAGTTTGCCGTGGGGCAGGCGGGCGAGGTAGTCCTTGGACGGCGCCAGAAGCAATACATCCTGCAAACCCTGCGGATTGGCGCGCCGCCACGGCAGGCCTTTGTCGAACCAGCCGGGAATGACCCGGTCAGTAAAGTGCGGGTACAGCACAATGTCATCGCCGTGATAAGGCAGGTCGAGGTGGTAGTCGAGCAGGCCGCCGTCGCGGTAGGTGCCGGCGCCCGCGCCGGGCAGGTCGCGTACGCCTTGCATCACCATGGGGATCGAGCCCGACGCCAGCAGCGCCTGGCGCAGGTTGCCCACTTCCAGGTCGAGGAAGCGTGACGGAAAATCCTTCAAAGGATGCACCGGCGGCGCCTGGCGCGGGTCGTGGATGATCAGCCGTTCGAAGTGCCGCGACAGCCGTGCGCGGCCACGCAAATTATCGGCAATCACCGACGACAAGCCCAGCCCGAGGCGCCCACGGTGATCATCGGCAAGCAGGCCGTGGCTCTTGACCACCATGATGTTGAGGCGATAGTGGGGTGTTTCCAACACCTGCGCATCGCGGCCGGCCAGCAGGTCGTCGAGCATGCGCTGGCAGCTCTGGCTGACTGTGGCCATGCTCACGCCTTTGGCAAAGCGTTGTTCGTTATACAGGCGCCCGAGGTCCAGCAGACCTTGCACCGGGTCCGGCAGGCACGCACTGGCAAACCGCCAGGAGCCGATGGACGCGCCGATCAGCGCGCGTTCCCGTGGTGCACGCGGCAACCAATCGCCAAACAGCGCCAGGTCCAGGCCTTGGATACCCAGCGCCTTGGGGCCGCCGGCCGCGCCAGGCAGGATGCCGACGTCGGCAGGCGCCAGGCCCTGTTCGCGAATGCGCGCGAATGCGCGTTTACCGGCTTTTAGGGTCAGGGCTGGAAACTTGATGTGAATCGCTGTCATACCGGTCTCTGTGGAAGTGAGCAGGGTTGTATAGAAAATCTCGCACAAATAATTGGGGAAGGGGGATGTCGGAAATTGCCATGATGGCAATTCAGTTTCAATTAAGTTGCTACAGGTACGGTGGCCGACGCAGGAAAAATCTTGAAACGGAGACTCCCCATGAAGCGCCTTACAGGGCTGGTCGCCGCCGGTATCATCGCCTTCACGGCGATCCAGGCCCAAGCCGTGGACCCCGACAAACCACTGAAAGTGCCAGCCACTGTTACAATTATCGCCTTTGATCAGTTGGAAGCCACGGCCCTGGCCTTGCACCCGGGTTCAACACTGCTGGATACCGACCTGGACGAGGAGTACGGCAAGTATCTTTACCAAGTTGAACTGGAGGATACCGACGGCATCGAGTGGGAGGTTGAATTGGACGCGCTCACCGGGCAGGTTCTCAAGAATCATCAGGAAACGTAATGAAGGTAAATTTATACGCCGGCAGTCGAATGGCGTTGCTGCTCCTGGTTTTTTGCTCAAGCCTGGCGGCCCGCGATCTTGATCAGGACGAGGCCTTGGTCCTGCGCCAGAACGGCGTGATCCTGTCGCTGGAGCAGTTGCTGGACCAGGCCATGGCGCGTCATCCGGGGTCGCGTCTGCTGGAGGCCGAACTTGAGAAAAAGCACGGTAAATATGCCTATGAAGTGGAACTGGTCACCGCCGACGGCGTGGTGCGTGAGATCAAGTTGGATGCATCCACGGGTGCGCTGATCAAAGACGAGGAAGACTGATGCGCCTGCTTTTGGTGGAAGACAACGTACCTCTGGCCGATGAACTGTTGGCCGGCTTGCAACGCCAGGGCTATGCCGTCGATTGGCTGGCTGATGGCCGCGATGCGGTGTACCAGGGACGCAGCGAACCCTATGACCTGATCATCCTCGACCTTGGCCTGCCCGGTTTGCCTGGGCTTGAAGTACTGGCGCAATGGCGGGCCGCCGCGCTGGCCATCCCGGTACTGATTCTCACGGCGCGTGACTCCTGGGCCGAGCGCATCGAAGGGCTCAAGGCTGGCGCCGACGATTACCTGAGTAAACCGTTCCATCCCGAGGAACTGCACCTGCGCATCCAGGCGCTGCTGCGCCGCTCCCATGGGCAGGCCAATCAGCCCACCCTGCAAGCGGCTGGCCTGCACTTGGATGAAGGGCGTCAGTGCGTGCTGCGCGATGGTGCAGAGATCCAGCTGACCGCCGCCGAATTCCGCCTGTTGCGCTACTTCATGCTGCATCCCGAGCAAATCCTGTCGAAAAGCCACTTGGCCGAGCATTTGTATGATGGCGAAACCGAGCGCGACTCCAATGTGCTGGAAGTCCACGTTAACCACCTACGCCGCAAGTTGGGGCGCAGCGTGATCGAAACCCGGCGCGGCCAGGGTTACCGGTTTGGCGCCAGCGCCGAATGAGGTCGATCCAGCGGCGCCTGAGCCTGGGCCTGGTCAGCGTGATGGTGATTGTCGGCGTTGCGTTGGCGCAAACCAGTCTTTGGTTGTTTGAAACGGGCTTGCAGCGCTACCTGGAAGCGGGTCTGCGCAACGACAGTGAGAGCCTGCTGGTGGCGCTGGTACGCGGCCCAGATGGCTTGCAACTGCATGAGAAACGCTTGTCGCCAGCGTACCAACGACCGTTTTCCGGGCACTATTTCCGCATTGATTTCGCCGATACGCACTGGCGCTCCCGCTCGCTGTGGGACCAGGAGCTGCCGCAACTGTCCGAGGCCGGCCTCAAGGGCAACCTGCAACTGGGGCCGGAAGGTCAGCAACTGTTGGTGTTGCGCGAGGACTACAAACGCTTCGGGCAGTCGATTTCCATCAGCGTGGCCCAGGACTACACGCCGGTGCGGGAAAGCTTTCGCCTGATGCGTCAGATCGGTCTGGTGCTGGGGCTGGCGGCGCTGCTGCTGGTGTTGGTCCTGCAACGGCTCACCGTGCGCCGCGCCTTGAGGCCCTTGGAAACCGCACGTAACCAGATTGCTCAACTGCAACAGGGCCAGCGTTCGCAACTCGACACCCAGGTGCCGCTGGAGCTGGAGCCGCTGGTGGCGCAGATCAACCACTTGCTGGCCCACACCGAAGACAGCCTCAAGCGTTCGCGCAATGCCTTGGGCAACCTCGGACACGCCCTCAAGACCCCGCTGGCGGTACTCTTGAGCGCGGCGTCAAGCGAAGCGCTGAAGGATCACCCTGAACTGAGCAAGCTGCTGCGTGATCACTTGGAACACGTGCAGCAACGCCTCAACCGTGAACTCAACCGTGCGCGCCTGGCCGGTGAAACCTTGCCGGGAGCGTTGTTCGACTGTGACAAAGAATTGCCGGGCCTGCTCGCCACCTTGAACATGATCCACGGTGAGCACCTGGACCTGAGCTATCACGCCGCGCCCGGGCTGCAACTGCCCTGGGACCGTGAAGACCTGCTGGAGCTGCTGGGCAATCTGTTGGATAACGCCTGCAAATGGGCGGATGCCGAGGTGCGCCTGGCCGTCACAGAGACTGTGCACAGCTACGTGCTGGCGGTGGAGGACGACGGTCCCGGTATACCCGAAACCCTGCGCGATCAAGTCTTCAGCCGCGGCGCACGGCTGGATGAACAGATTGATGGGCATGGCCTGGGGTTGGGCATCGTGCGGGATATCGTCGAGGTGTGGGGCGGGGTGTTGCAGTTGCAGGAAAGTGCGTTGGGCGGTTTGAAAGTACTGATTGAGTTGCCCAAGCGTTAGTCCTGACACACCACAATCAAAATGTGGGAGCGGCGGTGCGACGATTCGACTTGCTCGCGAATGCAGTGTGTCAGTCTCTGAATATGTCGACTGATGTACCGGATTCGCGAGCAAGCCCCACATTGGATCTATTACACCGTCAGACCCGGAACTGATCCATCAACCCCTGCTGCTGATTCGCCAGGCTATTCAACGCCTGGCTCACCCGCGCCGATTCATTCGCCTGTTCCGACAGCGATTCGGTCACATCGCGAATCGTCGCCACATTGCTGTTGATTTCCTCGGCCACCGCGCTTTGCTCTTCGGCAGCGCTGGCGATTTGCAGGTTCATGTCGCTGATCACCGTGACGGCCTCGCCGATCTGGCGAAGGGCGGTCACCGCCTCGCCAACTTGTTCGACGCTGCCCTGGGCCTGGCGATAGCTGTTGTCCATGGCGCTGACGACCTCTTCTGTGCCGCCTTGCAACTGCTCGATGACGAGGCGGGTTTCCTCGACGGACTCCTGGGTGCGCCGCGCCAGGTTGCGCACTTCATCAGCCACCACCGCAAAGCCACGTCCAGCCTCACCGGCGCGGGCCGCTTCGATGGCGGCGTTGAGCGCCAACAGGTTAGTCTGTTCGGCAATACCACGAATCACTTCCAGCACCGAACCGATTTTTTCGCTATTGGCAGCCAAGCCTTCGACCTGGTTCATGGCCGTGCTCATATCCGCCGCCAACTCCCCGATATTGCGGGTCGTGCGGTCGATTACTGTGAGGCCGTCGCGGGTCGCCTGGTCGGCATCGCGTGCAGCTTGAGCCGCCTGCGCAGCGCTGCGTGCCACATCCTGGGCGGTGGCGCTCATTTCGTGGGAAGCAGTGGCCACTTGGTCGACCTGACGATACTGCTGTTCCATGCCGGCGCTGGTTTGCGTGGCAATTGCGGCGGACTGGTCGGCGGTGCCACGGGCGTCCTGCACCGAACGCTTCACCTCGGCGATGATCGGTTGCAGCTTGTCCAGGAAACGGTTGAACCAGCCGGCCAGTTGGCCCAACTCGTCCTGCTTGTCGTAGGCCAGGCGTCGGGTCAGGTCGCCTTCGCCGCTGGCAATGTCTTCGAGCATCTGCGCTACGCCGAGGATCGGCCGGGTCACGCTGCGTGCCATCAGCCACACCAGGATCAGGCCGACCACTGCCGCCAGCAGGCCCAGGCCCAGTTCAAGCAGGGTGCCGCGCGTGTTGTCGGCGTCCAGTTGCGCCTTGAGCGCTTCGGCCGGGCCTACCAGGACTTTCTCCGGCACATCCAGCAACACGCCCCACGGCTTGCCATCCGGGATCGGCGCGAACGGCGCCAGCACCTTGAGTTGGTGGTCGCTACGCAGGCTGCGGATGTGGGTGCTGCCAGACAGTGCGCTGATCAATTGTGCGCCGTTGGCGCTGTCGACCTGGTCCAGGCGCTGACTGAGCTTGCTGGCGTCCTGGCTGTGGCCGGCGAGCAAACCTGTAGGGCTGAGGATGCTGACGTGGGTCTGGCCGTCATACAGCTTGTGGCTGGCCTGTTGGCTCACGGCCTGCAGGCTGTTGAGGTTGATGTCGACCGATAACGAGGCGATGACTTTGCCATTGACCATCAACGGAAAAACGATGCTGGTCATCAGCACGTTTTGCCCGTCGATCACATAAAAGTAGGGTTCGATCACGCACGGCTTGAGGGTGGTGCGCGGGCAGGTGAACCAGGCGTTGGCCTTTTCACCGCTGGGGCCGACGCTGGCGTCGGACATGTCGCTTTCCGGCAAGGCCATTGAGGTCAGCTTGCCGGGTGTCGGCTGCGACCAGTACAGGGCGAAGCGGCCTTTGTCGTTACTGCCCAGTTCGGCTTGGCCTGCGAACAACTCATCCTTGCCATCCAGGGCATTGGCTTCGAACACCAGGGACAAACCGAGCAAGTCCGGGTTGGCCTGCAACGCGGCCTTGACCTGGCGGGTCAGGTCTTCGCGGGTGTCGAAGGCGTCGAGAAAGCGTTTTTCCGCCTGTTCGCGCAAGAACAGCACCTGACGAGAAAAACCATGGCCGTACTGATAGGCGTCCATGAACTGCTGCCGAATACCCAGCGCCTGCACTTCGCCTTGGGCTTCGATGCGCGCCTGGGCGGCTTCATCCAGCATCTGCATGCTGGACGCCTTGACCTGCTGCGAACTCTGCTCCATGCGATACAGCGACAGACCCACCAGCAGGGTCACGATTCCCAGCAGGCACAGGCCGGCGAGCAGGGTGATTTTCCATTGAATGGAGAGCTGCCTAAGCGACATCGGTACATCCTTACCTGAAAACACATGAGCCCGGTTATCGGCCGAGTTCAAATTTTCTTAATTCAAACGATCAATTTAAACCTGAAAGCGGCGCCGCTTTTTGACATGCGCGCCCACCTGCGGCAAAGTGCGCGCCCTCTAATAAGACCTCCTTCAAGCCTGTACGTCGGCTGCCGCCCGATGGCCGCCCGGGCGCAGGCATGCCTGTTGTTTACGTTTTTTGCTTGAGGTAACCATGATTAACGCAGTTATTGCCGCGGTCGGCACCATGCTGGTGCTCAGCCTGTCCCGCGTGCATGTGGTCATCGCCATCATCGTTGGCGCACTGGTGGGCGGCCTTACCGGTGGGCTGGGCATCGACGCCACGCTCACGGCCTTCAATGGCGGTTTGGGCGGTGGTGCCACCGTGGCTTTGTCCTACGCCTTGCTCGGCGCTTTCGCGGTGGCGATTGCCAAGTCTGGCCTGGCTCATGCCCTGGCCGACAAGGCGCTGCTGCGGGTGGACCGCCAGGAAGCCAGCGGTGGCAGTCACGTCAAATGGCTATTGATCGGCCTGCTGTGGGGGGTGGCGATTGCCTCGCAGAACATCCTGCCGATCCACATTGCGTTTATCCCGTTGCTGGTGCCGCCGCTGTTGTATGTGCTGACCAAGCTGCAACTGGACCGCCGCCTGATCGCCTGCGTGATGACCTTCGGCCTGATCACGCCCTACATGTTCCTGCCGGTGGGCTTTGGCAATATCTTCCTCAACCAGATCCTGCTGGCCAACGTGGCCAAGAGCGGCGTGGACATCAGCCAGGTCAGCGTCACCCACGCCATGAGCTTGCCGGCCCTGGGCATGGTGGTCGGCCTGCTGGTGGCAGTGTTTATCAGCTACCGCAAAAAGCGTGTGTACAACCTGGAAAAAATCGAGCGCGTCGAGCAGGTGGCGGTGCAGTACAACCCGTTGACCCTGCTGGTGGCCGGGGTGGCGATTGCTTCGGCGTTCATCATTCAATTGTGGCTGGACTCGATGATCATCGGCGCGCTGGCCGGGTTCCTGATCTTCTCGGTGTCGGGCATCGTGCGCTGGCGCGATACCGATGACCTGTTCACCGAAGGCATGAAGATGATGGCGATGATCGGCTTCATCATGATTGCCGCGTCGGGGTTTGCCGAAGTGCTCAAAGCCACCGGCGATGTGCGCTCGCTGGTGGAGACGTCGGCGGCGTTCATCGGCCATAGCCGTGGCGTGGGGGCATTGCTGATGTTGCTGGTCGGGCTGCTGGTGACCATGGGCATCGGTTCGTCGTTCTCCACCGTGCCGATCCTGGCCGCGATCTTTGTGCCGCTGTGTGTGCAACTGGGCTTCAGCCCGGTCGCCATCGTGTGCATCGTCGGCACGGCGGGTGCCTTGGGTGACGCCGGCTCACCGGCTTCTGACTCCACCCTCGGCCCGACCTCCGGCCTGAATATCGACGGCCAGCACCACCATATCTGGGACACTGTGGTGCCGACGTTCCTGCACTACAACCTGCCATTGCTGGCGTTTGGCTGGCTGGCGGCGATGATCCTCTGACGGCCCGCTACAGAATCCGCGCAATTGGCCGATAGCCTCTCAAGTCGTGACTAATAAGAGAGAAAAGCCATGCGTCTGAGCCTCAAGGCCAAAGTTCTGTCCCTCGCCGTAGTGCCGGTGTTGCTGTTTGCGGTGGTCATCAGCCTGACCACCGTGTGGATCCTGCAAGGACAGGCGCGCAACGAGGTGGATGAAACCCGCCAGCGCCTGCTCAACGAAGCCAAGGCTACCCTGCAAAGTTATGTAGAAGTGGCCATGAGCACCGTCAAGCCGCTCTACGACGCCGCCGCCCCCGGCGATACCGCCGCGCGCGCAGAGGTGGTCAAGTTGCTGTCCAACACCAGCTACGGCAAGGACGGCTACTTCTTCGGCTATGACTCCGAGACCATCCGCCTGTTCAAGGGCAACAGCCCAGACGGCGTGGGCAAGAGCTTCAAGGACAACCGCGACCCCAACGGCGTCTACGTCAACCGCGACCTGGTCAAGGTCGGCAAGGACGGCACCCACTACCTGCAATACAGCTCGACCCAACCGGGGCAGACCGAACTCGTGCCCAAAATGGGCTACACCGAATACCTGCCTAAATGGGACATGGTCATCGGTACCTCCGTCAACTTGGACGGCATCGAAGCCCAGGTCGCGGTGGTCGAGGCCAAGGTGCAGAAACGCATGGAAGGCGTGTTGCTGAGCATCCTCGGCGTGGCCGTGGTGGTGCTGCTGGTGATCGCTGCCGTCGGCATGGTGCTGGCCAATACCATCCTGCGTCCGCTGACCTTGATGAAAGCCAACCTCGACGATATCGCTGCCGGCGAAGGCGACTTGACCCGCCGCCTGGCCATCACCAGCCAGGACGAGCTGGGCGATCTTGCCGGCGCGTTCAACCGCTTTGTCGACAAGATCCACGGCCTGGTGCGCCAGATTACCGAGATGACCACCCAACTCACTGGCCTGGTCAGCCAGGTCTCCGACCAGGCCCAGCGCTCCGAACAGGCCATGGAGCGCCAGCGCCACGAGACCGACCAGGTGGCGACTGCGATCAACCAGATGTCGTCCGCTGCGCAAGAAGTGGCGCGCAGTGCCCAGGGCGCCTCGGTGGCTGCCCAGCAAACCGACGCCGAAGGCCAGGCCGCCAAGCGCGTGGTGGACGGCAGCATCGCGCAGATCCATGCGCTGGTGAATGACATCCGTAGCAGCGGTGTGTCCCTCGACAGCTTGCAGCAAGACGTGTCCTCTATCGTCAGTGTCCTCAGCGTGATCCGCTCCATCGCCGAACAGACCAACCTGCTGGCGCTCAACGCGGCGATCGAAGCGGCGCGGGCAGGGGAGGCCGGGCGTGGTTTTGCCGTGGTCGCCGATGAAGTGCGTGCCCTGGCCAGCCGCACCCAGACCAGCACCCAGGAAATCCAGGGCATGATCGATCGTCTGCAAAAAGGCACCGAAGCCGCCGTGGAGGCCATGCGCCGTTCCAGCGATGCCGGGGATGGCACCTCGGCCCAGGCCAACGAAGCTGGCGCGTCGCTGGACACCATTGCCCAGTTGATCGGCACCATCAATTCGATGAACGCCCAGATCGCCAGCGCCGCCGAAGAGCAGACCGCGGTCGCCGAAGAGATCAACCGCAGCGTGCATCAGATTGCCGTGGCGGTGGACAGCGTGGCCGACGAGACCCAGCTGGGCGCGCAGACCTCACGTAGCCTGGCGGAGCTGGGTCAACGGTTGGGGCAATTGGTCGGTCAGTTCAGGATCTGAAGCCGCCATAGCAAGCTGAAACCACCCATGCTCGGCGGTGTTAAGAAGCGATCCAGCGGCTACAAGACATCACGCATCAGCAAGCCAAAGCGCACATCCATCTCCGCCGGGACCGGTACATACACCGTGTGCCCATCTCCCGGCGCGACCTCGACAGCCTCGCCCCGGCTGTTGTGCATCCTCTCCAGATCAAAGTGAAAATTGCCGGCCGGTGTCATTAATTCCAGGTGATTGCCCACCGCAAAGCGGTTCTTCACCTTGACCTCGGCCAACTCGCCCCGACGCTCGCCGGTCAGCTCTCCGACGAATTGCTGACGCTGCGACACCGAGCTGCCGCTCTGGTAGTTCTGGTACTCATCGTGCACATGGCGGCGCAGGAAACCCTCGGTGTAGCCGCGCTGGGCCAGGGATTCGAGGTCGGTCATCAGGCTGCGGTCGAAGGCGCGACCGGCCACCGCATCATCGATTGCGCGGCGATACACCTGTGTGGTGCGCGCGCAGTAGAAATGGGATTTGGTGCGGCCTTCGATCTTCAGCGAATGCACGCCCATGTGCGTCAGGCGCTCCACGTGCTGCACCGCGCGCAGGTCCTTGGCGTTCATGATGTAGGTGCCGTGCTCGTCTTCAAAGGCGGGCATTTGCTCATCGGGGCGGTTGGCCTCTTGCAGCAGGAACACCTGGTCGGTCGGTGTGCCAATGCCCAGGGTCGGTTCCGGTTGAAACACCTGGACGATATCGCCCGTGGCGTTTTCCACTGCTGGCGTGGCCTGGTATTTCCAGCGGCACGCGTTGGTGCAGGAGCCCTGGTTAGCATCACGCTTGTTCATATAACCCGAGAGCAGGCAGCGTCCGGAATAGGCCATGCACAAGGCACCGTGCACGAACACTTCCAGTTCCATGGCCGGTACTTGCTGGCGGATCTCGCCGATCTCTTCCAGGGACAGTTCCCGCGACAGGATCACCCGGCAGATCCCTTGCTGCTGCCAGAACTCCACGCTGGCCCAGTTCACGGTGTTGGCCTGCACAGACAGATGGATCGGCATCGACGGGAAGTGCCGGCGCACCAGCATGATCAACCCGGGGTCGGACATGATCAGCGCATCCGGGTCCATGGCGATCACCGGGGCCAGGTCCTTGAGGAAGGTCTTCAACTTGGCGTTGTGCGGCGCGATGTTCACCACCACATAGAAACGTTTGCCCAGCGCGTGGGCTTCCTTGATGCCGAGGGCCAGGTTGGCGTGGTCGAACTCGTTGTTGCGCACTCGCAGGCTGTAGCGCGGCTGGCCGGCGTAGACCGCATCGGCGCCGTAGGCGAAGGCGTAGCGCATGTTTTTCAGGGTGCCGGCAGGGGCGAGCAGTTCGGGGGCGAGGATGGGAGGCATGGGCACGGGTCGCAAAAGGTCGCGAAGGTATCCGAGCGGCCACGACGGTTTATTGATCCAGGTCGTTGTTTGGGCTTTTTGTATCGCTGTGTATCGACAGGCGCTGTTGAAGGAGGCCAAAGCCGTTGAGTGAGGCCTATGCTTGTTCGATAACCCAGGGCACTCCCAGGTTTCGCTGCGGACTAAGCAACAGGGCCTACACGAGGCCACTGCTTTTCTGACATGGACCGGATATGAATCAAACCAACCTGCAATTCAAAACCCTGCTGTTGTTGCTGGTCCTGGTGACCATTGCCTTTATCTGGATATTGCTGCCGTTTTACGGCGCGGTATTCTGGGCGGTGATCCTTGGCATTATCTTTGCCCCGATGCAGCGCCGCCTGCAGCAGCGCTTTGGCTGGAACCGCAACCTTACGTCCCTGGCCACCTTGAGTGCCTGCTTGATAGTTGCGATCCTGCCGGTGATCATCACCAGCTCCTTGCTGGTGCAAGAGGGCGCGACGCTCTATAAAAATGTTGAAAGTGGTAAGTTGGACGTGGCGGCGTATATCGAGCAGTTCAAAAACGTGCTGCCACCGTATTTCCAGCACCTGCTCGACCGTTTTGGCATGGGCAACCTGGAAGGCTTGCGCGAGAAGATCGTCAAGAGCGCGATGCAGGGCAGCCAGTTCTTTGCGACCCAGGCGTTCAGCTTCGGCCAGGGCACGTTTGATTTCCTGGTGAGTTTTTTCACCATGCTGTATTTGCTGTATTTCCTGCTGCGCGACGGCCCGGACCTGGTGCGCAAGGTGCGCACGGCGGTGCCGCTGGCCGAACCGCAGAAGCGCCGGTTGCAGCTCAAGTTCAATCGGGTGGTGCGTGCCACGGTCAAGGGCAATGTGCTGGTGGCCGTGACCCAGGGTGCGCTGGGCGGGTTGATCTTCTGGTTCCTCGATATCCCGAGTGCGTTGCTCTGGGCGGTATTGATGGCGTTTCTGTCGTTGTTGCCGGCGGTGGGCGCGGGGATTGTGTGGGGGCCGGTGGCCGCTTACTTCCTGTTGAGCGGCTCGATCTGGCAGGGCGTGGTGCTGGCGCTGTTTGGCGTGTTTGTGATTGGTTTGGTGGACAACGTGCTGCGTCCGATCCTGGTGGGCAAGGACACCAAAATGCCGGACTACCTGATCCTGATCTCCACCCTGGGCGGGCTGTCGGTGTTTGGCTTGAACGGCTTTGTGATCGGGCCGCTGGTGGCGGCGCTGTTCATGTCCAGTTGGGCGTTGTTTGTGGAAAGCAAGCCGCGGGTCAAGTTGCCTTTGCCTTAGGGGCAGCTGTAAGTTTCAAGCTTTTAGCCTCAAGCTTGCAGCTTGAGGCTTGCAACTGCTTCTCCACTGCTCCTGAAAGGCCCCCTGATGGCTTCGCCATCGCGTACTACGTACCAGCAGGCGAGCAAGCCCAGCTCCCGAAGAGGGGCGGGGACGGCGCTGCCGATGACGGACATGATCTGAACAGTAGGCATAAGGACCTCCAATCGCTATGGAGGTCACCTTACGGGGCTGGGCGGCGTAGGAAAAATCAACCGTCTCGATAGTCGACATCAACGCGATGCGTCAGTCCACGACCTGATCAAGCATGTTCACCACTTCCTGCTCACTGAGCAAACCCTTGCGCACCAGGTTTTCTGCCAGCAGTGCGAGGAATTTGGCGCTGCGGTGGCCTTCCAGGTGCTTGAGCTCGGTGAGGGCGCTGTACACCTTGCTGGACGTGCAGAGGCCAGCGGTGCGGTGTGGGTTTTGCGTGGGCATGGTCAGTCGTCCTTGTTGTTATTGGGTGGACAGGCTCGATAGTGCAGTGTGTCGTGGCACAAACATGACAGCGTGAGGCCCGGTCGAGCAAGTAGACATTGGTGTTGATGATGTGCGAATACGCGGCGGGCATTGTCCTCGGAACGACCTTTGCAGGATGAATCCGGACTTTTCAGACAAAAAAAGGCCTCGCAACCTGCGAGGCCCGTTTCAGCGGGATCGATTACCAGCCGCGGCCGTAGTAGCCGTGGTGGGGGCCGTAGCCGCCGCGCGGTGGGCCGTAATAACCACGCGGTGGACCGTAATACACCGGCGCCGGGCGGTAGTAGACCTGTTGTTGCACATACACCGGTGGCGGCGGTGCGTAATAGACCGGCGGCGGCGCGGCGTACACCGGTTGCGGTTGCACATACACCGGCTGCTGCACATAGACCTCACGTGGCTGGCTGGCAACCACGGAGCCCACGACTGCTGCGCCGACCAGGGCACCCAATACGGCCGGGCCACCCCAACCACCACCGTGGGCGGAGGCTTGGCCTGCCATCGCGAGTGCGCCAACAAGCAAGGCGATCTTGGGGATTGTACGAATCATGGTCATTCCTCGGTTAGCCCCTGCGCTTGTGGTCTGCAATCAATGGACTCAAGTAATGTCGCGGGGATACTTTTAAGACAACGTATTTCTGAAAAACAGCACAGCCGCTAGGTAAATGTTGTGTAAGGTCTGTATCGAATCGCTTACTCAAGGAGTTACCCATGCAGATGCACCCCAACAAGGACACGCGGCTGTGCATGTCGCTGTCGGCGCGCCCCGGGAATTTTGGCCTGCGTTTTCATAACCACCTGTACGAACAGTTGGGTCTGAACTTCTACTATAAAGCCTTCAGCAGCCAGGATTTGCCCGGCGCGATCGGTGGTATCCGCGCGCTGAACGTCCGTGGTTGCGGGGTTTCCATGCCGTTCAAGGAGGCCGCCATTGCCTTAGTGGACGAACTCGACGATTCAGTTCAAGCCATCGACTCGCTAAACACCATCGTCAACACCGATGGGCATCTCAAGGCCTACAACACTGATTACATCGCCATTGAGCAACTGCTGAAAAAGCACGCCGTGCCGCAGTCATCGACATTCGCCCTGCGTGGCAGCGGCGGCATGGCCAAGGCCGTGGCCAGTGCCTTGCGCGATGGCGGCTACGCTAGCGGCGTAATAGTGGCGCGTAATCAAGCCGCAGGCCGCGCCTTGGCGCAGAACCTGGGCTATGAATGGTTGCCCGACTTGGGTGAATTGCGCCCACAGATGCTGATCAACGTGACACCTATCGGCATGACCGGCGGGCCTGACGCGCACGCCCTGGCGTTTGATGCCGAAGCCGTGGAGGCTGCCGAAACGGTGTTCGATGTGGTGGCGATCCCCTCTGAAACCCCATTGATCGTGCGGGGCCGTGCCAAAGGCAAACGGGTGATTACTGGGTTGGAAGTAATCGCGATCCAGGCGTTGGAGCAATTTGTGCTCTATACCGGTGTGCGTCCGACCCCTGAGCAATTCGAGAAAGCCGTGGCATTTGCGCGTGCCTGAAACCTCATCCCATCGCATCCCCCACCCAGTACCCAAGTAGCATAGGTCTCCCCCCTGGCCCTTCGTACACTTGTGCCTCAGAGGGGGAGCCAACGATGCACAACAGTGAAGGCGTAGTCAGTGCCATGTCCCAGGCCACCGATGCCGGGCAGGCCGCCGAAGAGCTGGCGCGGCAACTGTTGCATCCGTACCTGGGTTTCGTGCTGTTTTTCTGCTCGGCCTCCTATGATTTGCAGGCTCTGGGCCACGCGCTGCAACAATGCTTCGGCAGCGTGCGCGTGGTCGGCTGTACCAGCGCCGGCGAGATCACGTCCCAAGGCTATGGCCGCAACTGCATCACGGCGGTGGGCTTCAACCACGCTCACTTTTCCATCGCCACTGAGCTGATCGACCAGGTGGAACACTTCAGCCTGATCAACGCCCAGGACATGGTCGAACGCCTGGTCGGCGGTTGCCGCAGCAATACGCTGGCGCCGATCAAGGGCAACACCTTCGCCCTGACCCTGCTCGATGGCCTGTCCAGCCGAGAAGAAATGGTGCTCGCGGCCCTCAGCGCCGCGTTGGGCGATATCCCGCACTTTGGCGGTTCGGCGGGTGACGACAATTTCCTCACGCACACCCACGTCTACTTCAACGGCGTGTTCCACAGCGGCGCAGCGGTGGTGGTACTGGTCAATACCTGGCTGGATTTCGAGGTGTTCACCACCCACCACATCCTGCCGCGCTCGGAAAAGCTGGTGGTCACCGGCGCAGACAGCCCGTCGCGACGGGTCTTTGAACTCAACGCCGAGCCTGCCGCCGAAGAATACGCGCGGCATATCGGTGTGGCCGTGGCCAACCTCGACCACCGCACCTTCGCCGCGCACCCGCTGGCGGTGCGCATCCACGACCAGTACTACGTGCGCGCGATCCAGCAGGTGCACGAAGACCTCAGCCTGAGTTTCTACTGCGCGGTGGAAAACGGCATCGTCCTGACCGCGATGAAGCCCGGCCCGATTCTGCCGAACCTGCAAACCCTGTTCGACGGCCTGCAGTCGCGCCTTGGCGACCTGCTGCTGACCATTGGCTGCGACTGTTTCCTGCGGCGCCTGGAACTGGAAGACAACGGCACCCTCGAGCAGATCGGCAGCTATCTGCGCGACCAGCGGGTGATGGGCTTCAACACCTACGGAGAACAGTTCAATGGCATGCACATCAACCAGACTTTCACCGGTGTCGCCATTGCCCGAGGCCGACGCTGACCTGCCCGCCCTGGTGGCGCGACTGCAACAGGACAACCACAAGCTGGCGCGGATCAATGCGGCGCTGATCGAGCGCATCGAGTCCGGCATGACCCAGGGCAACAACCCCTACACCACCTTCCAGCATTCGGTGGTATTGGCCGAGCAAGTACGCGAACGCACTGATGCGCTGAACCAGGCGATGGCTGAACTCAAGGCCAGCAACCACCTGCTGATCAACGCCCGGCTGCGCGCCGAAGCCCTGCGCGGCGAACAGGCAGCGGCGCAAAAGGCCCAGGAAAGCGAACGCTGGATCCGCCTGATCACCGACAACGTGCCGGCGCTGATCGGCTACCTGAATGCTGAGCTGGTCTACGAATTCACCAATAAAGTCTATGAGGAATGGTACTGCTGGCCGCGCGGCATGATGCTCGGCCAGAGCCTGCGCGAAGTGCACAGCGAGCAGCATTGCCAACGCCTGGATGCCTACGTCGCCCGCGCCCTGGCGGGGGAAAGCGTGACGTTTGAATTCGCCGAAACCAACATCAACAATCAGGAGCGCTACATGCTGCGTTCTTATGTGCCGAACCTGTTGGCCAGTGGCGAAGTGGTGGGGATCTTCGTATTGATCCGCGACATCACCGAACGCCGGCGCACCGCTGAGGCCTTGCACCAGGCCTACCAGCACCTGGAGCAACGCGTGGCCCAGCGCACGTCGGAACTCACCTCGCTCAACGACCAGTTGCTCAAGGAAATCGACGAGCGCCGGCGCATGGAAACCCGCCTGCGTGAAGCCAAGCGGGAGGCCGAACAGGCCAACCTGTCGAAAACCAAGTTCCTCGCCGCTGTCAGCCATGACCTGCTGCAACCGCTGAACGCCGCGCGCCTATTTACCAGCGCATTGCTCGAACGCCCCAGTGAAACCCTGGTGCGCAACGTCAGCAATTCCCTGGAAGACGTGGAAAACCTGCTCGGCACCCTGGTGGATATTTCCAAGCTGGATGCCGGGGTGATCAAGGCCGATATCGCGCCGTTTGCCCTCAGTGAGTTGCTGGACAACCTCGCCGTCGAATACACCGAACTGGCCCGCGCCGAGGGGCTGGCGCTGCACTTTATCGACTGCTCGGCGCTGGTGCGCAGCGATATCCAGCTGCTGGCGCGGATCCTGCGCAACCTGCTGAGCAATGCGATTCGCTACACCTACAAGGGCCGCTTAGTACTGGGTTGCCGGCGCCAGCATCAACGCGTGTTGATTCAAGTATGGGACAGCGGCATGGGCATTGCCGAAGAGCGTCTGGAGGAGATTTTCCAGGAGTTCAAGCGCGGCGATGTGCAGCGCCCGGATCAGGATCGCGGGTTGGGCCTGGGCCTGGCCATCGTGGAAAAGATCGCCGGGATGCTCGGCCATCGCATCAGCGTCAAATCCTGGCCGGGTAAAGGCTCGATGTTTTCGGTAGAAGTGCCGTTGAGCGCCACCGCGCCCAAGTCCTCGCCGGCGCCGTGCATGAGCGAGCCGATGCTCGAACGCTTGCAGGGTGCGCGCGTGTGGGTGCTGGATAACGACGCGGCGATTTGTGCAGGCATGCGCACGTTGCTCGAAGGCTGGGGCTGCCGGGTGGTCACCGCGCTGTCGGAGCAGGACTTGGCGCGACAGGTGGACAACTACCATGCCGAGGCGGACTTGCTGATTGCCGATTACCACCTCGACAACGACCAGAACGGCATTGACGCAGTGGCCCGCATCAACGCGCGGCGGGGCCGTGCGATACCGGCGATGATGATTACTGCCAATTACAGCAATGAGTTGAAACAGCAGATTCGTGAGCTGGGGCATACGTTGATGCATAAGCCGGTGCGGCCGATGAAGCTGAAGACTGCGATGAGTCATCTGCTCAGTCGGCCCTGACAAAAGGCAATCAAAATGTGGGAACTTGTGTTCTGTCTGGCGGATCAGCGCCGCAGGTAGGAGCCGAAATCAATATCCCCGGCACTGAGTATCGCCTGCACCCGATTATGCACATTCAACTTGCGCAAGATCGCCGACACATGCGCCTTCACCGTGGTCTCGGCAATCTCCAGGGTGTACGCAATCTGCTTGTTCGACTCGCCCTTGGTCATCCGTTCCAACACCAGCAATTGCTTGCGCGTCAGTGCCTGCAACAGCTCCGGGGCGAAACCGGGATTGTCGTTCATGCGCCGTTGCCCGGTGTTTTTCTGGGAACGGATGATGTCCGGCGGCAGGTACACGTTGCCGTTGAGAATCTGCTGGATCGCCTCGGTCATTTGCAGGCGGGGCGAGGACTTGGTGATAAACCCCACGGCGCCATACGTGATGGCTTGCAGCACGATTTGCTTGTCCTGTTCGGCCGAGACAATCACCACCGGGATAGTCGGTGACTCGTTGCGCAGGTTGATCAAACCGTTGAGGCCGTGCATGCCGGGCATGTTCAGATCCAGCAGGATCAGGTCGAGGTCGTCGTGTTCCTGGGTCAGGGCGAGGGCACTGTCCAGGTCGGCGGTTTCCATCACCTCGCTGCCGGGAAAGCCGTCGCTGATAACGTTATGGATCGCCTCGCGAAACAGCGGGTGATCGTCGGCAATCAAAATTTTGTACATGGCCGTTCACCTTCTTGTTGTGGTTTTTTATTCAAAGGGTTCGGGTGTGGCAGTCATCACTGGCAGGTTTGCCGCTTCCCATGCATCCAAGCCATCGCGATACCAGTACACAGAGGTATAGCCCAGCTCGGCGGCTCGTTTTACCGCGTTCCAACTCAGCCAGCAATCGGAGCGGCAGTAGAACACCAGCGGGCGTGCCAGGTTGCCGCCGGTGAACGTGTACAGGTGTCGCACGAGATAGCCTTGCCATTCAGGTGAGAGGTCACCGTCGCCGGTGTTGGCCAGCCAGTGGCTTCCTGGCAGATTGGCGTGAGGCTGGTCTTCGATGAAACGGCCTTGCAGCCACTGGCGCCGGTACACGTCGATCAGGACCGGCGCGGGCGTCTGGTTGAGCAGGGCTCGCAGGGCCGGGGTGTCGACGATGGTCGCCCCGGGCAGTTGATCGGGCGTAGGGCTGCGGTACACGCTGATGCGGTAGCCGTCGGCGGAAAACAGGGGTGGGTCGGCGTGTACATGCGTGATGAACAGGCACAACAGGGCCGCTAGGGGCAGTCGAACGGGCAGCATGGCGGGTCCAGTCGTTATCGTTATGCACCTATTACACGCCAGTCCCGCTGCCTTGGGAATGCGACGATAGACAGCAAAACCAGTACCAAAGTAGTAGGTCGCGGCGCGGCGCGGGGTTCTAGCATGGGACGAGAGCCGCTGCCATTGGAGGCATTATGAATATCCTGTTGGTCGATGATCACGCCGTGGTCCGCCTGGGCTATGCCGGGCTGTTGCGCAGCGGCCTGCCGGGTGTGTTGGTGCGTGAAGCGGCCAGTGGCGAAGAAGCCCTGGCGCGCGTGCATGAGGCGGTGCCCAACCTTGTGATCATCGGCTTCGGCCTGCCGGGTATCAGCGGCCTGGAAACCACCCGCCGCCTGCGCCAGCGCTTGCCGCAGTTGCGCGTGCTGTTTTTCAGCCAGCACGCCGAGTTGCCCCTGGTGCGCCAGGCTCTGGAGGCGGGTGCATCGGGCTACCTGACCAAAAGCGCGTCGCCTGCGGTGATGCTGGACGCGGTGGAGCGCATCCTCGACGGTCACACCTATATCGAACAGGACCTGGCGACCCAGCTGGCCTATCACCCCACAGACCGCCGTTTGCAGAGCATGACCCAGCGCGAACTGGAGATTTTCCTGATGCTCGCCAGAGGTACCCCGGCCCGCTCGATTGCGGCCCAGCTGAGTATCAGCAGCAAGACCGTGTCCAATTACCTGACCTTGCTCAAGAGCAAGTTGCAGGTGAGTTCCCATGCCGAGTTGGTGCATTTGGGGATTGATATGGGGGTGGTGCGCATCGCCGGTTAACCTGATGCGCACAAATCCCCCCCTGTGGGAGCAGGCAAGCCAGCTCCCACAGTGAACCGCATTGGTTCATCGATCCCACGTAGTGGGGCAATCTTTGCAACCTTCCATATTCGCATCCTGAAAGTTCGCATAATGCTGACGACTCCCCGTGAGCGTGGCTTTCTCCAGGTTGCTTTCACCGAACTTGGCTTCTTGCAGATTGGCATCACTGAGGTCCGCCCCTTGCAGGTCGGCCTTGCTCAACCACGTCATTTCCAAGTCAGCCGCACGCAGGTTGACCTTGTGCATCTTCGCCCCTGACAACCGTGCAAATTGCAGGTAGGCCGCGCTGAGGTTGGCGTTTTCGAATTGCGCGCCTTGGGCAAACATCCCCCAGCCTTGCACGGCCATCAACGTGGCACCGGTGAAGTCGGCCAGGCGCAGATTGGCTTGCTGCAGGCTGGCGCGGGTCAGGTTGGCGCCTTGCAGTTGGGCTTTCTCCAGGTTGGCGAGGTCCAGGTTGGCGTGGCGCAGATCCGCATCGCGCAAGTCGGCACCGGCCAGGTTCATTTTGCTCAGGTTCTGGTTGCGCAGGTTGGCGCCCTTGAGGTTGGCGCCGGGGCACTGGCTGTGTTCGGCGATGGTGCAGCCGTTGATGATCAGGGGGGCGTCGTCGCCGTCGTCGGCGGCGTGAGCCAAGGGAAGTGACAGCAGCAGTAATAAAGGCAGGTAGTTCATCACGAGACCTCTTCAAACAGGCTCCCGGCCGTAGCAGCTGTCGAGCCCCGCCGAGGCTGCGTTGGCGGCGTGCCTGACACACCGCGGACGCAGCCTCGCTGGGGCTCGACAGCTGCCACGACGGGGATGGGGGGTTATTTCTGGGTGGTTTTGTTATCCCAACTCGGGATCTTGAACACCCAGAATGACCCACCCTGTGCCACCGGCTTGGTCAGCTCGGCCATGTCGCCGCCCCACAGCGGCACCGCGCCGCCATAGCCGACTGTCACGCCGACGTACTGCTCGCCATCCTGTTCCCAGGTGATCGGCGGCGAGACGATGCCGCTGCCGGTCTGAAACTTCCACAGTTCCTTGCCGGTTTTCGCGTCGAAAGCCTTGAAGAAACCGTCGCCGGTCCCGGTGAACACCAGGTTGCCCTTGGTCGCCAGCACGCCGGCCCACAGCGGCATGGCTTCCTTGTGTTCCCACACCACCTTGCCGGTGGTCGGGTTCATCGCACGCAGAGTGCCAACGTGGTCGTCATACATACGCTTGATGCGAAAGCCCATCCCAAGGTAAGCCGAGCCTTTCTTGTAGTTGACCTCTTCGGTCCAGTATTCCTCTTTCCACTGATTGCCCGGGATGTAGAACAGGCCGGTGTCCTGGCTGTAGGCCATGGGATTCCAGTTTTTGCCACCGAGGAACGGCGGCGAGACTTCCACTGGCTTGCCTTTGGTTTCACCGGGCAATGGCTTGGCCGGACGCTGGCCTTCGTTCTCCACGGGGCGGCCGGTCTTCAGGTCGATGTGGCTGGCCCAGGTGATGTTGTCGACGAACGGGAAGGCGTTCTGCAGCTTGCCGTTGTTGCGGTCCACCACATAGAAGAAACCGTTGCGGTCAGCGTGGCCGGTGGCCTTGATGACCTTGCCGTCCTTGTCCTTGTAGTCGAACAGCACCAGTTCGTTGTTGCCGGAGAAGTCCCAGGCATCGTTCGGCGTGTGCTGGTAGAACCACTTCACTTCGCCGGTGCTTGGGTCGACGCCGACCTGGCCCGAGGTGTAGAGGCTGTCGAAGTCGTGGGGGTTGCCGTCTTTGGACGTGCGCGCCCAGGTGTTCCATGGGCCAGGGTTGCCGGCACCGACGATGATGGTGTTGGTCTCGGCATCGAAGCTCGCGCTCTGCCAAGGCGCGCCGCCGCCGTGGCTCCAGGCCTCGACTTTGCCGGTTTCGGTGGTCGGGTCATCTGGCCACGAAGGCGCCTTGACGTCGCCGGTCGGGGTGCTGTCCTTGCCGTTCAGGCGGCCCATATGGCCTTCCACGAACGGACGCATCCAGACCTCTTCGCCGGTGTCCGGATCGCGCGCAAACAGCTGGCCGACCACGCCGAATTCATCGCCGGAGCTGCCGTGGATCAGCAGCACCTTGCCGCTGACCTTGTCTTTGACCAGCACCGGGGCGCCGGTCATGGTGTAGCCGGCGGCGTGGTCACCGAATTTTTTGTTCCACACCACTTTGCCGGTGTTTTTGTCGAGGGCGATCAGGCGCGCGTCGAGGGTGCCGAAGTAGATCTTGTCGCCAAAGATCGCCGCGCCACGGTTGACCACGTCACAGCACGGGCGAATGTTGTCGGGCAGGCGGTGGTTGTAGGTCCACAGGCGCTTGCCGGTCTTTGCATCAAGGGCGAACACACGGGAATACGAGCCGGTGACGTAGACCACGCCGTCATTGACGATGGCCTGGGATTCCTGGCCGCGTTGCTTCTCGTCGCCGAACGAGTAGGACCAGGCCGGGGTGAGCTTGAACACGTTCTTGTCGTTGACCTGGGCCAGGGGGCTCCAGCGTTGGGCGTTGGTGCCCATGCCGTATTGCAGCACGTCCTTGGTCGTCAGGTGGTCGTTGGCGATGTCTTCCCAGGTGACGTTGTGGGTGGGTTTCGCAGGTTCGGCGGCAGCAGAGCTTGCAGCACTGAGGGACAGGCTGCCCACCAGCAGAAAGGCTTGCACGGCAAGGCTTAGGGGTGAGCGGGCGGGTAGCGATCTTATTGTCATGGTTGCAGTTCCCAGTGGAGGTTTTGGCCTGCACAGGTTGCTGCCTGGACGGGTTGGCGAATACGGAAAAAGTCCCGGTGTTGCCGGGACAATTTCCCGAACCGCCTCTGATTTAGCAGTGCCCCACAAGGCCTGCTACCAACGGATGAGAACCCGCCCACCAAAGCAGCATACGGGTGCCGCCGGGCGCTTCCTAAGATGGTTGCCATAGCCTCTGCCAAGAGGTTTTGCGTGCACTCCTTAGGGGAAAAAATAATGAAAACAAAACGCAACGCCTTGCTGACCGCCTGCCTCCTTACCGCTGCGATAGGTGCCGGTTCCGCCTGGGCCCACGGCAACGTGACCCCAACTGCCGTGGAAACCAAAGGCCTCACCCCGGTCAAGGATGCCGGCGTGCCGCTGGACGCCGATGGCTGGGCCGCGACCAACCCGTATCGCACCTCCCCAGAGCATGACAAGGCCGTCGAAATCGGTGCCTCGGCGTACAACCAGAACTGCGCGGCGTGCCATGGCCTGGAAGCCAAGTCCGGCGGGATCGCCCCCGACCTGCGCATGCTGGATGCCGGCGACCCCGGGGATGAGTGGTTTGTCGAGCGGGTCCGCCACGGCGCCGTGCGCGATGGCCGGGTGTACATGCCGAAGATGGCTGACTACCTGAGCCAGGAAGCCCTGTGGGCGGTGCGCACTTACCTCGACAGCGTGCACGTCGAGGAGTAAGCCATGCGTCTGCGCGGGTGGTGGGTCTGCTGTTTGCCGGCGCTGGCCTGGGGCGCGCCCGTCGACCCGGTGCCCTCGGTGATGTGGGCCTACTACCACCAACGTTTTCTCGACAATGCGCCGTTCGTATTCGACGAGCGCGTGAAGCTCTTGGCGCCGCCGTTCGCCGAGGACGCGCGCCAGGTGCCGCTGGAGATTGATGCCCGTGCGTTCAAGGGCGAGGTGGTGAAGATCCTTGCCTGGGCCGAACTCAACCCGCTGCCACAGATTGTCGACTTCCAGCCGGTGGAGCGCGTGCTGGCGTGGCTGTCGATCCGGATTCGTATCGAACAGGCCACGCCGTTGCGCGCGGCGGTGTTGACCCGGGACGGGATGTGGCATGTCGGTTCGACACTGATCGATGCCGCCGGCGGCGGTTGCACGGCGCCCAGCGTGGTGCGCACGCAAGCGGGCTGGGAAGACCACCTCGGCGAAGTGCTCGGCGGGCGCTACCCGCGCGCCGAGTTCAGCCGGGTGAAGCTGCAAGTTGCCCATCCGATGGATAACGGCATGGTCAGTGGTATTCCCGAGTTTTTCGTTAACAATGCCGAACTTCACGGTGCCAACGGTGAGCTGTTGGCACGCCTGGAATTGTTCCCCGCCGTCAGCGAAAACCCCAACCTGGCCTTCGATATCGAAGGCGCCGAGCCCACGCGTTTGACTTTGCGCGACACCAGCGGCAGTCAATTCGAGGCGGTCATCCCATGACCCGGCGCTGGATTCTGCTCTGGCTGATCATGCTCAGCCAGCCGGTGCTGGCCGAGCTGGATTACGGCCTGAAACCCCGCCTGATCGCCGACAACACCTGGCTGCTGGAAGGCAGCACCGATAATTTCGCCAAGGACAACGGCGGCAACATCGTCAATGTCGGGTTCATCGTCACCGAACCCGGCGTGGTGGTGATCGACACCGGGCCGTCCAAGCGCTACGGCGAAGCCCTGCGACAGGCCATCGCCAGCGTCACCGATAAGCCGGTGATCCAGGTGTTGCTGACTCACCACCACCCCGACCATGCGCTCGGCAACCAAGCGTTCAGGGAGGTGACCATCGGCGCCCTGGCCGGCACCGCCGAGTTACTGCACGAGCAGGGCGACAGCATGGCCGAGAACCTGTACCGCAGGGTTGGCGACTGGATGCGCGGCACTGAAGTGGTGTTGCCGGGTGAAGTGTTGCAAGCGGGCGTAAAAACCTTCGGCAGCCACGACCTGCAACTGCTGCACCTGCGCGGCCATACCGGTGCCGACCTGGCGATATTCGACCGCAAGACCGGCGTGCTGTTTGCCGGTGACCTGGTGTTCTACCAGCGCGCGCTCACCACTCCCAATTCACCGGGCCTTGCACTGTGGCTGGCCGATATCGCCACCCTGCAAGGCTTGCCCTGGACGCTGATCGTGCCCGGCCACGGCCCGATCGCGGCGGATGCAAAACCCTTCGAACAGATGCGCGACTACCTCACCTGGCTCGACCAGCTCCTGCGCGACGGCGCCGCCCAAGGTCGCGATATGCCTGAGCTGATCCGCAGCCCGATCCCCGAACGTTTCGCGGCGATCAACCTCAGCCGCTACGAACTGATCCGCAGCGTGACCCACCTGTACCCGCAGTACGAACGCGAGCAGATGCAACGCCTGCACCCCTGACAACACCCACAACAGACAGAGGCCTCACCATGATCTACGCACAACCTGGCACGCCCGGCGCCATCGTCAGCTTCAAGCCGCGCTACGGCAATTACATCGGTGGTGAGTTTGTCGCGCCGATCAACGGTGAGTACTTCACCAACACGTCGCCGGTCACCGGCGACGTCATCGCCGAATTCCCGCGCTCCAGCGCCGCCGATATCGACAAGGCCCTCGACGCCGCCCACGCCGCCGCTGATGCCTGGGGCAAGACGTCGGCCCAGGACCGCTCGCGGGTGTTGCTGAACATTGCCGACCGCATCGAGCAGCACCTCGAAGTGCTGGCCGTGGCCGAGACCTGGGACAACGGCAAGGCCGTGCGCGAAACCCTCAACGCCGACGTGCCGCTGGCTGCTGACCATTTCCGCTACTTCGCCGGTTGCATCCGCGCCCAGGAAGGCGGTGCCGCCGAGATCAACGAACTGACCACCGCCTATCACTTCCACGAGCCGCTGGGTGTGGTCGGGCAGATTATCCCGTGGAACTTCCCACTGCTGATGGCTGCGTGGAAACTTGCGCCGGCGTTGGCCGCCGGTAACTGCATTGTGCTTAAGCCGGCTGAGCAGACGCCGCTGTCGATCATGGTATTTGCCGAGCTGATCAATGACCTGCTGCCGCCGGGCGTGCTCAACATCGTGCAAGGCTTTGGCCGCGAAGCGGGGGAGGCGTTGGCCACCAGCAAGCGCATCGCCAAGATCGCCTTCACCGGCTCCACCCCGGTGGGCGCGCACATCATGCACGCGGCGGCCGAGAACATTATTCCGTCCACCGTAGAGCTGGGCGGCAAGTCGCCGAATATCTTCTTTGAAGACATCATGCAGGCCGAGCCGCAATTTATCGAAAAAGCCGCTGAAGGCCTGGTGCTGGCGTTCTTCAACCAGGGCGAAGTGTGCACCTGCCCATCGCGGGCGCTGGTGCAGGAGTCGATCTACGATGCATTCATGGCCGAGGTGATGAAGAAGATCGTCAAGATCAAGCGCGGCAACCCGCTGGACACCGAAACCATGGTCGGCGCCCAGGCGTCCGAGCAGCAATACGACAAGATCCTCTCCTACCTGAAGATCGCTCAGGAAGAGGGTGCGGTACTGCTGGCTGGCGGCGCGGCCGAACGTTTGGAAGGCGACCTGTCCAGTGGCTATTACATCCAGCCGACCTTGCTCAAGGGGCACAACAAGATGCGCGTGTTCCAGGAGGAAATCTTCGGGCCGGTAGTCGGTGTGACTACCTTCAAGGACGAGGCCGAAGCGTTGGCGATAGCCAATGACAGCGAGTTCGGCCTGGGCGCCGGTTTGTGGACCCGCGACATCAACCGCGCGTACCGCATGGGCCGAGCGATCAAAGCCGGTCGTGTGTGGACCAACTGTTATCACCTGTACCCGGCGCATGCGGCGTTTGGTGGGTACAAGAGGTCGGGCGTGGGGCGTGAGAACCACAAGATGATGTTGGATCATTACCAGCAGACCAAGAATTTGCTGGTGAGCTACGACATCAATCCACTGGGCTTCTTCTGATTCAACGCGCTCCCACAGTTTGATTGATGTGCACCTGAGACTAATGCAGTGCGGCTGCTACTTCGAAAGTAGCATTCGCCCCCGTTGATCTGCGTGCATTAATGAAATCACCGGAACCCCCCGGTACAACAAGAGGACTACTCCCCATGTGGACCAAACCTGCCTTTACCGATCTGCGTATCGGCTTCGAAGTGACAATGTACTTCGCCAGCCGTTGACCTCCACCCGGCCAGCCCAGCGCTGGCCGGTGCTGGCCGCAAGCATGCCCCTTTGGTCTGATTGCAATCGCAGCCGGATGGGTTAGTGTGGAGCGCATTCTTCCAAAATAATAAAAACAGGCTTTCCAATGAGCCCAAATCTGAGCCTTCTGCGCAAATTCGTCTCGCCTGAAATCATCTTTGGTGCCGGCTGCCGGCACAACGTCGGCAACTATGCCAAGACCTTTGGCGCGCGCAAGGTGCTGGTGGTCAGCGACCCCGGGGTGCTCGCCGCCGGATGGGTGGCTGATGTGGAAGCCAGCCTGCAAGCCATTGGTGTCGACTACTGCCTGTACACCGCCGTGTCGCCCAACCCCCGGGTCGAAGAAGTGATGCTCGGCGCCGAGGTGTACCGTGAAAACCACTGTGATGTGATCGTGGCCATTGGCGGCGGTAGCCCGATGGATTGCGCCAAGGCCATCGGCATTGCGGTGGCCCACGGGCGCAGCATCCTTGAGTTCGAGGGCGTGGATACCATTTGTGTGCCCAGCCCGCCGCTGATCCTCATCCCAACCACCGCCGGCACCTCGGCGGATGTCTCGCAGTTCGTAATCATCTCCAACCAGCAGGAACGCATGAAGTTCTCCATCGTCAGCAAGGCGGTGGTCCCGGACGTGGCGTTGATCGACCCGGAAACCACCGCCAGCATGGACCCGTTCCTGTCCGCCTGTACCGGTATTGACGCACTGGTGCATGCCATCGAAGCATTCGTCTCCACTGGCCATGGTCCGCTGACCGACCCGCATGCGCTGGAGGCGATGCGCCTGATCAACGGCAATCTGGTGCAGATGATCGCCAATCCCGGCGACATTGCCCTGCGCGAGAAAATCATGCTCGGCAGCATGCAGGCCGGGCTGGCGTTTTCCAATGCGATCCTTGGCGCGGTGCATGCCATGTCCCACAGCCTTGGCGGCTTCCTCGACTTGCCCCATGGGTTGTGCAACGCGGTGCTGGTGGAGCATGTGGTGGCGTTCAACTACAACTCGGCGCCGGAGCGTTTCCAGGTGATTGCCGAGACGTTCGGCATCGACTGCCGCGGCCTCAATCATCGGCAGATCTGCGGGCGGCTGGTGGAGCATCTGATCGCACTGAAACATGCGATTGGCTTCCATGAAACCCTCGGCCTGCATGGCGTGCGCGTGGCGGATATTCCCTTCCTGTCCCAGCATGCGATGCATGACCCGTGCATCCTCACGAATCCGAGGGAGTCGAGCCAGCGCGACGTCGAGGTTGTCTATGGCGAAGCGCTCTGAGGACCAGCAACTCGCCCTCGCCGGGTTGCTGGGGCTGGGCAATCACTCCGCGCGCAAGAGCCATTACCCGGAACTCGCCGCGCGATTGGACGAGCTTGAGGCCGAGCGCAACCGCTATATCCGCCTCAACGATGAGCTGGAACAGCGCGTCGCCGCGCGCACCGATGAACTGCTCGAAGCCAACCTCAACCTGCAACAGCAGATCGCCCAGCGCGAACAGATCGAACAGGACCTGCGCGATGCCCGTGACGCCGCCCAGGCCGCCAACCGCAGCAAGGACAAATACCTCGCCGCCGCCAGCCATGACTTGCTGCAGCCTTTGAATGCCGCGCGATTGCTGATCGCCACCTTGCGCGAGCGACAGTTGCCCAGCGTCGAGCAGGTGCTGGTGGAGCGCACGCATCAGGCGCTGGAAGGCGCCGAGGATTTGCTCACCGATTTGCTCGATATCTCGCGGCTGGACCAGGCGGCCGTCAAGCCGGACGTGGCGTTGTATCGGCTGGATGAGCTGTTCGCGCCGCTGGTCTCGGAGTTCCAATCGGTGGCCCTGGCGGCCGGGTTGAACCTGCGGGTGCGCACCGGCTGTTATGCGATCAATACCGACCTGCGGTTGCTGACGCGGATTCTGCGTAATTTCCTCAGCAATGCCTGTCGTTATACCGACGAAGGTTGCATCTTGCTCGGTGCTCGACGCCGAGGGGGGCGCCTGCGCCTGGAAGTGTGGGACACCGGTCGCGGGATTGCGGCCGACCGGCTGCAGGCGATCTTCCTCGAGTTCAACCAGCTCGACGTCGCCCGCGCCTCGGACCGCAAGGGCGTAGGGCTGGGGTTGGCGATTGTCGAGCGTATCGCCGAGATTCTGGGGTATCCGATTGCCGTGCGTTCCTGGCCGGGGCGGGGTTCGATGTTCAGCATCGAGGTGCCGTTGAGTGACGAAATGCCCCTGCCGATCAGCCAGTTGCCGGTGCAACCGAGCACGGGCAACCCGCTGCCTGGGCGGCGTTTGCTGGTGATCGATAACGAAGTGAGCATCCTAGAAAGCATGCGCGCGCTGCTCGGGCAGTGGGGCTGCGAAGTGGTCACCGCCACCGACCAGGCGGGTGCGTTGCTGGCTTTGCAGGGCAGGGCGCCGGAGCTGATCCTGGCGGACTATCACTTGGACCATGGGGTGGTGGGCTGTGCGGTGGTCAAGCACCTGCGCGAGCATTTCGAGCAGAACATTCCTGCGGTGATCATCACGGCTGACCGCACTGACCAATGCCGACGTGCCTTGCGTCGCCTCGAAGCACCGCTGTTGAACAAACCGGTCAAGCCCGGCAAGTTACGCGCGGTGTTGAGTCAGCTATTGGCCTAGGTCAACACGCCGCAGGTGGTTTTGCCCCATGCTCAAGCCTTGATTTAGAGCCTTGGAGCACCCGATGAGCGCGGCATCCTTTAAATTACCCCTGGGCCTGGTTGTCGCGGTGTTGGTAATGACCGGCGTGCTGCTGTTGCCGCTGCCCGCCGACTTGCCCGTGGCCGGGCACCGCATGCTGGCGATCCTTGCGTTTGCCGTGGTGGTGTGGATCACCGAAGCGGTGTCCTATGAAGCCAGCGCGATCATGATCACTTCG
Organism: Pseudomonas sp. EL_65y_Pfl1_R83; assembly: GCF_963970695.1. Lineage (NCBI taxonomy): Bacteria > Pseudomonadati > Pseudomonadota > Gammaproteobacteria > Pseudomonadales > Pseudomonadaceae > Pseudomonas > Pseudomonas sp. EL_65y_Pfl1_R83. Next base: position 338,454 of record NZ_CAXAQI010000004.1, on the reverse strand, counting down.
CTGATAGCGTTTTTGCTGGGGACCGCGCCGTCGCTGCAAGACCCGACGCACTTGATCGGCACCAGCCCGGCGATCAGCATGGCCCTTACCGGGTTCTCCAACCCGGCGTTGGCGCTGGTGGCCGGCGCGCTGTTTATCGCCGCCGCCATGACCCACACCGGCCTGGATCGGCGTATCGCCCTGGTGACCTTGAGTCGGGTCGGCACCAGCACCCGGCGCATACTGCTGGGGGCGATTGCGGTGACCATCCTGCTCAGCCTCGTGGTGCCCAGTGCCACGGCGCGCAGTGCCTGCGTAGTGCCGATCATGATGGGCGTGATCGCGGCCTTTGGTGTCGACAAACGCTCGAATATCGCCGCTGGCATCATGATCGTCGTCGCCCAGGGCACTAGCATCTGGAACGTCGGCATCCAGACCGCCGCCGCGCAGAACCTGCTGACCGTCGGCTTCATGGACAAGATGCTGGGTCAGCGCGTGTCATGGATCGACTGGCTGATCGCCGGCGCGCCGTGGGCGTTGATCATGTCGGCGGTGTTGCTGTTCCTGGTGCTCAAATTGCTGCCGCCGGAAACCGACAGCATCCCGGGCGGTAAAGAGGCGGTGGCGCAGTCGCTGGTGGAGATCGGGCCCATGACCGGGCCGCAGAAGCGCCTGTTGAGCGTTTCGGTATTGCTGCTGCTGGCCTGGGCCACGGAAGGCCGCCTGCACAGTTTCGACACCGCCTCCACGACCTATGCCGGGCTGGTGTTTCTGCTAATGCCGGGCATCGGTGTGATGACCTGGAAGGATGTGCAGTCACGCATTCCGTGGGGCACGGTGATTGTGTTCGGGGTTGGCATCAGCCTCGGCACTGCGCTGCTGACCACCCAGGCCGGGCAATGGCTGGGTTCTGCTGTTGTGGCCCACACGGGGTTGGATCAAGTTGGGCCGTTGGGGATGTTTGCGATTCTTGGCGCATTCCTGATCCTGATTCACCTGGGGTTCGCCAGCGCCACGGCATTGACCTCGGCGTTGCTGCCGATCCTGATCGCGGTGCTGCAGACCTTGCCGGGGGATTTCAGCCGGTTGGGCATGACCATGCTGTTGGGGTTTGTGATGAGCTATGGGTTTATCCTGCCGATCAATGCGCCGCAGAACATGGTGTGCATGGGGACTGGGACGTTTACGGCGCGGCAGTTTGCCAAGGTGGGGCTTCTGGTGACGCTGATTGGCTATCTGTTGATGCTGGTGTTTGCGGCGACTTACTGGAGTTGGCTTGGTTGGATCTGACATTTGGAATGTGGTCTTCAGCACGCATGAGATCCGACTGTAGGAGCGGGCTTGCTCGCGAAGCAGGGTGTCAGGCGACGTGTTTGTGACTGATCCAGCGCATTCGCAAGCAAGTCCCCTCACACATTTGGGCTGTATTTCATGCTGAAATTGAGGTGGATCGACTGGCTCTGTTCCAGCAGTCTCAGCCCAGGCCTGCCCGGCAGATGATGGGCGTTCACCGGATGGCTCACCGGCTCGATGCAAAAGAACCCCAGCCCCGGCGGGCAGTACAGCAGGAAGTAATCGGCGCCGCTGGCCTGGCATTCCAGCGTATAGCCCAGCTCTGGTTGCTCGATAACGCAATGCCCATCCCACTGGCAAAAGCCGTTGTCCACCAGGCCTTCGGGTAGGGTTTTCAGTTCCCGGAAGTCCCAGGCATCCGGCACGGGCGCCAAGAGCGTAGGCAACTTGGACGCATCACTCATCCACACCTGTGACGCCTCGGCCTGTAAGCGTGTGCCCGGCCGACGTGGCAAGTAGGGATGCAATCCCAGGCCATGCCACGCGGGTGTTTCTGCCAGATGGGTCACGCTCAGCGTAATACTCAGCTCACCCTTGCTCAATCGAAAGCGCTGCTCGGCGCGATAGGCGAACGGCGTGTCGCACTCCACGGCCAGTACCACTTCACTCGCTGACTGGCTCACCACCCGCCACGCCTGCTGCCAGGCGGAACCATGAATCGGCAAGGGGTCCGTGAGGCTATTGGGCGCCAGGGCCAGCCAGCCGTCGGGGTTGTCGAAACCGCCTCGGGAAATTCGGTTGGACCAGGGGGCCAAGGGATAGCAGCCCAGTTTGCCCGGCAAACCGGTGTTCAGCGCTTGTTGGTCACTATGGCGCAGCAAAGGCTGCCCGGTTGCTCGTACCGTCCAATTGACGATGCTGGCGCCGGTGGCCGGCGCGAGGGTGAGGTGGGTGAGTTGATCGCTGAGTTCGATGAGGTGTGACGACATGGTGTCTCGCCGTATGAAATAGGCCCAACGCAGAGGTTCAGTGTGGGAGCAGGCAAGCCCGCTCCCACATTTGAATCTGTTGTGTTTTTGATAAAGGTTTACAGCACCACGCTTGGCAGCCACAGCGACAGCGCCGGGATGTAGGTCACGGCGATCAGGATCAGGAACAGCACGGCATAAAACGGCAGCAGCGCCTTCGCGGTCTTCTCGATGGTGGTCTTGCCCACCGCCGCGCCCACGAACAGCACCGCGCCCACGGGCGGGGTGATCAAACCAATGCCGAGGTTCACCAGCATGATCATGCCGAAGTGCACCGGGTCGACGCCAATACCCAGCACCACCGGCAGCAGAATCGGCGTAAGGATCAAGATCAGCGGCGCCATGTCCATCACTGTGCCGAGCAACAGCAACATGGCGTTGATGCACATCAGGATGACGTAGCGGTTGTCCGACAGGGTCAGGAACATCGTGGTGATCTTCGCCGGGATCTGCATCAGGGTCATGATGTAGCCGAAGCTGGCGGCGAAGGCGATCAGGATCATCACGATGGAAATGGTGCGCACCGTGCGGTGCATCAGCTTGGGCAGCTCGTTCCATTTGTAGTCGCGGTAAATGAACATGGTCACGAAGAACGCCCACAGCACGGCTATCGCGGCGGATTCGGTGGCGGTGAAAATCCCCGAGAGGATGCCGCCGAGGATGATCACCATTGCCATCAGGCCCCACAGCGCGTCGGCGGCGATCTTCAGCGCCTGTTTCAAGGGGATGACTTCGCCCTTCGGGTAATTGCGTTTTTTCGCGAAGATCAGGCACAGCGCCATCAGGCACGCGCTCATCAACAGGCCGGGGACCACGCCGGCCATGAACAGCGAGGCGATGGAGACGGTGCCGCCGGCTGCGAGGGAATAGAGCACCGAGTTATGGCTAGGCGGAGTCAGCAAGGCCTGCACCGAACCGCTGACGGTCACCGCCGTGGCGAATTCGCGGGGGTAACCACGGCGTTCCATTTCCGGGATCAGCACCGAGCCGACCGAGGCGGTGTCCGCCACCGACGAGCCGGAAATTGCCCCAAAAAACGTCGAAGCCATGATGTTCACCAAGGACAGGCCGCCGCGCACAAAGCCCACCAGCACCCCGGCAAACGCCACCAGCCGCCGCGACATGCCGCCCTCGGCCATGATCGCCCCGGCCAGCACAAAGAACGGAATCGCCATCAGCGAAAACTTGTTCACCCCGCCGGCCACCTGAATCATCAGGGCCTGGAACGGGATGTCGATCCACCACGCGCCGATCAGCGCCGACAGCCCGAGCGCGTAGGCCACCGGCATGCCGATCAGGATCAAGGCGACAAAACTGCCCAACAGAATCAATGCGTCCATATCAGGCGGCCCCTTCGCTTTCTTCAACCAGGTCGAAGCGCACGACCCGACGGTTGCTCTGGTCACCGAGCAGGAGTTTTTCCACGACAAAAATCAGCGTCAGCAGCCCGCCAATCGGGATCGGCATGTAGGTAATGCCCACGCGCAGAGTAGGGATGGCGCTCATGAACTGGTTCCACGTGGACATGCACAGCTTGGTGCCCCAGATCGTCATGAACAGGCAGACCGTCGCCATCAGCAATTGGGAAAAAATGCTGACGAGGCGGCGTTGTTGCGCCGGCAAGCGGTCAGTAACCATGGCCACCGACATATGCGCCCCGGCGCGGTAACTCGCGGCGGCGCCGATAAAGGTGAAGACCAGCATCAGCAGGATGGCGGTAGGCTCCGGCCAGCTTGCGCCGGTGCCGAGGATATAGCGGGCGAAGATGCCCCAGGGAATAATCAGTGCGACGCCGAGAACCGAAAGGCCGGCGACCCATATGCAGGTCATGTAGATGCGGTCGTTGATGCGCAGCAGTAAATTCTTCATGGCGTTCACCGTAACCGGGCGCGTCAGTGTGGACAGCGCCAGGCCTTGCTTAGGGGAGGGGCGTTATTGAACGGCGTCGATACGCTTGATGATGTCGGCGTAAGGCGCGCCGTACTTCGCACGCACCGCTGCGGTGGCGTCATAGAAGGGTTTTTTGTCGACGGTGATGAACTCGACGCCGGCGGCCTTGAGCTTGGCTTCGCTGCTGGCGGACTTGGCGTCCCACAGCACGCGCTCGTCAGCCTGGGCGACCTTGGCGGCTTTCTTGACCATGTCCTGTTGCGCAGGGGTGAGTTTGTTCCAGGTGATTTTCGACATCACGATGGGTTCAGGCAGGATCAGGTGCTCGGTGAGGGTGTAGAACTTGGCGTTCTGGAAGTGGTTGTGTTCCAGCATCGTGGGCGGGTTGTTTTCTGCGCCGTCGATAACGCCGGTCTGCAGGGCGCTGAAGATTTCGCCGGTGTCCATGGCAATGCCGTTGGCGCCCATGGCATTGAAGGCGTCGATGAACAGCGGGTTGCCTTGCACGCGAATCTTCATGCCCTTGAGGTCTTCGATCTTGCGCACCGGCTTTTTCGTGTAGAGGTTGCGCGTGCCGCCGTCCATCCAGGCCAGGGCCACCAGGCCGAACTCGGAGTCGGTGATCTTGGCGAGGATTTCATCGCCGATTTCACCGTCGATGACCTTGCGCATATGCGCCTGGTCGCGGAACACGAACGGCAGGTTGAACACGTTCACGTCCGGCACCACCGGGCCGACGATGCCGAGGCTGACACGGGTCATCTGGATGGCGCCGACCTGAGCCTGTTCGACCACTTCTTTCTCGGAGCCGAGGACCCCGCCAGGGAAATACTTGAAGGCCAGTTCGCCGTTGCTTTCTTTGGTCAGGGCCTTGCCCATGTTCTCTTCTGCAACGACGGTGGGGTAGCCGGCGGGGTGGATGTCGGCGAATTTGATTTCCAGCGCGTTAGCGGCGCTGCTGAGGGTAAAGAATGCAGCGGCGAGCAAGGTGCGTTTGAAGTCCATGGGGGTTCATTCCTGTCTTGTTATTGTTGTATTCAAGGCATAGCGATGCAGCTAAAGGGTGAACGTAGGCTCCGGCAAACCGGTGATGCCGGGGTTGAGGGCAAACACGCCGCCGGACAGCGACTGCTCACTCGGGTCATCACGGATCGAGGTGACGAACAGGGTGTCCAGGCGGCTGCCGCCAAAGGCGCACATGGTGGGTTTTTTCACCGGTACGGTGAGGGAACGGTCGAGGCGACCCTCGGGGGTGAAGCGGTGGATGAGCCCGGCGTCATTGGCGCAGATCCAGTAGCAGCCGTCGGCGTCCACCGCCGCGCCGTCGGGTCGGCCGAGGTGGTTGTGCATATCCACGAACACGCGGCGATTGGATGGGGTGCCGCTGTCGATGTCGTAATCGAACGCCCAGATCTGCTGCACCAGCGGGTGAGAGTCCGAGGCGTACATCGTGCGGCCGTCGGGGCTGAAGGCCAGGCCGTTCAGGGTGATGAAACCGTCCAGCTGAGCGTGGGGCACCAGGCCTGACGCGTAGCGGTAGAGGACGCCCTCGGCCGCGTTCAACCCCATATTCAGCACCATGCTGCCGGCCCAGAAACGACCCTGGCGATCACAGCGGCCATCGTTCAGACGCATGTCCACGCGTGGGTGCTCGACACTCGCCAGTGGCGTGGTGTCGAGGCTGCCATCGTTGTGCGGGGTGAGCTGGAAGAAGCCGGTTGCCATCCCGGCAACCCAGTTGCCCGCATCCGTGCGGGCGATGCAGGCGAGCATCTGCGGGGCTGTCCACGCAGCGATATGCCCAGTGGCGGCGCTCCAGCGTTGCAGGCCGCCGTTGGGGATATCCACCCAGTACAGGGCGTTTTCCCCGGGCACCCACACCGGGCATTCGCCCACGGCATTGCGCGCATCGACAATCAGTTCAGCGGTCATGGCAACTCATTCCCTTGGGGTGGTGTGCGCTCAGTCACCGAACGGCCCAGCAGCGCAGAATGCGCCACCCTGGTAGACCTTGGCCGGGTCGTCGGCGGCGACCGGTGGCTGGGTTTCGACCTGGGCGCGGAACACTTCGGAGCTGTCTTTGGGGACGAAGCCCAGGTGCGCGGCGTAGCGGTTGTCCCACCAGGTGTCGAGGTTATCCGACATGCCGTAGACCACGGTGTGGCCGACGTTGGGTGTGTACAGCGCGCGTTCGAGGAGTTGGGTCAGGTCGTCGAAGCTCAGCCAGGTGTGCATCATCCGGCGGTTCTGCGGTTCCGGGAACGAGGAGCCGATGCGGATGCTGACGGTCTCGATGCCGTAGCGATCGAAGTAGAAACTGGCCATGTCTTCGCCGTAGGACTTGGACAATCCGTAGTAGCTGTCTGGACGGCGAGGGGAGTGGGCGTCGAGTTTTTCGCCCTGCTTGTAGAAGCCGATCACGTGGTTGGAGCTGGCGAAAATCACACGCTTGACGCCATGGCGGCGCGCGGCTTCGTAGAGATGGAAAGTACCGCAGATATTCGCGCCGAGCACTTCTTCGAACGAGCGCTCAACCGATACGCCGCCGAAGTGCAGGATCGCGTCGACGCCTTCCACTAAATGGTGCACGGCTTGTTTGTCGCAGAGGTCGCACGTTTGCACTTCTTCGCACGCGTCGGCAGCCGGGGCCATGTTGGCGATGTCCGACAGACGCAGTACCTGGGCGTAAGGGCGCAGGCGTTCACGCAGGACTTTGCCCAGGCCGCCCGCGGCGCCGGTGAGCAGCAGGCGGTTGAATGGAACGGGCGTAAGTGTGGTGGTGGTCATGAGGGTTCCATTATTGTTGTAGGTTGTCGTATGACTTTTCAAAAGTATCGTTAAGGATTCCCCAGGTTGTCAACGCGCCATTGGTCGAAGTCACTCTTGTGTAGCCGCTGCCGAGCGCCAGCGGCTACGTAAATGTGCGAATTACAGGAGTGAAATCGGATAGCTGACAAAAATCCGGTTCTCATCAAATTCGTTATTGCTGAAATCCCGACGCATGGTCGAGTTGCGCCATTTGACGTTGAGGTTCTTCAGCGCGCCGCTCTGCACCGTGTACGCCAGCTCCGATTCCCGACCCCATTCCTTGCCATCGGTGATCGCCCCGGTGTGCACGTTACTGCCGCTGATATAGCGGTTCATCATGGTCAGCCCCGGAAGGCCGAGCACCACGAAGTTGAAGTCATGGCGCACTTGCCAGGATTTTTCCTTGGCGTTGTCGTAGCTGGCGTTGTAACTGTCGTTGGCCAGGGCGCCGCCGCTGGTGCCGTTGATCCGCATCCACGCGCTGTCGCCAGTGAGTTTCTGCAGGCCCACATAGAAGGTGTTGCCGTTGTATTTGGCCGAGAGCAGGGCGAAGGCGGTCTTGTTGTCGAGGTCGCCAGCCAGGGCTCTGCCGTCTTCCTTGCCATTGAAAAAGCCAAGGTTGGCGCCCAGGGTCCAGTCGCCCACGGGTTGGCTGTGGGTCAGGTTGAAATAGTGTTGCTGGTAGATATCGCTGAGTTCGGCGTACCACACGCCGACCTGGGTGCGTTTGTCGTTGAACGTGTACTCGCCACCGCCGAAGTTGAAACGGTCCGAGGTAAACGCGGCTCTGCCGTTCATGAACATGTCTTCCATGCTCGCGTCGTTTCGCGGGCTGTTGCCGCGGAACTGGCCGCCGTAGAGGGTCAGGCCGGCAATTTCGTTGGAGGTCACCTGGCCGCCGCGAAACGTCTGGGGCAGGGAGCGACCATCATCGGAGCGCAGGATTGGCAGCACGGGCATCCATTCGCCCACCTTCAATTCCGTCTTCGACAGCCTGGTTTTCAGCGCCACGCCCAGACGCCCAAAATTATCGGCGGGGCGGCCGTCATCGTGGATCGGCAGCAACTGGGTACCGCCGGTGCCTTTGCCGCCATCGAGCTTTTGCGAATACAGGCCGAGCACGTCAATCCCGAAGCCGACCGTGCCTTGGGTAAAGCCGGATTTGGCATCGAGAATGAAGCTCTGCGTCCACTCTTCGGCCTTGCCCTGCGGGTTGGTCGGGTTGGTGAAGTTGCGGTTGAAGTAGGCGTTGCGCAGGTTGAGCGTGGCTTTGGCGTCGTCGATGAAACCTTCGGCCTGGGCATTGAGGGGCAGGGTGAACGCCAGGCTGCTGAGGCCGAGGAGGCCGATACGCGCGGAGGAATTGCGGGCGAATTGACTCACGGTGAAGCTCCCTTCGATTGTTATTTTTATTGTTTGTCATACGTTGTCGTACAACATTAGGTGGGATATTTGCGGGGATTTCGGGATGTGTCAAGCAGAAGTTGTACGATGATCTGCGCCACGGAGATTGCGTGTGGCCAGGGTCAAATAATGTGGGAGCGTTCCACTTGAGGTGCAGTGGATTTAGCCGGCTATGACCATTGGCGGCAAGGTCCCTAGCAAGGAAACGGCCGCCACCGCTGAAACACCTAGTAACCATTCAAGCATCACACTGGTTTTCAAAGCGCCCAGCCGCTGTTCGCAATGCTCAATACGCAATCGATTCAGCACCGCCAGGGCCAGCATACCGAACACCAACATCACCTTGATCAACAGAATCAGTGCAAACCCGCTGAACAGCGGCGTCGGCCACAGCTGCCCGGTCAACACGCGCACATTGATCAATCCGGTCACCAGCAAACCGACGACCAGGGCATAACCCACGCCGCTGAAACGCCTGAGGATCGGTTCCAGCGTGAATGGCTGCGGCTGTTTGAGGATCAGCACCAGCAACAGCAACCCCCCAAGCCACGCGCCCACGCAGACCAGATGCCCCACCTGATTAAGGATCAGCAATTGCCCGCTGAGCCCATCCAGCATGGCGCCATGGCCCACAGGCGCGAGGGTCGCCAGCAGCAATGCGGTCAACGGCAGGCGCAATAGCGGCCAGGGTTTGATCAGCACAATCACCAGCAACAGGTTCAGCAGCAAATGCCAGGCCCACACCTGGCCAAAAAAGGTTTTGCCCAGCACCAGCTGGAGGGTGGCCGGTTGCAACGCCGCGTCCCAGCTGCCCGCCATACTGGCGGTGATCAACAGCAGCCAGGCGACGCCGGAGAACAGGCCCAACCCAGCGAGGCTGCGGGTGATACGCTCGAGTTGCCGATCCAGCACCGGCTGCGGTTCAGCGCCCAGCAGCCAGGGCCTGAACGCACAGGCCCCGAACATCAGCAACACGACGATGAAATGCGCAAAGCGGCACAGCACCAGCAGGGTTGCCATGGGTTATTGGCCGACCTTGAAGCTGTATTCGCCATTGCTCTTGTGGGTATCGACCGAGACGGCGTTCCACACCACTTTGTAGTTGCCAGCAGCCAGTGGGGCGGCAGGCGTCACTACCAGGGTTTTCTTGTCGGCGTCCGGGGTTTCCAGGCCCTTGATGGCGATTTCGGTGCCGTCCTTGCTCAGGGACACCTTGGTGAAGGTGGCCTCGACGCCTTCACTGAAGGTCAGGTGCAGATCAGCGGGGGCGGCGACGGTGCTGTCGGCGGCGGGTGTGGCGCTTTTCAGGTGAGCATGGGCAAACGCCGCCGAAGCCCCCAGCAAGGACGCGAGCAGGGCGACGGTGGTCAGGGTTTTCTTGATCAACATTGTTCAATACCAATCACTGGGCAGGAGCAGGCAGTGTACGAAGTTTCGGCTCAGCCTGTCGCCCCGATCTAGAGCGAATGGTAGTCTTTGAGCTCTCTCGTTGTCAGGGAGCCCTCATGGGCAATCACAAGATCGGAATTCGTCGGGTCAACGTCGAAAAAATCCTGCTGGCGGCGGAGAAAATCTTCGCCGAAAAAGGCTACGGCAGCACCGCCATGGCCGATATCGCCGAAGAAGTGCAACTGCCGCGCTCAAACCTGCACTACTACTTCACCACCAAAAGTGAGTTGTACAGCGCGGTGCTGTTCGACCTGTTGGAAGTGTGGAAGCAGGACGCCCTGAGCTTCGAGACCTTTGATGATCCGCGGGTGGTACTCAGCAGTTACATCCGCGCCAAGATGCAGCGCTCGCGCACCCGGCCGTATGGCTCGAAAGTCTGGGCCAACGAAATCATCCACGGCGCGCCGACACTCGGGGAGGCGCTGGATGAAAGCCTGTACGACTGGGCCAAGATGAAGGAAGCGAAAATTCGCCAGTGGGTGGAGGACAAACGCATCCTGCCGGTTGAGCCGTCGAGCTTGCTGTATATGATCTGGGCCTCGACCCAGCACTATGCCGACTTTGATCATCAGGTGAACATCCTGAATGATCACCAGCCTTTGTCGGATATGCAATTCGAGAAGGCGATACAGACGGTGACAGGGGTGATTTTGCGGGGGATTGGGTTGGAACCTTGATGTCACGGTGCGGCTGAAGGCCCCATCGCAGCATAGGTATCTACACAACTTTCCGCCCGATGCCCGAGCTCGGCTGAGCAGCGGTTGCTCTGGCTTTTGATCTGTTTTTGATTTTGATCTCAGGCGCCCCATCAACCACGCTGGCCGAACGCAGGCTTGAATCCGTGGGTAACCCGGCAGGACGCCGGGTTAGCCGCACTGGGCCAAGGACGGCCCATTGCGGCGGCCCACGGATTCAAGCCTTCGTTCTGGCACACCGAGCTTAAGCGAGGTGCCGAGTGGTGGGGAGAAGCGTTTTGGGTTACTTTTGGCGCTCTTCCAAAAGTGACTCGCCGTAAGGGCGAAACCCTAAGTAGCCGTTACCGCAGAAATGGATATGTACTCATTCCAACCACACCGCATGGTCAGCCAGAGGCCGCCATCGCAGGCAAGCCAGCTCCCACCGTTGAGCGCATTGTTCCTGAAGGAATGCAGTCGAATGTGGGAGCTGGCTTGCCTGCGATAGCGATCTAGAGCGCTACACAGCCTCTCGATAGGGATTCCTCGGATCTTGCGTCCAGTTCAAATACGGCTTGCCCGAGTCGATCGGCACCATCTCGATGCAGTCGGCCACCGGGCAGGTGATCTGGCACAAATTGCAGCCCACACATTCATCATCGATCACTTCGTACTTATGCGTGCCATCCGCCAATTTCAAACTGGCAATCGCCTGGTGCGACGTGTCCTCACAGGCAATATGGCAACGCCCGCAGCCAATACAAGCTTGCTGATCGATCTTCGCAATCACCTGGTAGTTGATGTCCAGGTACTTCCAATCCGTCGTATTGCCCACCGCGCGCCCGGAAAATTCCTGCAGGCTGGCGTAACCCTGACTGTCCATCCACCGCGACAGCCCGTCCTTCATCTCTTCCACAATCCGAAACCCGTGCAGCATTGCCGCCGTGCACACCTGCACCGCGCCACAGCCAAGGGCAACGAATTCCGCCGCGTCGCGCCAGTTGCCGATGCCGCCAATGCCACAGATCGGCAGGCCCTGTGTCTGCGGGTCACGGGCGATTTCGGCGACCATGTTCAGCGCAATCGGCTTAACCGCCGAACCGCAGTAACCGCCGTGGGTGCTTTGTGTGCCAACCACCGGGAGCGCGACCATGCGTTCCAGGTCGACGCTGGTGATGGAATTGATGGTATTGATCAGCGACACCGCATCCGCGCCACCGCGATACGCCGCGCGCGCGGCCACGCGAATGTCGGTGATATTCGGCGTGAGCTTGACGATCACCGGCAGCGAGCAATACGTCTTGCACCAACGCGTGACCTGCTCCACATACTCCGGCACTTGGCCGACCGCCGCACCCATGCCGCGCTCGGGCATGCCATGGGGGCAGCCGAAGTTCAGCTCGATACCGTCGCAACCGGTGGCTTCCACCCGCGGCAGGATGTTTTTCCAGGATTCCTCAACGCACGGCACCATCAGCGACACGATCAACGCGCGGTCGGGCCAGTCCTTTTTCACCTGGGTGATTTCCCGCAGGTTGATCTCCAGCGAGCGGTCAGTGATCAGCTCGATGTTATTGATGCCCAGCACTTCACGGTTGGCACCGTAGTGCGCCGAGTAGCGTGACGACACGTTGACCGCCGCCGGGTCTTCGCCCAGGGTTTTCCACACCACGCCGCCCCAGCCGGCTTCAAACGCACGGACCACGTTGTAGGCCTTGTCGGTGGGCGGCGCGGAGGCCAGCCAGAACGGGTTGGGGGCTTTGATACCGGCGAACACAATCGAGAGATCTGCCATTACGCTGCCTCCACATTCAGCATGAGTTGGGCGTGCATGGCTTCAGCGGCCAGCTTGCCGTGTTGCACTGCCTGCACGGTGAGGTCCTCGCCAAGGCTGACGCAATCGCCGCCGGCGTATACGCCGGGAATGCTGGTGCGCAGCTGTTCATCGACGAAGATTCTTTCACCGACACGCTGCAGTTGCTGGGCCAGCGGATCGTGCAGCGCCTCGCTGTCAAACCCTTGGCCGATGGCCTTGAAGATTGCATCGGCGGCCAGCTCGAAGGTTTCGCCGGTGGGGTGCAGGCGCCCGTTTTCCAGGCGCGTGCGCTGGAAGCGCATGCCGCGCACGTGGCCCTGCTCATCCAGCAGCACTTCTTCAGGCTGGGCCCAGGTCAGCAGGCGGACCTGGTTGGCTTTGGCGATGTCCTGTTCGTGGTGGGTGGCGCCCATATCTGCCAACCCTCGACGGTAAACGAGGTTCACATCACGAGCACCGAGGCGGGCCATTTGCACGGCCATGTCGATGGCGGTGTTGCCGGCACCGAGCACGATGCAGCGGTCGGCCAGGGGCAGTTGGGTCAGGTCGTCGGCTTGGCGCAGCTCGCGGATGTAGTCGGTGGCGGCGAGCAGGCCGGGAGCGTCCTCGTGGGCTAAACCGAGCTGTTTACTGGCGGCCAGCCCGAGGCCGAGGAAGACTGAGTCGAATTGCTGGTGCAGGTCGCTCAAGGTCAGGTTGTCGCCCAGGCGCTGGCCGTGGCGGATCTCGATGCCGCCAATCTGCAGGAGGAAATCCAGTTCCTTCTGCGCGAAGTCATCCACCAGTTTGTACTTGGCGATCCCGTATTCATTCAGGCCACCGGCTTTTTCCCGTGCTTCGAAAATCACCACGTCATGGCCGTGCAAGGCGCTGCGGTGGGCACAGGCCAAGCCTGCCGGCCCGGCGCCGACCACGGCGATGCGCTTGCCGGTAGGCGCGGCGCGGTGGAAGGGGTGTTCGCTGAAGTGTGCATTGTCGATTGCATAACGTTGCAGCAAGCCGATCAGCACCGGGGCGCATTCTTCGGCGTTGTTACGCACGCAAGCTTGCTGGCAGAGGATCTCGGTGGGACACACCCGAGCGCAACTGCCGCCAAGGATATTGGCCGAGAGGATCTTCTGCGCGGCGCCTTGCACGTTTTCGGTGTGGATGTTGCGGATGAACGACGGAATGTCGATTTCGCTGGGGCATGCGTTCACGCACGGTGCGTCGTAGCAATACAGGCAGCGCGAGGCTTCCAGTTGGGCCTGGCGGGCGTTGAGCGGCGGCGCCAGGTCGGTGAAATGGCTGGCGAGCGTGGGTCCATCCTCAGCGGGATGGGGGAGGTGGGTCAGGGTCTGGATCACGGTGTTGGCCTCACGGTTATTGAGGTGCTGCCTCTGATGGGCATTGGTTTTTTGGTGCCTGTGCTCGCGAATGCGATATCAGCGGTTCACAGCGACTGGCTTGGAATACGCCGCCCGCTTGCTCAACTGCTCAAACACCGCCGGATACGCCGGCCGCTCCACATACCGTCCGGCACCGCGTTCGGCACGCAGGTCGCCATCGGCCCAGACCAGCTTGCCCTGGCTGATGGTATGGCTCGGCACGCCGCGCACGGTTTTGCCTTCGAAGATGTTGAAGTCGACTTTCTGGTGGTGAGTCTTGGCGGAAATGGTCCGTGTACCCTCGGGGTCCCACAGCACCAGATCAGCATCGGCCCCCACGCGGATCGCGCCTTTGCGCGGATAAAGGTTGAAGATCTTCGCGGTATTGGTGGAGGTCAGCGCAACGAACTCCTGCATCGACAGGCGCCCGGTGTTGACCCCTTCATCCCACAGCAACGCCATGCGGTCTTCGATCCCGGCAGTGCCATTGGGGATCTTGCTGAAGTCGTCACGGCCAGCGGCTTTTTGCTCGGCGCAGAAGCAGCAGTGGTCGGTCGCGGTGGTGTGCAGGTTGCCGGACTGCAAACCATGCCACAGCGCTTCCTGATGCCCGCGCGGGCGGAAGGGTGGGCTCATCACGTAGCCGGCGGCGGTCTGCCAGTCAGGGTGCTGGTAGACGCTGTCATCCAGCAGCAAGTGGCCGGCGAGTACTTCGCCATAGACCGGTTGGCCTTTGCTGCGGGCGTAGGTGATTTCATCCAGCGCTTCCTTGGTGGACACGTGCACCAGGTATAACGGCGTGCCGATGGTTTCGGCGATGCGAATGGCGCGGCTGGCCGCTTCGCCCTCTACCTGCGACGGGCGCGACAGCGGGTGCGCTTCCGGGCCGGTGATGCCCTGGGCCATCAGCTTGCGTTGCAGGTGATACACCAACTCGCCGTTCTCAGCATGCACCGTGGGCACCGCGCCCAGTTCCAGGCAGCGTTCGAAGCTGGCGACCAGGGTGTCATCTGCCGCCATGATCGCGTTCTTGTAGGCCATGAAGTGCTTGAAGCTGTTGATGCCGTGGTGGCTGACCAGTTCGGCCATTTCCTCGCGCACCTGCTCGCTCCACCAGGTGATCGCGACGTGGAAACCGTAGTCGGACGCGGATTTTTCCGCCCAGCCCCGCCACAGGTGAAACGCTTCCATCAAGGGTTGCTGCGGGTTGGGAATCACAAAGTCGATGATCGACGTGGTGCCCCCCGCCAGGCCTGCTGCCGTGCCACTGAAAAAGTCTTCACTGGCCACGGTCCCCATGAAGGGCAATTGCATATGGGTATGGGGGTCGATGCCGCCGGGCATCAAGAATTGGCCGCTGCCGTCGAGTGTTCCAGTGCCGGCGGGAATATCCAGATTCGTGCCAATGGCCCGAATGAGACCGCCTGCGCATAAAACATCGGCGCGGTAACTTTCATCATGGGTAATAACGGTGGCGCCACGGATCAACAGCGACATGTCGAGTTCCTCACAGGCTTGACCGGCTTGTGCCAGCTCTAAGTGTTGTAATGCTGCTTACCGATGGCGGGTTAATTCCTGTCATCAGTGACAGGAATAGAAACTAGCCCGAGTTTTTCGATTGGGCAAGAAGATTTTTTATAAGCTTATTCAATTATTAACCTATTGATTTATATAGATAAAATATAAAAATCACCAAAATGTAGCGTTCACTCACCATTTTGACGCACTTGACAGGTTCATAAATTGAGCAAAATTTCTTATTGCAAATCAGGCGCTTGAGACATGCCTCTTGACGGGGGAGGGAAATAAAAATAATTGTGTTGCACCAGATTGAGTCCTGAGGGTTCTGACAACTTTCGTATTGTTTAGCCTGAGCAGTGCGGCAAGTACCGCGGGATAAATCGGAAAGCTGATAAACATCAGCACGTTATATAAGCGGTGCGGGTTCAAGGTGGGGTGTCGGCACGGATATTGAGTGCAGTGGCGGCTGGCCGGGCCCGTGATGTCATGTTGTTTACGAGGTACTCCGGCCATCCAGCGCACAGCGTTGGATGAGCAAAAATAATTCGAAAAAACCGTGGAGCGGCCATGCAACAGAACAGATCGCAAGTCATTGAACGCAACGGCCTGTACGAATTAGACGCCGGCCCCGACGTCCTCGACAGCCCTCGCTACAACCACGACATGGCACCGTCCAAGGTGCACGAACGCACTTGGAACAAGTGGCACATCACCGCGTTGTGGGTCGGCATGTCGATCTGCGTGCCCACCTATACGCTGGGCGGGGTGCTCACCGCGTATTTCGGGTTGTCGGTGGGTGAAGCGCTGGTGGCGATCCTGCTGGCCAATATCGTGGTGCTGATCCCGTTGACCCTCAACGCCTTCCCTGGCACCAAGTACGGCATACCGTTTCCGGTGTTGTTGCGTTCGTCGTTTGGCATTCTTGGTTCGAACGTGCCGTGCCTGATCCGGGCGCTGGTGGCGTGCGGCTGGTTTGGTATCCAGACGATGTTTGGCGGGCTGGCGATTCACCTGTTCCTGGGCTCGATTTTCGAGGGCTGGAAGTCCCTTGGCGGCACCGGCGAGGTGATCGGGTTCATGATTTTCTGGACGCTGAATCTATGGGTGGTACTGCGCGGCGCCGAGTCGATCAAACGCTTGGAAACCCTGTCGGCACCGCTGCTGGTGGCAGTGGGGATTGGTCTGCTGGTGTGGGCGATGCCTAATGTGTCGATCAGCGAGTTGATGGCGATTCCACCCAAGCGCCCCGAAGGTGCGAGCCTCACCGGTTACTTCATGGCCGGCCTCACGGCGATGGTGGGTTTCTGGGCGACATTGTCGCTGAATATTCCGGACTTCAGCCGTTACGCCAAAAGCCAGAAAGACCAGATTCTCGGGCAGATCTTCGGCCTGCCGCTGACCATGTTCCTGTTCGCCTCTCTTGGTGTGATCATGACCGCCGCGTCGGTAAAACTGGTGGGTGTGAGCGTGTCCGACCCGGTGACCCTGATCGGCCATATCCAGAGCCCGGTGTGGGTCGCCGTGGCGATGGCGCTGATCATCGTCGCGACGTTGTCCACCAACACCGCCGCGAATATTGTTTCGCCCACCAATGACTTTCAGAACATCGCGCCCAAGCTGATCAACCGCACCACCGCCGTGATGCTCACCGGTCTGGTCGGGTTGGCGTTGATGGGGCATGAACTGCTGAAGAAGCTCGGGCTGATCGTTTCCGATGTAAGCCTGGAAACCGTCTACTCCAATTGGTTGCTGGGTTATTCAAGCCTGCTGGGACCGATCGCCGGGATCATGGTGGTGGACTACTTCATCACCCGCAAACAACAGCTTGATCTCGCAGGTCTGTACCGCGACGACGTGTACCCGGCGTGGAACTGGAGCGGGTTTATCGCGTTTGGCGTGCCGGTGGTGATGACCCTGCTGTCGCTGGGCAGTGATGCATTCAGCTGGTTCTACAGCTACGGCTGGTTTACCGGATCGGCGCTGGGTGGGTTGTTGTATTACGGCCTGAATGCCCGGCGTGGTGTCAGCCCGGCCACCGCCAAATTGCCTTTATAAACACGGTCAATGTGGGAGCAGGCAAGCCAGCTCCCACAGTTGACCGAGTCAGTTCATAAGAATATAGCCTGAGGAGATCCCCATGAACGCTGCCCTCGACGTTCTGCAATCCACCCATCAGCACATCAACCGCGACCGCCTGTGGCAGTCGTTGATGGACCTGGCCAGACTCGGCGCCACCCCCAAGGGCGGTGTGTGTCGCCTGGCGCTCACCGACCTTGATCGCAAGGCCCGCGACTTGTTTGTGCAGTGGTGTGAAGAGGCGGGTTGCACTGTGACCGTCGACGGCATCGGCAACATCTTCGCCCGTCGCCCGGGGCGCAACCCCAACCTGCCGCCAGTTATGACTGGCAGCCATATCGACACCCAGCCCACCGGCGGTAAGTTCGACGGTTGCTTCGGTGTGCTGGCGGGGGTGGAGGTGCTGCGTACGCTCAATGACCTCAAAGTGGAAACCGAGGCGCCGTTGGAAGTGGTGGTGTGGACCAACGAAGAGGGCTCGCGCTTTGCGCCCTGCATGATGGGCTCGGGCGTGTTTGCCGAGAAATTCACCCTGGCGGACACCCTGGCCAAGGTGGACGTGGACGGCGTCAGCGTGGGCGACGCGCTGAACGCGATTGGCTATGCGGGTTCGCGGCCGGTCAGTGGGCACAAGGTAGGCGCCTATTTCGAGGCGCATATCGAACAGGGGCCGATTCTTGAAGACGAGAAAAAGACCATTGGCGTGGTGCTGGGTGCCCTTGGGCAAAAGTGGTTTGACCTGAAACTACGCGGCGTTGAAGCGCACGCGGGACCGACGCCGATGCACCTGCGCAAGGATGCCCTGGTGGGCGCGGCGGCGGTGGTGGCGGCGGTCAATGCGGCGGCGCTTGGGCATCAACCGCATGCGTGCGGCACCGTTGGCTGCCTGCAGGCTTACCCCGGTTCGCGCAACGTCATTCCGGGGGAAGTGCGCATGACCCTGGACTTCCGTCACCTGGAGCCGGTGCGGCTGGACTCGATGATTGCCGAAGTACGCAAAGTGATCGATGAAACTTGCGCCAAGCACGGTTTGAGTTTCGAGATGGAACCTACGGCAGATTTTCCACCCCTGTATTTCGACAAGGGCTGCGTGGACGCTGTGCGTGATGCCGCGAATGGGCTGGGGTTGTCGAACATGGACATCGTCAGCGGGGCAGGGCATGACGCGATCTTTGTTGCCGAACTGGGCCCGGCGGGGATGATTTTTGTGCCCTGTGAAGGCGGCATCAGCCATAACGAAATCGAAAACGCCGCACCGGATGACTTGGCGGCGGGGTGTGCGGTGCTGCTAAGGGCGATGGTGGCCGCGTCGGCGGCCATCGCCAGCGGCAAACTGGCGGCCTGAATGGCGCCCGCTCAGGCCAATTCGGTGGCGGTGTTTTTCACCACCGCCAACTCCGGATGCGCCACCAATTTATCAATGTGCAACTCGTCATTGTTCAACCAGGTCTCGGTCAGTACCCGGTAATGCTCCATGTCTCGGCAGCGCATGCGCAGGCTGTAGTCAAACGGGCCGCTGATCAGCTGGCACTCGAACACCTGCGGGCAGGCCTTCACACAGGCTTCGAAGGCTTTCTGCGCCGAACGCCCGCTCTGGTTGGACAAGGCCACCAACACCAGCAACGACAGGCCTGGTGAAACCATCTGCACATCAATGATCGCCCCATACCCACGGATCACCCCGCGTCGCTCCAGCTTGCGCACCCGCTCCAGGCAGGGCCGGGGCGTGAGGTGCACCAGCGACGAGAGCTTTTCGTAGGTGATACGCCCCTGGTGCCGCAGCACTTCGATGATGGCTTCATCGATGCGGTCCAGCGCAGGGGAAGAATGGGGGCCGTTGGCCTTGGTATCCATGGTTTTCACTTCAAACGGTTGAGAAAAAATGGCGGCAAACGCCTCGCGTTTGCCTGACCCGTCACATGGTACGGCCTTCCTGCGTCAACGTCTGTATGCGGTCGAGGGCTTGCAGCACGCCTCAGGCGCGCTTTTTCTGCTGCGCGCGCGGCTGCTGCGCCAGGCGTGCGAACAGGTCTTTCGGATCCGCCAGGTCCGGCACCAGCGCCAGGTCGCTGCCCACGTCCAGCGCCTTGGCCACGTCCAACACGTAGCGCAGGGCCGAGTAATCTTCGATGGCAAAACCCACCGAATCGAACAGGGTCACTTGGCGCGCGTTTTCGCGGCCGGGCTGCTGGCCGTTGATTACTTGCCAGAGTTCGGTCACCGGCGAATTGTCCGGCATGTGCTGGATTTCACCTTCGATGCGGCTTTGCGGTTCGTACTCGACGATCACCCGGGCGCGCTCGACGATACGTCGGTCCAACTCGGTCTTGCCGGGGCAGTCGCCACCGACCGCGTTAAGGTGCATGCCGGGTTCGATCATGTCATCGGTGAGGATAGTGGCATAGGCCTTGTCGGCGGTGACGGTGGTGACGATGTCCGCACCTTTCACGGCGTCGGCCACGCTGCTGGCCAGGATCACCTTGATCGCCGGGAACGCCTTGAGGTTGGCCGCCAGTTTGGCGGTGGCCTTGGCATCGATATCGAACAGGCGGATCTCATTGATGCCAAGCATGGCATGGAAGGCCAGGGCCTGGAATTCACTCTGCGAGCCGTTGCCGATCAGCGCCATGCTGCGGCTGTTGTCGCGGGCCAGGTAGCGGGCGACCAGGGCCGAGGTGGCGGCAGTGCGAATCGCGGTAGTCAGGGTCATTTCCGCCAGCAGCACCGGTTTGCCTGTGTCGACATCGCCCAGCGCGCCAAAAGCCATCACGGTGAGCATGCCGGCCAGGGTGTTCTTCGGGTGGCCATTGACGTACTTGAAGGCATACAGCGACGCGTCGGATACCGGCATCAGTTCGATCACGCCATCCGGTGAGTGGTTGGCCAGGCGCGCGCATTTTTCGAAGTCCTGCCAGCGCAGGTAGTCGGCGCGGATGTACTCGGCCATCTCGGTGATGCAGGTGGGCAGGCTTTTTTGCGAGACCAGGTAGCAGAGGTCGTTGACGTCGATGTAGCGGGTCATGTGAGGCTCCTTGTTATTCGAGGGTACGTCCAACGTTTTCTGCTGCGCGTGAGGCGGCACGGCAGGCAGGTGCAGTCGGGTTATTGTGTGAGTTATCTGCGGATTTTCCCGGCTGAAACGCAGGGATGGCTCAGCCGGGAAAGCTGAAAAGTGCGGTCCGTCAGCCGAATCGGCTGTGAAAGTGAGATGTGATCGAAATGGGGGAGCTGGCTTGCGCCTGCATTGGTATTGTGGTGTCAGGTCTAGCGCCGCCAGTCAGGAGGAATCATGTCGACCGCAGTACGTCTTGCCCAACCCGCCGATGCCGAGGGGATCAGCCAGGTCATCCTGGCGGCTTTGCACAGCAGCAATGCACGGGATTACCCGGCGGATGTGATTGCGCGGGTTGCGACCAACTTTACCCCGGAGGCCGTGCTGGCGCTGCTCACGCGCCGGGTGGTGCTGGTGGCGATCAAGGATCAGGTGATCGTTGCCACGGCGGCCCTGGACGCCAATGTCGTGCGTTCGGTGTTCGTCAATCCGGCGCTGCAAGGGCAGGGCATTGGCCGGCTATTGATGATCGAGATCGAACTGCGCGCCCGTGAGGCCGGGGTCACGGTACTGAGTGTGCCGTCATCGCTGACCGCCGAGCCGTTCTATACCAAACTGGGGTTTTACACCGTGCGCGATGTTTACCATGGCAACGAGCGTACGTTGGTGATGGAAAAGGCGCTGCTGTCCCGGCATCCCATAGGCCCGTATCGCGACCGTCAGCATCGCGCGCAGGTGGTTGCGTTGTGGCAGGAGGCTTTTGGTTACGAGACGGCGCATAACCTGCCGAGGCTCGCGATCGATAAGAAGCTGGCGGTCAACGATGGGCTTTTTTTCGTCGCGACGGATAAAAAGGTCGTGATCGGTACGGTGCTTGCCGGGTATGACGGGCATCGTGGGTGGCTGTATTCGGTGGCGGTGCACGCAGATTATCGCCGGCATGGCCTGGGTTCCTCGCTGGTGAGGCATGCGGAACAGGCGTTGACTGCCTTGGGTTGTATGAAGATCAACCTGCAGATCACCGGGGGGAATGATGCGGTGGTGGGGTTTTATGAGGCGCTGGGGTATGGGGTGGAGCCGAGAATAAGTATGGGGAAGAAGATTGCGGGGAATATTCCGGCTCAATCTTAAGAACACTGGAGATCCAATGTGGGAGCGAGCAAGCCCACTCCCACATTGGTTTTGTGGTGTTGCCGGTGTTGCGGGTGTTCTGGTTAGACTTTGACGATCCAGCCTTCTGGGGCTTCGACTTCGCCGGTCTGTACGCCGGTCAGCTCTTTGTAGAGCTTCTGGGTGATCGGGCCGACTTCGGTTTCGCTGTGGAACACATGCAGCTTGCCGTTGTACTGGATGCCGCCGATTGGCGAGATGACCGCTGCCGTACCGCAGGCGCCGGCTTCCTTGAACTGGTCCAGCTTGTCGATGAACACTTCGCCCTCGACCACTTTCAGGCCCAGGCGGGTCTGGGCCAGTTCGATCAGCGACAGGCGGGTGATGCCCGGCAGCACCGAAGGCGACTTCGGCGTGATGAACTGGTTGTCGTGGGTGATCCCGAAGAAGTTGGCCGAGCCGACTTCTTCGATTTTCGAGTGAGTCATCGGGTCCAGGTAGATCGCATCGGCGAAACCGGCTTTTTTCGCTTCCGAACCTGGCATCAGGCTGGCGGCGTAGTTGCCACCCACTTTGGCAGCACCGGTGCCTTGTGGCGCGGCGCGGTCGAAAGTGGAGATCTGGAAGTTGTGTGGCACCAGGCCGCCTTTGAAGTAGGCGCCGACCGGGATCGCGAACACCGAGAAGATGAACTCCGGTGCGGTACGTACGCCGATGTTGTCACCGGTGCCGATCACGAATGGGCGCAGGTACAGCGCGCCGCCACTGCCGTACGGCGGGATGAACCGCTCGTTGGCCTTGACCACTTGTTTGCAGGCGTCGATGAACACGTCGGTCGGCACATGCGGCATCAGCAGACGGGCGCAGCTGCGCTGCATTCGGGCGGCGTTCTGGTCCGGGCGGAACAGGTTGATCGAGCCGTCCTTGCAGCGGTAGGCCTTGAGGCCTTCGAAGCATTGCTGACCGTAGTGCAGGGCGGTGGAGCCCTCGCTGATGTGCAGCACGTTGTCGTCGGTCAGGGTGCCTTCTTGCCATTCGTCGTTTTTCCAGACCTGGAGAAACCGCTTGTCGGTCTTGATGTAGTCAAAACCCAGCTTGTCCCAATTGATGCTTTCGTTACCCATGACACCCTCTATCTCTGGTCAACCGCCTGGTCAGAGGCAGGCTTGTCGGTTTTTTTCTGGATGGGCGCAACAATACTTCATTCTTGCTTTATGTGGGAGCGGGCTTGCTCGCGAATGCAGAGTGTCAGTCAGTGCGCCTGTGACTGATCCACCGCATTCGCGAGCAAGCCCGCTCCCACAGGGGAATTGCATCAGAATTACAGGTGTAGGGCGTGGCCCAGGGCCCTTAAAGCGGCTTCCTGGACGGCTTCGCCGAGGGTCGGGTGAGCGTGGATGGTGCCGGCAACGTCTTCCAGGCGTGCGCCCATTTCCAGGCTCAGGCCGAACGCGGTGGACAGTTCCGAGACGCCAGCGCCAACCGCTTGCCAGCCGACGATCAGGTGATTGTCACGGCGTGCAACGACGCGCACAAAGCCGGTTTTCGACTCCAGGGTCATGGCCCGGCCATTGGCGGCGAACGGGAAGCTCGACACGATGCAGTCCAGGCCGGCAGCCGTGGCCTCGTCTGGGGTCTTGCCGACCACCACCAGTTCCGGGTCGGTAAAGCACACCGCCGGGATCGCGGCCGGGTTGAATTCGCGGGATTTACCGCTGATCAGTTCGGCCACCATTTCGCCCTGAGCCATGGCGCGGTGTGCAAGCATCGGTTCGCCGCTCAGGTCGCCGATGGCCCATACGTTGCGCATGCTGGTCTGGCAGTGCTTGTCGATCTTGATCGCCGCACCGTTCATGTCCAGGTTCAGCGCTTCGAGGTTCCAGCCCTGGGTATTGGGTTTGCGGCCCACGGCGACCAGCACTTGGTCCGTTTCCAGCGACAACGTGTCGCCATTCTGATCGCGCACTTGCAGGCAGTTGTCCGCAAAACCGGTGACGCTGTGCTTGAGGTACAGCTTCACCCCCAGTTGCTTGAGGGATTCATTCACGGGTTGGGTCAGCTCGGCGTCATAGGCTGGCAGGATGCGGTCCTGGGCCTCGACCACACTGACCTCGGCGCCGAGCTTGCGGTAGGCAATGCCCAGCTCCAGCCCGATATAACCCCCACCTACCACGATCAGCCGCTTGGGCACGCGTGTCGGTGCCAGGGCTTCGGTGGAGGAGATGATCGGCCCGCCAATCGGCAGCATCGGCAAGTTGACGCTTTTCGAACCGGTGGCCAGCAACAGGTGTTCGCACTGAATGCGCTGGTCGCCGACGTCGACGGTTTTGCCGTCCACCACCTTGGCCCAGCCGTGGATCACTTGCACCTTGTGTTTCTTCAACAGCGCAGCGACGCCCGTGGTCAGGCGGTCGACGATGCCGTCTTTCCATTCCACGCTTTTGCGGATGTCCAGGGTCGGCACATCCACTTCAATGCCCAGTTTCGAGTTCTGGCTGTGGTGGATGGTTTGCTGGAATTGCTCGGCCACGTGGATCAAGGCCTTGGACGGAATGCAACCGATATTCAGGCATGTGCCGCCGAGCGCCTGGCCTTCCACCAGGAGGGTCTGGATGCCCAGTTGGCCGGCGCGAATCGCTGCCACATAACCGCCAGGGCCGCCGCCGATAATCAGCAGCGTGGTATTCAACGTCTGAGACATGCCTTACTCCAGAAACAGGCTGGCGGGTTGTTCGAGCAGGCCGCGAATGGCCTGGATGAATTGCGCCGCGTCCATGCCGTCGACCACGCGGTGATCGAAGGAGCTGGAGAGGTTCATCATCTTGCGCACCACGATCTGGCCCTTGATCACCATTGGCCGTTCGACGATGCGATTGACGCCAACGATGGCCACTTCTGGCAGGTTCAAGACCGGCGTGCTGACAATGCCGCCGAGTGCACCCAGGCTGGTCAACGTGATGGTGGAACCTGACAGCTCATCGCGGCTGGCCTTGCCATTGCGCGCGGCGGTGGCCAGGCGTGCGATTTCCTCGGCATTGCCCCACAGGCTGCGGGCTTCGGCGTGACGTACCACCGGCACCATTAAGCCGACGTCGCTCTGGGTGGCGACGCCCACATGCACCGCGCCGAGGCGGGTGATGACCTGGGCTTCGTCGTCGTATCGCGCATTGATCTGCGGGAAGTCACGCAGGGCCACAACCATGGCGCGCACGATGAATGGCAGCAACGTCAGCTTGCCGCGCGTGGCGCCGTGTTTCTCGTTGAGGTGCACACGCAGCTCGTCGAGGGCGGTGACGTCGATCTCTTCCACATAGCTGAAATGCGCGGCGCGCCGGGTGGCGTCCTGCATGCGCTGGGCGATCTTGCGGCGCATGCCGATCACCGGGATCTGTTCTTCGACGTTGCGTTCGGCGTAGGGGTTGGCTGCGTTTTTATTTTGCGTCGGACTCTGGAGCAAGTAAGCCTCCAAGTCTTCGTGCAGAATCCGGCCCGCCGGGCCAGAGCCCTGGACCAGGCGCAGCTGAATCCCGGCGTCCAATGCGTGTTTGCGCACAGCCGGGGAGGCCAGCGGACGTTCGTCGGCTTCACGTGCAACAGGCGCCTGGGCCGCGATCACCGGCGCAGGTTTGCTCTCAACCGCCACCGGCGCAGGCTTGGCCTCCACCACAGGGGCGGCCTTCGGCGCTTCCTTCGCGGCGGGCGCTTCCTTGGCGTTGCCGGCACCTTCCACTTCAATACTGATCAAGATACTGCCCACGGCCATGACTTCGCCTGGCTCGCCGCCGAGGGAAATCACCTTGCCATGCACCGGCGAGGGGATATCCACCATCGCCTTGTCGGTCATCACATCCGCCAGCACCTGGTCTTCGACGACCATGTCGCCGACCTTCACGTGCCAAACCGACAATTCAACTTCTGCGATGCCTTCGCCGATGTCCGGCATCTTGATAACGTGCGTGCCCATTCAGACCTCCATGACCCGTTTCAACGCCGCGCCCACGCGGGACGGTCCAGGGAAATACGCCCACTCCTGCGCGTGCGGGTAGGGGGTGTCCCAACCGGTCACGCGTTCGATCGGCGCTTCCAGATGGTGGAAGCAATGCTCCTGAACCAGCGCTACCAGCTCGGCGCCAAAGCCGCAGGTGCGGGTGGCTTCGTGCACCACCACACAACGGCCGGTTTTTTTCACCGACTTGACGATGGTTTCCAGGTCCAGTGGCCATAGGCTGCGCAGGTCGATGACTTCGGCGTCGATGCCGGTTTCTTCGGCGGCGACTTGCGACACATACACAGTGGTGCCGTAGGTCAGCACGGTGACGGCCGAACCGGGACGCACGATGGCGGCCACGTCCAGCGGCACGGTGTAATAACCGTCCGGGACTTGCGCTTGCGGGTGTTTCGACCACGGGGTTACCGGGCGGTCGTGATGGCCATCGAACGGGCCGTTGTACAGGCGTTTTGGCTCAAGGAAGATCACCGGGTCATCGTTTTCGATGGAGGCGATCAACAAACCCTTGGCGTCATACGGGTTGGACGGCATGACCGTGCGCAACCCGCAGACTTGGGTGAACACCGCTTCGATACTTTGGCTGTGGGTCTGCCCCCCGTAGATACCACCGCCACACGGCATGCGCATGGTCAACGGTGCGGTGAACTGGCCGGCCGAGCGATAACGCAGACGCGCGGCTTCGGAGATGATCTGGTCGGTGGCGGGGTAGACATAGTCGGCGAACTGGATCTCGGCGACCGGGCGCAGGCCGTAGGCACCCATGCCCACCGCCACGCCGATAATGCCGCTTTCGGAGATCGGCGCGTCAAACACGCGCGAGCTGCCGTATTTGGTCTGCAAGCCTTCGGTGCAACGGAATACGCCGCCGAAATAGCCCACGTCCTGGCCGAAAACCACCACGTTGTTATCACGTTCAAGCATCACGTCCATGGCCGAGCGCAGCGCCTGGATCATGGTCATGGTTGTGGTGGTCATGGCGGTTTCCACTTCAATACTGTTGTTGTGATCGTTCATGTCAGATCCCCAACGCTTGACGCTGGCGCTTCAAGTGCTCCGGCATCTCTTTGTAGACGTCTTCGAACATGGTCGCGGCGCTTGGAATCTGGCCGCCGGCGAGGGTGCCGTGCTGTTCGGCTTCTTTCTGCGCCTTGACCACTTCGGCCTCAAGTTCGGCACTGACCGCCGCGTGTTCCTCTTCGGACCACTGGCCAATGCGGATCAGGTGCTGCTTGAGGCGGGCAATCGGGTCGCCCAGTGGGAAGTGGCTCCAGTCATCGGCTGGGCGGTATTTCGACGGATCATCAGAGGTGGAGTGCGGCCCCGCGCGGTAGGTGACCCACTCGATCAGCGTCGGCCCGAGGTTGCGGCGCGCACGCTCGGCGGCCCAGGCGGAGGCGGCGTACACCGCGATGAAGTCGTTACCGTCCACGCGCAGGGAGGCGATACCGCAACCCACGCCGCGTCCGGCGAACGTTGTGGCTTCACCGCCGGCAATGGCCTGGAAGGTGGAGATGGCCCACTGGTTATTCACCACGTTGAGAATCACCGGCGCGCGGTACACGTGGGCGAAGGTGAGGGCAGTGTGGAAGTCGGACTCGGCGGTGGCACCGTCGCCGATCCAGGCGGAGGCGATCTTGGTATCGCCCTTGATCGCCGAGGCCATGCCCCAGCCCACGCCTTGGACGAATTGGGTGGCGAGGTTGCCGGAAATGGTGAAGAAGCCGGCGTCTTTTACCGAATACATGATCGGCAACTGGCGGCCCTTGAGCGGGTCACGCTTGTTGGACAGCAGTTGGCAGATCAGGTCGACCAGCGGCACCTCGCGCGCCATCAGGATGCTTTGCTGGCGGTAGGTGGGGAAGCACATGTCGTCGATGTTCAAGGCCAGGGCCTGGGCGCTGCCGATGGCTTCTTCGCCAAGGCTTTGCATGTAGAAAGACATTTTTTTCTGACGCTGGGCGACCACCATGCGGTTGTCGAAGATCCGCGTCTTGAGCATGGCACGCATGCCTTTGCGCAAGATCTCGACGGGGACACCTTCAGCCCACGGGCCCAGGGCCTGGCCCTGGTCGTCGAGCACGCGTATCAGGCCTTTGGCAAGGTCGGCGGTGTCGGCAGGTTCTACGTCGATGGCGGGTTTTCGCACCAGGCCCGCGTCGGTCAGGCGCAGGTAGGTAAAGTCGGTCTTGCAGCCTGGGCGGCCCGAGGGTTCAGGGACGTGCAGGCGCAGTGGTTCATACTGCTGGGTCATGGCTTTCTACGCTCTATCTTGTGAATTTCTTGTAGTGGGCGCGCTAGCTGACAGTCAGTCTCCGGGTAGGAGAAATCTTGTCCTACAACAATCATAGGCGGGGCGTAGAAGAATATTTATCTGTGTTTCATTGCGCTCGGGATCATTTGCGGATAAAAAAACTGCATAACCATAATAAACAGGTGATTTTGTCTCATGCGCAAACTGGATCGTACTGATATCGGCATTCTCAACGCTTTGCAGGAGAACGCCCGCATCACCAACGCCGACCTGGCCCGCTCAGTCAACCTGTCGCCCACGCCGTGTTTCAACCGGGTGAAGGCGATGGAAGAATTGGGCTTGATTCGCGACCAGGTGACCTTGCTGGACGCCGACCTGCTGGGGCTGCACGTCAACGTGTTCATCCACGTGAGCCTGGAAAAACAGAATGAGCTGGCGTTGCAACAGTTCGAAGGTGCGATCGCCGACCGTCCGGAAGTGATGGAGTGCTACCTGATGGCCGGCGACCCGGACTACCTGATTCGCGTGCTGGTACCGACGATCCAGTCACTGGAACGCTTCATGATGGACTTCCTGACCAAAGTGCCAGGCGTCGCCAACATCCGCTCCAGCTTCGCCCTCAAGCAAGTGCGTTACAAAACCGCACTGCCGCTGCCCGCCAACGGCATCAACCTGGGCGGCTGATAATTAACTGAATCACCGCGGGCCAAATGTGGGAGCAGGCAAGCCAGCGCCCACAGGGTTAAACGTTTCAAAGTTGATTGAGTGGGATCTTCAGGTAAGTCACCCCATTGCTCTCTGCCGGCGGCATATTTCCCGCTCGCACGTTCACCTGGATCGCCGGCAACAGCAACGTCGGCATCCCCAGCCCCGCATCGCGCGTTGTACGCATCTCTACAAATGCCGCCTCATCCACCCCGTCATGCACATGAATGTTACCCGCGCGCTGCTCAGCCACGGTCGTCAGGCATTTCGCCTCACGCCCCTCAGGCGGGTAGTCATGGCATACGTACAATTGAGTCTCCAAAGGAAAGGCCAGCAACTTGCGCATCGACGCATACAGTTGCCGCGCATCCCCACCGGGAAAATCACAACGCGCCGTGCCCACATCCGGCATGAACAACGTGTCACCCACCAGGATCAACCGGTCGTCGATCAAATAGGCCATGTCCGCAGGGGTATGACCGGGCACATGCAGGGCTTGGGCCTTGATGTTGCCGATGTGAAACACCTCATCCGGCGCAAACAAGTGATCGAACTGCGAGCCGTCGGCACGAAACTCCGGCTCGAGGTTGAACAGGTTCTTGAACACGCCCTGCACTTTGCTGATGGACTGACCGATGGCGATCTTGCCGCCCAGCGTGCGGCGCAAGTACGGCGCGGCGGACAGGTGATCGGCATGGGCATGGGTTTCCAGCAGCCACTGCACCTGCAAGCGATGTTCACGCACATAGGCGATGACTTTGTCGGCCTGGCGTGTGTCGGTGCGCCCGGAGGCCGGGTCGTAATTGAGCACCGAGTCGACGATGGCACAGGGGCCATCATCTGCTTCATGTAGGACATAGGTGTAGGTCGACGATGCCTCATCCAGAAAGGCTTGAATCAAAGCGGGCATGGCGGCGGTCCTTGGTAGCGGATTGCGGCTTACATTCGAGATGTTTTCCACATAGGCTTGCGAGCTTAAGGGAAAAAAACGGTCCGAGGCAAAGGATCGACCTGTAACGGGACGTGACGCCATACGGCAACGCCCCTTGTGTGCATTGACGATAAAAGGCGATAGACCATGACCGAACAACACTGGGGCCCTACCATCAGTGGCGATATCGTCGTCATCGGCGGCGGCTCGGCGGGCATCGGCCTGGTGGCCAGCCTGCTCAAGCGCGACCCCCAACTGAATATCACCCTGATCGAACCGAGTGAATACCATTGCTACCAGCCTGCCTGGACGTTGGTCGGCGGCGGCGCATACGACGTCAAAAAGACCCGCCGGCCACTGGCCGACGTACTGCCCAATGGCGTCACCTGGGTGCAAGCCGCCGTCACCGAACTGCTGCCGGACGAGCAAACCCTGGTCCTCGACAGCGGCCAGCGCGTCAGCTGGAACAACCTGATCGTCTGCCCCGGCCTGCGCCTGGCCTGGGAAAAAGTCGAAGGGCTGCAGGACACCCTCGGCCAGCATGGCGTGACGTCCAACTACAGCTACGAGCACGCTGCCTATACCTGGCAGTTGGTGCAGCAACTCAAGGGCGGCAAGGCGATCTTCACCCAGCCGGCCATGCCGATCAAATGCGCGGGTGCGCCGCAAAAGGCCATGTACCTATCCTGCGATCACTGGCTAAAACAGGGCACTCTGAAAAACATCGACGTTGAATTCAACCTGGCCGGTGCAGCACTGTTTGGTGTGGCGACCTTTGTGCCACCGTTGATGAAGTACGTGGAAAAATACAACGCCCGCCTGGCGTTCAACGCCAACCTGGTGAAAGTCGACGGCCCGGCCCGCAAGGCCTGGTTCGAAGTGAAAGACGCCGAAGGCAGTGTCAGCGTTGAAGAAAAATCCTTCGACTTGCTGCACGTGGTCCCACCGCAGGTGTCCCCGGATTTCATCAGCCAAAGTCCATTGGCTGACGCTGCCGGCTGGTGCGAAGTGAACCCCCATAGCCTGCAACACCTGCGCTACCCGCACATCTTCGGCCTGGGTGATGTATGTGGCACCACCAACGCCAAGACCGCCGCCGCCGTGCGCAAGCAGATCGTGGTGGTCGCCGAGAATCTGCTGGCCCTGCGCAAGCAGGCGGCGCTGCCGCTCAAGTACGACGGTTACGGTTCGTGCCCGTTGACGGTGGAGAAGGGCAAGGTGGTGCTCGCCGAGTTCGGCTACGGCGGCAAGTTGCTGCCAACCTTCCCCCTCGACCCGACCCAGGCCCGACGTTCGATGTGGTTCCTCAAGGCCACCTTGCTGCCGTGGTTCTACTGGAACGGCATGCTCAAGGGCCGCGAGTGGCTGACCCGTCTGAGCAAGGTGGACTGAATGCTGCTGGCCAGTGTGTTGGGATTATTGATGGGCTTGGTCATGGGCCTGACGGGCGCGGGCGGCGGCATCCTTGGCGTGCCGGCGCTGGTGCTGGGCTTGGGCATGAGCATGACCCAGGCTGCGCCGGTGTCGCTGCTTGCCGTCGGCGCGGCGGCCGCGGTGGGGGCGATCGACGGTTTGCGCCATGGCTTGGTGCGCTACCGCGCCGCGTTGCTGATCGCCTTGCTTGGCGCGCTTTTTTCGCCAGTGGGGGTGTTTCTCGCCCACCAGTTGCCGGAAGCGGTGTTGATGGGCCTGTTCAGCGCGTTGATGCTGCTGGTGGCCTGGCGCATGTTGCAGCGCGAAAAGTGCGACGCCGGGCCGAGTGACCATGGCACCGCCTCCTGGGGCCAGAAGAACTGCATGCTCAACCAGCAGACCGGGCGCTTCGCCTGGACCGCCAAATGCAGCGCGACCCTGGCCGCCCTCGGCGCGGTGACAGGGGCTGTATCGGGCTTGCTCGGCGTGGGCGGCGGCTTCCTCATCGTGCCGGCGTTCAAGCAACTGACCGATGTGCAGATGCGCGGAATTGTCGCCACCTCTCTGATGGTGATCAGCCTGCTCTCGCTGGTCGGTGTTGCTGGCGCGTTTCATGCGGGGGTGCGCATCGAGCCGGTGGGCTGGGTATTTATCGGCGCAAGCATCGTCGGCATGTTGGCGGGTCGACGCCTGTGTTCGGTAATCCCTGCGCGCGCCTTGCAGGTCGGGTTTGCCAGCCTGTGCGTATTGGTGGCCGCAGGCATGCTATTTAACGCCTTGATCTGAAACGGTGGCGAGGGAACTCGCCACAAGGATGCCGTCAGCCCTGTTCCAACTGAGCCAGCCGCTCTTCAAGCGCCGCGATCCGCGCTTCAAGTTCTTCAAGGCGGTCTACCGAAACCCCAGCCCCGCGCTCCACCGGACTGCCACGCGCCGCGAGTATCAATTCGATATCGGCCGGATCACCCAGCGCATGGGTGTAGCGATCTTCGCGCTGGCCCGCCTGACGCGGCACCAACACCGCCAGCCCTCGCGCAATCAGGCGCTCAAGTTGATGCACCACCTGTTCGGCATCTTCGAAATCATGCATGCGCCCGCTGCGGGTCAGCAGTTCATTGACGGTCTGCGGCCCGCGCAAAAACAGCAGCCCGGTCAGGATCACCTGCGCCGGCACCAATTCCAGCGCCTTGTCCACGCGATGCTCCCAGCGGTCGGCGCGGCTGCCCATCACCAGGCGGGTAAAACCTTGGCCTTCCAGCGCGCGCAGGCTTTGGCCGACCTGGCCCTGGCTCAGGTTCATCACCGGCTCGCGGCTGGTCTTCTGGTTACAGGCCAGGACCAGGGCATTGAGGGTCAGGGGATAGGTTTCCGGGTTGGTCGCCTGTTTTTCGATCAGGCAGCCCAAAACGCGGATTTCCGTGCTGTTCAGGCGCGGCTCAGGGGTGTCGGTGTCGTGCTCGGCGGTCATCGCGCTTTCCCTATGCAGTGAGCTGCCTAGCCTAATCCTGAAAAAATAAAAGACAAGCGATGGGCATGGCTATAATCGCCGCTGGTTCCAATCCTGCCATTACTGCGAGACTGCCATGACTATTTCCCTGTACGCCGCTTCCATCCCAGTCTTCAAGCAAATGCTCACCGCCCTGAGCGGCGTGCTGACCAAAGCCGAAGCCCACGCCACCGCCAACAACATCGAGCCGAACGCCTTGCTGCAAGCGCGCCTGTTCCCGGACATGTTCCAACTGGTGCGCCAGGTGCAGATCGCCGTCGACTTCGCCAAGGGCGTGTCCGCACGCCTGGCCGAGATCGAAGTGCCGAAATATGAAGATACCGAAGTCACCTTCGCCGACCTGCAAGCGCTGATCGCCAAGGTCCTGGCGTTTGTCGACACCCTTAAGCCTGAGCAAATCGACGGCAAGGAAGGCATCGAGATCATCACTCGCCCAGGCACGCCTAAAGAGAAGCGCTTCAGCGGCCAGTCCTACCTGCTGACCTACGGCCTGCCGCAGTTCTTCTTCCACGTCACCACCGCTTACGCTTTGCTGCGTCATAACGGTGTGGACGTGGGCAAGCGCGACTACATGGGCGCGTTCTAAACACCCATAAAAAAACCGGGGCGGTTCATTCAAGAACCGCCCCGGTTTTTTTATGCGCGGCGTTTAAGCCGGTTGTTCTTCTTTGCCCAGGCATGCAGCTGCGGTGAACAGCACGTCGGTAGAGGAGTTGAGCGCTGTTTCCGCCGAATCCTGCAGCACGCCGATGATGAAGCCTACGGCCACTACCTGCATCGCGATTTCACTGGGAATGCCAAACAGGCTGCACGCCAGCGGGATCAACAGCAGCGAACCGCCCGCGACCCCGGATGCGCCGCAGGCGCAGACGGCTGCAACCACGCTGAGCAGCACCGCGGTAGGCAGGTCGACGGCAATGCCCAAGGTGTGCACGGCGGCCAGGGTCAGCACGGTGATGGTGGTCGCGGCACCGGCCATGTTGATGGTGGCACCGAGCGGGATCGACACCGAGTAAGTGTCTTCATGCAGGCCCAGGCGCTTGCTCAACGCCAGGTTGACCGGGATATTCGCTGCGGAGCTGCGGGTGAAGAACGCGGTGATCCCGCTTTCACGCAGGCACAGCAGCACCAGCGGGTAAGGGTTGCGACGCAGTTTCCAGAACACGATGGCCGGGTTGATCACCAGCGCCACAAACAGCATGCAGCCGATCAGCACCACCAGCAGGTGGGCATAACCGAGCAGGGCGCCAAAACCGGAAGTGGCCAGGGTCGAGGCCACCAGGCCGAAAATGCCCAGCGGCGCAAAGCGGATCACTACGCGCACAATCAGCGTGACCCCGTTGGACAAGTCATCCAGCACCGTGCGGGTGGTTTCGCCCGCATGGCGAATGGCAATGCCCATGCCGATGGCCCAGGCCAGGATGCCGATAAAGTTGGCATTCATCAGTGCGCTGATCGGGTTGTCCACCACACTTAGCAACAAGCCTTGCAACACCTCGCCAATACCACCTGGGGCACTGAGCGTCGCATCGTGGGTGGCGAGTACCAGTGGCGAGGGGAACAGTGTGCTGGCGATCACGGCCACCACTGCAGCGGCAAACGTGCCCAGCAGGTACAGGAACAGGATCGGTTTGATATGGGTTTCCTGGCCATGCTTGTGGTTGGCGATCGACGCCATCACCAGCACAAACACCAGGATCGGTGCCACAGCCTTGAGCGCCGCGACGAACATCTTGCCGATAAACCCGGTGGCTTTCGCCGCCTCGGGCAGCAGCAAGGCCAGCAGAATGCCCGCGATCAGGCCAATGACGATTTGCGTGACCAGGCTGACGCGCGCTAGTCGTTGCAGGAGGGAAGGGGCAGCAGTCATAAGCAGTTGTCTCTAGTTTTTTTAGTGGGGCGCAGCATTGCAAGCAGGGAGGGTGTAGGAAGCAGGCGCGGAGTCTAGCATGCTGTAGGAAATGTCCCTGTCGGTGCGGCATTCCGTCACCCGCGTTCTTCGGTTTTCGCCCAGCCCGACAGACTCTGTTAAGATTCCGGCCTCTCACGTTTCCTATCCTTCAGCGAGCCCTCCGGGTTGTCGTTGATGTCGTTGTTTCTGGAGTTTTCATGCTGTTTCCCATTCTGCTCCTGTCGGCCGCTGGCTTTACTGTGCTGACCACAGAATTCGTCATCGTCGGCCTATTGCCGTCCATCGCCCGCGACCTGAATGTCAGCGTGTCCCAGGCCGGGCTGCTGGTGACGTTGTTTGCGTTCACCGTGGCGGCGTTCGGCCCGTTTCTGACGGCCTATTGCGCGCGTTTCCCACGCAAGCGGCTGTTTATCAGCATTTTGATCATGTTTGGCGTGGCCAATACCGTGGCGGCACTGGCACCGAACATCTGGGTGATGGCGGTGGCGCGGTTGATTCCGGCGCTGGGTTTGCCGGTGTTCTGGGCGCTCGCCAGCGAAACGGCGGTGGACATCGTCGGCCCCGAGTTCGCTGGGCGCGCCATCGAGAAGATTGGCTTCGGTATCGTCTGCGCTACGGTGTTCGGCATTCCGGTGGGCACGCTGATTTCCGACATGTTCGGCTGGCGCAGCGCGTTTGCCATTCTTGCGGTGGTGGCGGTGGCCAAGGCCTTGTTGTTGTTTATCTACCTGCCAGTGACGGCGCCGAAGCACGATGAAGTGACGTTGCGCTCGCAATTCAAGATCCTGCGCAACCCGCTGATGCAGGGCCATATCCTGCTGTCCATCCTGGTGTTCAGCGGCATGTTCACCGCTTACACCTACCTGGCAGACATCCTTGAGCGCCTGGCCGGGTTCGATGGCACGTTGGTGGGCTGGTGCTTGATGGGCTTTGGCGCGGTCGGTTTGATTGGCAATTCGTTGGGTGGGCGCGCGGTGGATCGCCATCCGTTGATCGCGTCCATGCTGTTCTGCGGCTTCATGATCGCCGGCATGGTGGCACTGGTGCCGGCGATTCACTCCACCGTCGGCCTGGCGGCGGCGATGGCGGTGTGGGGCGTGACCCAGGCGGCGATGTTCCTGGTCAGCCATGTACGACTGATGAAAGCCGCCCCCCATGCGCCTGCGTTTGCTGCGTCGCTGAATATTGCCGGGGCCAATCTGGGGATCGGCCTTGGGGCGCTGGTCGGCGGCCATGTGATCGACACACTCGGCCTGGGCAGCCTGGGTTTTGCGGCGTCCGGGTTTATCCTGCTGTCGATCCTGCTGGCATTGTGGCTGATGACCGCCAAGCAACCGGTCGCCTCCAACGCCTGATCCGTCAGGACGGGGGGGTAAACAACTCCCGCCGAGCACCTTCGGTAATCGCCACGATGCCGGGGTGCTTGACCTTGCGTTCCACCGAGATCGCGTAGAAGGACTCGGTCACCGCGACGGTCTGGCCAATCAGTGCAACGCCGTACTGGCGCACCACCTCATCGGCGATCACGCTGGGGGCGATGAAGATGCCGCTGCCGGACTGGCCAAACGCCTGCATCAAGGCGCTGTCATCGAATTCACCGATGATCCGTGGTTGAATCTGTTGCTCGGCAAACCAGCGCTGCAAACGGCTGCGCACGACGGTTTCCGCACCCGGAATCAATAGTGGTGCGCCATGCAGGCAGTGTGGGAAGTCGCCGCTATATCTGTCAGCCAAGGCTTGGGTGGCGAAAAAACTGATGCCACATTCTCCCAGCTTCTGGCTGTAGCCTTTGATATCCAGGTGCGTCGGCATGGGGCTGTCGGAAATCACCAGGTCCAGGCGCTGGATCGCCAGGTCAGCCAGCAGGCGTTCGAGTTTGTCCTCGCGGCACGTGATGCGGATCGGCTCGCTCAGCTCCATGGTCGGCGCGATCAGCCGGTAGACGATGGATTTGGGCACCACGTCCGCCACCCCGACGCGAAACTGGATCTGTTGTTCGTCGGGTTGTGCGCGCAGCATGGCTTCCAATTCATTACCGGTCTGGAACATCTGCTCGGCATACGGCAAAGCCTGGCGCCCGGCTTCAGTCAGCTCCAACTGGCGACCGACGCGCTGAAACAGCGCGACACCAAAGGTCTGCTCAAGCAGGCTGATCTGCCCGCTGATGGTCTGGGGCGTGAGGTTAAGCTGCTCACAGGCGCGCACGATGCTGCCAGTCTTGGCCACCACCCAGAAGTAGTGCAGTTGTCGGTAATTGAGCATGGCGGCCATCACTTCGTAAAAAGCGAAGTATACGCGGGGAAAATACGAATTTTCCTGAACTGTTCTCCTGCATAGAATGCCTCGCTATCGCGGGGCCACTATTTGGACCCAATGGTTCTAACGAGGAATACGTCATGAAACTCAATTCTCTGGGCGCGGCATCGTTGCTTGCGCTTTCATTGGTAGTGATCAGCGGTTGCGATCAGGTCGAAAAAAGCGCCCAGCAAGTGTTGGGCAAGGCTACCGAGTCGGCCAAGCAAGCGATCGATGACACCCACAAAGCCGCCGAACAGGCATTGAGTGAAGCGACAAACGGCCTGATCACCCCGCAGCAGAAGGATGATCAGGAAGAGAAAGCATCAGAATCGAACAGTAAAGAAGCCTAACTGCCCGCGCTTAATTTCCCGTACAACGTCAGGACTGACCTATGGATTACCTGTTACAGCTGGCTGCCAGCCCCACCGCCTGGGTTGCCCTGGCCACCTTGATCGTCATGGAAATCGTGCTCGGCATCGATAACCTGATCTTTATCTCGATCCTCACCAACAAGCTGCCGCAGAAGCATCGGGCCAAGGCACGGCGCATTGGTATCAGCATGGCGTTGATATTGCGCCTTGGCCTGTTGAGCACCATCGCGTTTATCGTGCAACTGACCACGCCGGTATTCGAAGTACTCGGCCAGGGGTTCTCGTGGAAGGACATGATCCTGATCGCCGGTGGCCTGTTCCTGGTGTGGAAGGCGACCACCGAGATCCATCACAGCATGGACCCCGAGCCCGAAGAGAAGGCCAGCGTCGGCAATACGGTAGCCATCGGTTTCGCCGCGGCCATCGGGCAGATCCTGTTGCTTGACCTGGTGTTCTCCATCGACAGCATCATCACCGCCGTGGGCATGACCGAGCACTTGCCGATCATGATCATTGCCGTGGTGACCTCGGTGATCGTGATGCTGGTGGCGGCCGAACCGTTGGCCAAGTTCATCAATGACAACCCGACCGTGGTGATGTTGGCCCTGGGCTTCCTGATCATGATCGGTATGACCCTGATCGCCGAAGGCTTTGGTGCCCATGTGCCTAAAGGCTACGTTTACGCGGCCATGGCGTTCTCCGCGGCCATCGAATGTCTGAACATTGCCAGGCGCAACCGCCACAAGCGTTTGCTGGCGGCCCGGCAGTAACGGCTGAAACCAAAAGGCCGGCTGCGCTCACAAGAGCTCAGCCGGCCTTTTGCTGTCTGTTAGAATTCGCGCACTTGATAGCGTGAGGTCATACATGAACGAGCCGATTCGTCTTACCCAGTACAGCCATGGCGCGGGGTGTGGCTGCAAGATATCGCCCCAGGTATTGGAGGTGATCCTTGCCGGCAGCGGCGCGCAGAACCTCGACCCCAAGCTGTGGGTGGGCAACGCTTCGCGCGATGATGCAGCGGTGTACGCCATCGACGATGAGCGCGGCGTGGTCTCCACCACTGACTTTTTCATGCCGATTGTCGATGATCCCTTCGACTTCGGGCGGATTGCAGCGACGAACGCCATCAGCGACATCTACGCCATGGGCGGTGACCCGCTGATGGCCATCGCCATTCTCGGCTGGCCGGTCAATGTACTGGCACCGGAGATTGCCCGGGAAGTGATCCGTGGCGGCCGTTCCGTGTGCGACGAAGCTGGAATCCCCCTGGCGGGCGGCCACTCCATCGATGCCCCGGAGCCGATCTTCGGGCTGGCGGTCACCGGCATCGTGCAAAAGCGCCATATGAAACGCAATGACACCGCAACCGTGGGTTGCCGGCTTTATCTCACCAAACCCCTGGGCATCGGCATCCTGACCACGGCTGAGAAGAAGGGCAAATTGCGTGAGGCGGATATCGGCCTGGCGCGTGACTGGATGTGTACGCTGAACACACCTGGCAGCCGTTTCGGCAAATTGACGGGTGTCACGGCGATGACCGATGTCACCGGTTTCGGCTTGCTGGGCCATCTGGTGGAAATGGCCGACGGCAGCCGCCTGACGGCCCGCATCGAATACAACAAAGTCCCACGTCTGCCGGGGATTGAGGACTACCTGGATCAAGGTTGCATGCCGGGTGGCACCCTGCGCAACTTCGACAGTTACTCCGCCAGGCTCGGGCGCCTGCAGGAGTTGCATAAGCGTGTGCTGTGTGACCCACAGACCAGCGGTGGCCTGTTGATCGCGGTCACCCCCGAGGGTGACGCCGAGTTTCATGTCGCCGCCGCCGAACTGGGCCTGGCCCTTGAGCCTATCGGCGAACTGGTTGAGCGACAGACCCACGCGGTAGAGGTGTTTTGATGGCCGCTGACATCACCGACTACCGCGATATCTTCCTCAATGACCGGCCGATGATGGATACCCGCGCGCCGGTCGAGTTCGTCAAAGGTGCCTTCCCGGGTGTAGTCAACCTGCCGCTGATGAGCGATAACGAGCGTCAGCGGGTCGGTACCTGCTACAAACAGCAAGGCCAGCAGGCCGCAATCGTGCTGGGCCACGAGCTGGTGTCCGGGGCAATCAAGGCTGAACGCATCGATCAGTGGGCGCTGTTCGCGAAGACCAATCCCGATGGCTACCTGTATTGTTTTCGCGGCGGTTTGCGCTCGCAGATCGTGCAGCAATGGCTCAAGACTGAGGCGGGCATTGAGTACCCGCGTGTGGGCGGCGGTTACAAAGCCATGCGCACCTTTTTGCTGGAGACGCTCGAGCAAGCGGCAACGCAGTGTGATTTCGTATTGCTCGGCGGCATGACCGGCACTGGCAAGACCGAGGTGCTCGGCCAGTTAAACAACGCCCTGGACCTGGAAAACCATGCCAACCATCGTGGTTCCAGCTTCGGCAAGCGCGCCACGGCGCAGCCGTCCAACATAGACTTTGAAAACCGCTTGGCGGTGGACCTGCTGAAAAAACGCGCAGGGGGTATCCAGCAGTTCGTGATCGAGGACGAAAGCCGCATGATCGGCAGTTGCGCGCTGCCGTTGCCGTTGTACAAAGGCATGCAGACGTATCCGATGGTATGGCTTGAGGACAGCGTCGAAGGGCGGGTCGAGCGCATCTTGCGCGATTACGTGGTGGACCTGTGTGCCGAGTTCATCGCGCTGTTTGGCGAGCAGGGCCACGCGGTGTTTGCCGGGCGTCTGA
Organism: Pseudomonas sp. EL_65y_Pfl1_R83; assembly: GCF_963970695.1. Lineage (NCBI taxonomy): Bacteria > Pseudomonadati > Pseudomonadota > Gammaproteobacteria > Pseudomonadales > Pseudomonadaceae > Pseudomonas > Pseudomonas sp. EL_65y_Pfl1_R83. The sequence continues at coordinate 298,851 of NZ_CAXAQI010000004.1, read as the reverse complement.
CCCAGAGCCTGGCCAACATCCACAAGCGCCTGGGTGGGGAGCGCTTCCAGCGGCTGCAGGCGATCCTGCAGGACGCGCTGGCGGAGCAGGCGCGTAGCGGTGCAGTGGATTTGCACCGCGTGTGGATCGAAGCCTTGTTGCGCGAGTATTACGACCCGATGTATGCGTTTCAGCGGGAGAGCAAAGGCGCGCGGGTCGAGTTCGCGGGAGAGCAGAGGGCAGTAGTGGAGTATCTGCGTAACAGGGTGAATGGGTGATATTCAAGGGCCTATTCGCGAGCAAGTCACTCCCACATGTTGACCGTGTTTCTGCAGGGTAAACGCGGTCTGGATGGGCGCGCGGCGGTGCGACGATTCGACTTGCTCGCGAAAGGGCCATCAGCCCCACTGAATAACTACAGGATGAGCGCCCCGATCAGCCCACACACCACCCCCGCCAGCATGGTCAACCCGGCCACCGTAATCAGCACCCTTGCATCAAAGTCCTTACGCAGCATCAGCAGCGACGGTAGGCTCACGCTGGGCAGGGTCATCAGCAACGCCACGGCCGGGCCGGTGCCCATGCCCAGGGTCATCATGGTTTGTACGATGGGAATCTCTGCGGCGGTCGGAATCACAAACAGCGTGCCGACGATTGCCAGTGGCACCAGCCACATCAGGCTGTTGGTCATGGCGCCGTCCACATGGGGGAATAGCCAGACTCGCGCCGCGCCCAGGACCAGCACCGCCAGGATATAGATCGGAATTGTGCTCCAAAACAGCTGCCACAGGGTGCGTAACCAGCGACTCAGGAACGGTTGCGAGTCGACAATATTGACCTCGGCTATCGCATCCAGTGCGGCTGCCGGCACCTGTTCAGACCGCGCAATGCGCTGCGCCACGAGAGAGACACCCACCACCAGCACAATCCCCGCCACCAGCCGCAGGGCGGTAAAGCCCCAGCCCAGGACAAAACCCATGAACACCAGGGTGGCCGGGTTCAACACCGGGTTGGCGATCCAGAATGCCAGCGCGGCCCCCACCGATACTTGCTGACGCCGCATACCCGCCGCGACCGGCGCCGCACAGCAACTGCACATCATCCCCGGCAAAGCAAACAGCCCGCCGCGCAGGGTGGAGCCCAGTCCGGCGCGGCCAAACAGACGCAGCAACCAGTCGCGGGGAATCAGCACTTGCAGCAATGAGCCAAGAATCACCGCCAGCACAGCGGCCTTCCAGATCGCCAGGAAATACACCTGGGCATAGGCCAGCGCCGCCGCCAATGGTGAGCGTTGTTGATCGTTGAGAATCGAGGCGCCGATGCTGTGGTTATCGGCGGCAACGAAGGCCTTGAGGTAGTAGGGGGACCACTTCACATAGTAGAGGCCAACGCAGGCTACCAGCAGGAACAGTGCAGGTTTCCACCAGATAGACCAGCCCCGGTTGGGCTGGGAGGAAGTGAGGTTAGGCATGGGGATGATCCGCAGGTGAGTCGATAGCGGCATATCATACGCTGTCAGCTATCGGCACTCACCTGCGTGGGGTTCGGGCAGGTCTGTTCACCGTTGTTCAAGCCTTGCTTGTAGTTGCGGCTCAGCAGCGAGGCCTTGCCGTTGTGCCAGGTCAGCGTCAGCACATACAGGGTGTCGTAGTCGCTGCCCGACCAATCGTCGGTGATGGTGTGCTTTTCGCCCGACGCTTCACTCGCCACCTTGTTGATCAACTCCGGCAGATAGCCGTGGGACCAAGCGGTGTAAATCGTGGCGTTGTGGTACTTGTCTTCCACCAGCTCATCGGCGAGGGCGCTGGTGTCGTTCGCGGAAAATTTGATGTTGACCGGCAGGCCGAGCTTGATCGCGCTGGGGCTGATGGTCATCAGGGGGCGAATGTAGCTGTAGGAATTGTCCAGCTCACCTTCCTCCACATTACGTGTGGGGTTGGCCGCAAATACGAAGTCGGCATTGCCGAATTTTTCCGGCAGCAGGGTGGCCAGGTTCATTGCTCTGTTGAGGCCTTGGCAATTGAGTTGGCCCAGGCCGCCTGCCGGTTTTTCACCATGGCGCAGGAACACCAGGGTTTGTACGCCGTTCACCTGTTCGGCCCTGCTGACGCGCGATTCAAGGGTCAGGCCGATAGCGCCGCCTACGAGCAACAGCGGCAACATGATGTATGAATATCGTTTTAGGCGTAGCGCAAGGCACAACGGCTTGATGGTCATTATTGTCGAGTCTTCAGTGCATCGGATTAAGGCGGACAAGCCCGGCCCCAGTGACGCATCCGGCGTCCTGCGGTGTTCCCTGTCAGTATTGCGGTTCGCCTCCGTTCACCGTTTAAGCGCACTTAAGAGTGCGCGAGGGCCTATTGGTTCGCCCAGACGGGATAATAGCCAGCGGTTGTTGCGTATTGATGACCCATGCAGGACACGGGACAGATGTCTATCATGGAGCCTTTCTGTTCAGGAGCTCCCCGATGAACTCACTCGCTGCCTTCCCGATCAACAGCAAATGGCCCGCCCAGCATCCCGAGCGCTTGCAGCTGTACTCGCTGCCGACACCCAACGGGGTAAAAGTCTCGATCATGCTCGAAGAGCTGGGGCTACCTTACGAAGCGCATAAAATCAGCTTCGAGACCCAGGACCAGTTGTCTCCCGAGTTCCTGTCCCTGAACCCCAACAACAAGATCCCCGCGATCATCGACCCCAATGGTCCCAGCGGCCAGCCACTGGCGTTGTTCGAGTCCGGCGCGATTCTGATCTACCTGGCGGAAAAAACCAGCCAACTGCTCTCCGAAGACCCGGCCACCCGCTATGAAACGATTCAGTGGCTGATGTTCCAGATGGGGGGCATCGGCCCGATGTTTGGCCAGTTGGGGTTTTTCAATAAATTTGCCGGCAAAGCCTACGAAGACAAGCGCCCCCGCGACCGTTACGCTGCCGAATCCAGGCGCCTGCTGGACGTGTTGGAAAAACGCCTGCTGGGCCGCACCTGGATCATGGGTGACGACTACAGCATCGCCGACATCGCCACCTTCCCGTGGATCCGCAACCTGATCGGTTTCTACGAGTCCGGTGACCTGGTGGGCATCGCCGACTTCCCCAATGTACTGCGTGCGTTGGACGGTTTCGTCGCACGGCCAGCGGTGATCCGTGGCCTTAGTATTCCGAGCTGAGCATGCCGACGTTCGATTTCAAACAGCTGGATGTCTTCAGCAGCGTTTCGCTCAAAGGCAACCCATTGGCGGTGGTGTTCGGCGCCGATAGCCTGACCGACCAGCAGATGGCGGACTTTGCCAACTGGACCAACCTGAGCGAAACCACGTTCCTGCTGACCCCGCGCGACCCCGAGGCGGACTACCGGGTGCGGATTTTCACGACCTTGCAGGAACTGCCTTTTGCCGGGCATCCGACACTGGGCAGTTGCCACGCATGGCTGCAGGCGGGCGGTATTCCCAAAGGTGAGGAAATAATCCAAGAGTGCGAAATCGGCTTGGTGCGTATCCGTCGCCAGCATGATGAGCTGGCGTTTATCGCACCGCCTTTGTTGCGCGCCGGGCCGGTGGAAGCGCCTGTCATAGAGCGCGTTCGCCTGGCGTTGGGCTTGGCGCCAGAGGCCATCTTGCGTAGCCAGTGGGTCGACAACGGCGCGGGATGGTTGGCAGTGATGCTGGCTGATCGCAATCAGGTGCTGGATCTGCAACCGGATTACTCACAACTGCTCGGTTTGGCCGTGGGTGTGATCGCCCCCTGTGATCCCGCGAGGGACGACGTGGATGCGCAATTTGAAGTTCGCGCCTTTATCGCGGGCGACGGCGCCCCGGAAGACCCCGCCACCGGCAGCTTGAATGCCGGTGTCGCGCAATGGCTGCTGGCCGAAGGCCTGGCGCCTGAGCGCTATGTGGTCAGCCAGGGCACTGCGCTGGGGCGTGCGGGGCGTATTCGCATTGAACGCCAGGGTGAGGAAATCTGGGTGGGTGGCGCTGTGGCGGTGTGTATCGAAGGGCGTTTACAGCTCTAGATCAATAAATTGTTACGGCCCTCGCAATACACTATTGGGCCCTCCGGGTTTGTGTTGCCGGTGCCTGGGGGCATAAGCTTCGCCCCAAAGTTTTGACCTTTATCCAGGATTGCCATGACCAGCCAGTTCCCCCAAGCCCGTCCACGCCGCCTGCGCCGCTCCCCGGAGCTGCGTGGCTTGTTTCAGGAAAGCGAGTTCACCCTCAACGACTTGGTGCTGCCGATTTTCGTCGAAGAAGAAATCGATGACTTCGTACCCATCACCAGCATGCCGGGCGTGTTACGCATCCCCGAGAAAAAATTGGCCGGTGAAATCGAGCGCTATGCGCGTGCCGGCATCAAGTCGGTGATGACCTTTGGCGTGTCCCACCACTTGGACGCCAACGGCAGCGACACCTGGAAAGAACGCGGCCTGGTTTCGCGCATGTCCTCGATCATCAAGGACGCGGTGCCGGAAATGATCGTGATGTCCGACACTTGCTTCTGTGAATACACCGACCATGGCCACTGCGGCGTGATGCACGGTGCGCATGTCGACAACGATGCGACGCTGGTCAACCTCGGCAAGCAAGCCGTGGCCGCTGCCCGTGCAGGCGCTGATGTGATCGCCCCTTCGGCAGCGATGGACGGTCAGGTCCAGGCAATCCGCCGCGCCTTGGACGACGCCGGTTTCACCCACCTCCCGATCATGGCTTACTCCACCAAATTCGCCTCGGCCCTCTACGGCCCGTTCCGCGAAGCCGGCGGCAGCGCGCTCAAGGGTGACCGCAAAAGCTACCAAATGAACCCAATGAACCGCCGCGAAGCCGTGCGCGAATCGCTGCTGGACGAACAGGAAGGTGCCGATGCGTTGATGGTCAAGCCGGCCGGCGCCTACCTCGATATCATTCGCGATATCCGCGAAGCCTCGCGTTTGCCGGTGGCGGCTTATCAGGTCAGTGGCGAGTACGCGATGATTAAGTTCGGCGCCCAGGCTGGCGCGATTGATGAGGATCGTGTGGTGCGTGAGACCTTGGGGTCGATCAAGCGCGCGGGGGCGGATTTGATCTTCACCTACTTCGCGATGGACCTGGCACTGGCCGGGATCTAGAAAAAACCGCAAGTCTAAATGTGTGTGGGCTTGCCCGCGATGACGGCAGGTCAGTTGCAAATATTCAGCTGACCCACTGCCATCGCGGGCAAGCCCACATTGTTTGATTGCAGTGTTTATCAGCGCTGCGCAAACGCCAGGTTCAAGCCCAACCCCGCAAAGGCCGCCGCGAAACTGCGGCGCAGCCAGTTCTGCACCCGTGGCGACTCGATCACTGCGCGGCGAAACACATTGGCCAGCAGGCCATACATCACGAACACCGCAAACGTCATCGCCATGAATACAGCACTCAGCACCAGCATTTGCTGGGCTGGGGCCGTGCTGCCTGGCGTGACGAACTGGGGCAGGAAGGCCAGGAAGAAAATGGTCAGCTTCGGGTTGAGAATGTTCATCAACAGGCCGCGCAACATCAGGGTCCGTGCACTTGAAAGCGCAGGGGTGTCGCTGACCGCAAACGCCGAGCGATCCCGCCAAGTGGCGTATGCCACGTACAACAGGTAGGCGACGCCTGCGTACTTGAGCGTATCGAACGCTAATGCACTGGTGTGCAATAGGGCGGACAGACCAAGAATCGAAGCCAGTAAGTGGGGAATGATCCCGGCGGTACAGCCCAGCGCGGCGAACACACTGGCGCGCTTGCCGGCGGTGAGTCCTGTGGACACGGTAAAAATCACGCCGGTGCCGGGAATCAGCACGACGATCAGGCAGGTGATGAGGAAGTTCAGGCTGAGCATGGCATTCAAACTCCGTGTACGAATGGTCGATGACAGATCCTGTCACGTTTGTGATTGCCTGGCGAGCACGCCAACGCGGCGAACCCTGGTTAGACTTACCGGTCGATATCTGCAACGCCCGGCCCGCCGTCATCCAAGGAAACCCCATGTATTCAAGCCGCCTGATCCTGTGCCTTGCCACGTTGCTGGTGCTGGCCGGTTGCTCTACAACCCGCAACCCGCAACAGCCCGAGCGCAGCGAGGCTGAGGTGAAGGCGCAGATCGTGCGCTTGCTGCCGGCTAACGTCTCGGACCGCAACGGTTGGGCCCAGGACATCTACACCGCCTTCGACACCCAGAAAATCTACGCCAGTACGGAAAATATCTGCGCCGTGCTGGCGGTGACCGAACAGGAATCCACTTACCAAGTCGACCCGCCCGTGCCGAACATGGGCAAGATCGCCCAGGATGAAATCCTGCGGCGTGCCGGTAAGGTCCATGTGCCAGCCTTTTTCGTACGCAGCGCACTTCAATTGCGCTCGCCCACGGGCAAGACATACGCCGATCGCCTGAGCGCCGCTCGCACGGAGAGGGACCTGAGTGGCATCTTTGATGACTTCATCAGCATGGTGCCCCTGGGCAACACGTTATTCGGTGGTTTCAACCCGGTGCATACCGCAGGTCCGATGCAGGTCAGCATCGACTTTGCGCAGAAACAGGCACGGGGTTATCCCTACACGGTGGACGGCACTATTCGCCGTGAAGTCTTCAGCCGCCGTGGCGGCATGTACTTCGGTATCGCGCATTTGCTGGGTTACCCGGTGAACTATGACCAGCCTCTGTACCGCTTCGCCGACTTCAATGCCGGTTGGTATGCCAGTCGCAATGCCGCGTTCCAGGCCGCCGTCAGCCGTGCCTCGGGCACCGAGTTGGCGCTGGATGGGGATTTGATACGGTACGGCTCATTGCTACCCGGCACCACCGAGTTGGCAGTGCGTTCCCTGGGCGCGAAGCTGGATATGCGCAATCCGAGCATCCGCAGCCAGCTGGATCAGGGTAAGCAACTGGATTTTGAAGAGACCGCTCTGTACAAACGCGTGTTCGCACTCGCGGACAAAGCCGCCGGCAAGCCGATGCCACGGGCGATCCTGCCGGGCATCGTGCTCAAGAGTCCGAAGATCACCCGCAACCTGACGACGGCGTGGTTTGCCAAGCGGGTGGATGAGCGGTATCAGCGTTGCATGAAGCGCTGATCAGGTGCGGCGTTTGACAAAGCGGCGCCACAGCCACACCCACAACCACACCACCGGGAACGCCAGGATCACGAACGGCAGCACATAGCTTGAGCGTTCCAGGGCGTCGGCAGTGCCCTCGACCATATTGTCCCCCAGGTTGCTGAACATCCGACTGAACCGTGACGGCTGGTTCGCGCCGTCAGAGGAACGGAAGTTCAGGGTCACGCGGTTGGTGTCGAGACGGCGTTGCTGGCCGGCAGCGACTTGGGCGAGCGCCTGCAATTCGTTCTCTATACCCGCCTGTTTATTGCTCAGGGCGATCAGGTCACTGACCGTGATGTCCTTGCGTTTGGCCAATTCATCCAGGCGTTGTTGCTGGGCCAGCAGGCGGTCCTGGCGGCGGCGTACGTCGGCGACCGCATCGGCCAGGTCCTCGGCGGTGGTGATGCGTTGGCCGAGTTTGCCACCTTCAGCGGCCATCGTGACCATCGGCTCCACACCCGTCGGCGCGATACGCAGAATGATCTGGCCACCGTTGCCGTCTTCGGTGATGCCCAGGATATTGCACGCGCCAAAGCGTGCTGTTTCGCAGGCCTCGCGTGTCGCCTGCATGCGCGGCGCGAGCAGGGCGCCGGGCATGGCCAGGCTCAGCTCGTGCTCGTAGGCCAATTGCGCACCGGCACGACTCTGCTCGCCGTTGATCACCCTGGCGCGGGAGTGGTCCTTGGGCGAGCAGCCAACCAGGGCCAGGCCGGCGACCAAGATTATTAAGCCGGTGCGAAGCGGATGGGGCTTGCCGTCCAGATGGCGCATTGCTGTTCCTTGCGGGGTGCGGGGGATTTTACGGCGATTAAAGCGGGTCTGGTGGATTAACGCAAAGCATCGCGGGGGATTTGCGTGATGGATGGTAATGGCTGCTGCTTGTGGCGTGGCGTACACCTCAATCTTCAGTTCAAGGAAGCGTTCGCCATGATCGCCCACTCAGTGCCCGAAGGTTTCGTTTCGCTGCCCCGCAGCAGCCCATTGCTTGATCTGCTTGGCCCGGCGTATTGCCGGGGTGATGGCGTGCACCTGGAAATCGCCCTGCGTGCCGACAATCGCCACGCCAATGGACGCGGCACGGTGCATGGCGGCGTGTTGGCGACCTTGGCGGATGTCGGCATGGGCTACGCGATGGCGTTTTCCAGTGAGCCGCCACTGCCGCTGATTACCGCGAGCATGACCTTGGATTACCTGGGGGCGGTGCAGGTTGGGGAGTGGATCGTGGTGCGCATGGAGCATTACAAACGCGGGCGGCAGATGGCGTTTGCCACGGTGAGCCTGCAGGTGGGGGAGAAGGTGGTGGCGCGGGCGAGTGCGGTGTTTGCGGTGCCGCGCAGTAGCTAGCGAGCAAGCTCGGCCCCACATTTGAACTGTGTTTTTTCAGGCGTATCGCGAAAAGAAAAGGCCCGGTTTTCGTGGAACCGAGCCTCCTCCCTGTTGCTCTTTGAATCAGCTGCGCTCGAGAGCGAGTGCCACGCCTTGGCCGCCGCCGATGCACAGCGTCGCCAGGCCTTTCTTGGCGTCGCGTTTGATCATTTCATGCAGCAGGGTCACCAGCACGCGGCAGCCTGAGGCGCCAATCGGATGGCCGATGGCGATGGCGCCGCCGTTGACGTTGACCTTGTTGGCGTCCCATTCCAGTTCTTTGCCTACCGCCAGGGATTGCGCGGCGAAAGCTTCGTTGGCTTCGATCAGGTCCAGGTCGCCCAGGCTCCAACCGGCTTTGTCCAGGCAGCGGCGGGTGGCCGAGACTGGGCCGATACCCATGATGGCCGGGTCGACGCCTGCGTTGGCGTAGCTGGCGATGCGCGCCAAGACCGGAAGGCCGAGGGCCTTGGCCTTGTCTGCACTCATCAGCAGCACCGCAGCAGCGCCATCATTCAGGCTGGACGCGTTGCCGGCGGTGACGCTGCCGTCTTTCTTGAAAGCAGGTTTGAGCTTGGCCAGGGACTCGGCGGTGGTGCCGGCGCGCGGCTGTTCGTCCACGGCGAAGGCTACCGGGTCGCCTTTGCGCTGGGGAATCAGGATCGGGGTGATCTCATCCACAAAGCGGCCGGCTTCGATCGCAGCAGTCGCTTTTTGCTGTGAGGCGGCGGCGAACGCATCCTGGGCTTCACGGCTGATGCCGTACTTATCGACCAGATTCTCGGCGGTAATGCCCATGTGGTAGTCGTTGAACGCGTCCCACAGGCCGTCGGTGATCATGCTGTCGAGCATCTTGGCATGGCCCATGCGCAAACCAGTGCGCGCGGCGGGCAGTACGTACGGGGCCAAACTCATGTTCTCCATGCCGCCGGCAATGATGACCTCGGCGTCACCGCAACGGATGGCTTGGGCGCCCAGGTGCAGGGCCTTGAGGCCTGAGCCGCAGACCTTGTTCAAGGTCAGGCTTGGCACCGCATGGGGTAGGCCGGCGAGGATCGAGGCCTGGCGCGCCGGGTTCTGGCCGCTGCCCGCGGTGAGCACCTGGCCGAGGATCACTTCATCCACTTCGGCCGGGTCCAGGCCGGTCTGTTCCAACAAGCGACGGATCACGGCGGCGCCCAGTTCGGGTGCCGGGATATTCGCCAGCGAACCCTGGAAGCTGCCCACGGCGGTGCGGGTGGCAGCAACAATCACGACGTCTTGCATGAGCTCTGTCCTCACTGGAAGTGCATTTCTGGAACGTGGTCCGGGACGATCAGTTTACCGGCGGTCTTGCTCACAATCTCTTCCACGCTGACGCCAGGTGCGCGTTCCTTGAGGACAAAAGCGCCATTTTCGATTTCCAGGTACGCCAGGTCAGTCAGCACACGCTTGATGCAGTTCGCACCGGTCAGCGGCAGGCTGCACTGGCTGAGCAGCTTGGATTCACCATCCTTGGACGCGTGGGTCATGATCACGATGATGTTTTCTGCACCGGCCACCAGGTCCATGGCACCGCCCATGCCTTTGACCAGCTTGCCGGGGATCATCCACGAGGCGATGTTGCCCTGTACGTCCACTTCAAATGCGCCGAGCACGGTGAGGTCGACGTGGCCGCCGCGAATCATCGCGAAGGACTCGGCGGAGGAGAAGATCGACGCACCGATGCGTGCGGTGACGGTTTGCTTGCCGGCGTTGATCATGTCGGCGTCAATCGTGTCTTCGGTTGGAAACGGGCCCATGCCGAGCAGGCCGTTCTCCGATTGCAGCATGACTTCCATGCCTTCGGGAATGTAGTTGGCCACCAGGGTCGGAATGCCGATGCCAAGGTTGACGTAGAAACCGTCCTGCATTTCGCGGGCGACGCGTTGAGCCATTTGTTCGCGGGTAAGAGCCATTTTATGAGTCCTTATTGTTCGGGCTGGAGGCGGATTATTTGCGCACGGTGCGCTGTTCGATGCGCTTCTCGAACGTGCCGCAGATGATCCGGTCGACGTAGATGCCAGGGGTGTGGATCTGCGCCGGGTCCAGCTCGCCCGGTTCGACGATTTCCTCGACTTCGACCACGGTGATCTTGCCGGCGGTGGCTGCCAGCGGGTTGAAGTTCTGGGCGGTGTGGCGGTAGATGACGTTGCCGAAATGGTCGGCTTTCCAGCCTTTGACGATGGCGAAGTCACCGGTGATGGATTCTTCCATCAGGTACGGGCGACCGTTGAATTCGCGGGTTTCCTTGCCCTCGGCAACCGGGGTGCCGACGCCGGTGGCGGTAAAGAAGGCTGGGATGCCGGCGCCGCCTGCGCGCATTTTCTCGGCCAGGGTGCCTTGGGGGGTCAGCACCACTTCTATTTCGCCGCTGAGCAATTGCTTCTCGAACAGGGCGTTTTCACCGACGTAGGACGCGATCACTTTGCTGATCTGCTTTTCTTCCAGCAGCACGCCCAGGCCAAAACCGTCGACGCCGCAGTTGTTCGAAACCACGGTCAGGTTGCGGGTGCCTTTGCGCTTGATCTCGGCGATGAGGTTTTCCGGAATGCCGCACAGGCCAAAACCGCCGGAGAGGACGGTCATGCCGTCTTCAAGGCCTGCCAATGCTTCCTCGTAGGACGCCACGCGTTTATCGAAACCTGCCATATGCACCTCTATTATTGTTTGTGGGCCAGCCAATGAACCGAGTGTTGCTCTGACGGATTGATTTGTTAAGTTGTTTTTTTAGGTTGATTGATTTAGAAAACAGAATAATTGGCTTCAAGCCGCAAGCTTCAGCCTAGTCAGCGGCCGCTTTAACTTGCAGCTTTCAACCAGGCACTTGGAGCTTACCCATGACCGTTAAACAGATGAGGGCTTTTCTCGCCGTGGCCCAGAGCCTGAGTTTTGCCGCCGCCTGCGAGCGCCTGCATCTTTCCCAATCGGCGCTGAGCCTGACCATCAAGGGGCTGGAAGAAGGGTTGGGCGGGCGCCTGTTCAGTCGCAATACGCGTAACGTTGCGTTGACCCCTGAAGGCGAATCCCTGTTGCCCCTGGCGCGCCGACTGATTGCCGACTGGGACAACGCCGAAGACGAACTGCGCCAGCGCTTCACCTTGCAGCGGGGGCGCGTCACGGTGGCGGCGATGCCGTCGTTTGCCGGCAATTTGCTGCCGCCGATCCTGAAAATATTCCGCGCGCGTTACCCTCAGGTAAATGTGACCGTGCATGACTTGATCAATGAGCAGGTGCTGGAGATGGTCCGCGATCGCCAGGTGGAGCTGGGCGTGGCATTCGAGCCCTCCGCAGGATCATCGCTGGCGTTTACCCCGCTGTACCTGGACCGGTTTATTGCGGTTGTGCCGGGTGACTCAGTCTTGGCGCAATGCACAGAAATCGATTGGAAAATCCTGCTGGAGCAGCCGTTCATTACGCTGCAACGGCCTTCGACGGTGCGGGTGATGCTGGAAGAACACCTGGGCGCCCTGCAGATGAAGTTGCCTGTAGCACTGGAGAGTCATCAACTGGCGACAGTGGGCAAGATGGTGGCGAATGGTTTGGGTGTCAGTGCCGTACCTGCATTGTGCGCGCGGCAGATGGTCGAGGCGGGTGCCCATTGCATCACCTTGAGCAATCCGGTGATTGAACGGCCGATTGGGGTGCTGACCAAGCCAGGGCATGAACTTTCGGCGGCAGCGCAGGTGCTGTTTGATATTTTTTGCGATGAGGCGGGGAAGGGACGATTACCCGCGTTGTTATAAAACACGTATTAAAAAGCCCGCTCGAATTAACGAGCGGGCTTAAATGTTTAAGGCTGTGTAATCAGCAGTATCTATCAATCACTTTAATCTGCGATTGGCCGTTGAGGTTCTGCCATTCGGTATTAAGTGTGTGGAAGACCTGTTCGATAAAGTTGCGATCGGCAGCAGCCTTCTTGCCAACATAACCCTGGCCACGGCGGTACATCTTCAGGCGTGCCGCCAGTTCACGGTTATTGCGGTCGAACTCGGCTTCTTCGGTATGGGGCGCCAGGCAGTCAATTTGGACTTCGCCCGATTTGCCAATCCACAGGATATGGTCGTCGAGCGTGTCTTTTTGCGCTGCGAACATCTCAGCCAATTCATCGATAGTGGGTTGGTTGTTCAGATTCATGTGTAAGCCCCTTGACCAGTTGGCGATCTATCAATTGATTCGTTAAAACTGCTTAGTTGTCTCCGGTTTTGAAAACCGGGCGTCAGCGACTGTCTGCCGAATACGGGCAGGGTCTTGAACCTGATGCATGTAGTCTTGCTGATGAACTGCTACGCAATGCTTTCTCAACGAAGACAAGCAGCACTTGCGCTCCTTGTACCGATCCTCTCGGGCCGGTCAGCTTCATCAATCCGCCTTGTGGGCAGTGCACATCCGGAAAAAACAGCTCGGCGGTCAGACGAGCTCTTTCAAAACGCTTGTTGCCAACGCTCCCGATCCGGGAGACGTCTCGATAATGCAAGGACAAAAACGTTACGTCAACGATTATGTAGTGATTATTTTTGGTCACTACATAATTTGTTGTGGGGGCGGGGTAATGCGGAGAAACGTGACTTGGGCGTCATTTTTTGGAAGGGTGGGTCGTAGGCTTTCCGTCGCTAATTCACCGCATCACCCATGGGGGAGCGAGCACGCCCGCCCCACATTTTTGAATTGCAGTGTTTTTGCTATTGCAATCGTTCAGCCAATAACGGCAACAGCAGCTCGCAGGACGCTTCGATCTTCACCTGCAGCAGCTCATCCCCCCGAGTCTTGCCCAGGTTGATGGCGATCACCGGTTTGCCTTGCTCGACCATCGCTTTGCACAGACGAAACGCCGAATAGGCCATGAGCGACGAACCCACTACCAGCAAACCTTGCGCATGTTCCACCGCAGCCATTGCCTTGGCCGCTGTCGGCGGGGCTACGTTTTCGCCAAAAAACACCACGTCCGGCTTCAAGCGTTCGCCGTTGCAATGGGGGCAGCGGGGGACCTGGAAGCGCTCTTCGAAGGCCGGGTCCAGCAAGGTGTCGCCATCGGGCGCTTGCACGGCATCGACGCCGGCCAGGTAGGGATTTTCGATTTCCATCACGTGCTGGATCACATCACGCCTGCTGTGCTGCAGGCAATCCAGGCACACTACCCGGTGCAGGCTGCCGTGCAGTTCGATCACTTCATCGCTTCCGGCTTGATCATGCAGGGTATCGACGTTTTGGGTGATCAGCCCGCTGACGCGCTCCCGATGCTGCAGTGTCGCCAGCGCCAGGTGGGCCTTGTTCGGTTGCGCAATGCGTACCCTCGGCCACCCGAGCATCGCCCGCGCCCAATAACGGCGCCGCGCCTGCGGGGTGGCGAGGAACTCTTGATACATCATTGGCGCTTTACCTCGGCGCACGCCTTCGCTGTCGCGGTAGTCGGGAATGCCCGACGACGTGCTGATCCCCGCACCGGTCAGCACCACAAAGCGCCGTTCGGCCATGGCTCGCTGCAGGGTGTCGAGGTGATCCTCTTGATGTTCCAGCGTGTCGAGCATGGGTTCCCCTATTCGCCGCGGATGTATTGCTCCAGCTGTTTGATCAGGTCAGCCTGTTCGGCAATGGCTTCTTTCACCAAGTCACCGATGGACAGCAGGCCCAGCAGTTTGCCTTCTTCCACTACAGGCAAGTGGCGCAGGTGACTGTCGGTCATGATGTTCATGCATTCATCGACGCTCTTGTGGGTGTCGACGGTTATCACCGGAGAGCTCATCACCTCATGGACTTTTGTGGTGACCGACGATAGTCCCTTAAGCATGATTTTGCGTGCGTAATCGCGTTCACTGATGATCCCTACCACCACGCCATCCTGGACGACCGGCAAGGCCCCGACGTTTTTCTCCGACATCCGCACCAGTGCTTCAAACACGGTATGGTCATGTTTGATGGTATGGACGTCCTGGTTTTTCTGGTCCTTGGCTTTGAGCACTTGTGCAACGGTTTTCATGGCGGCCACTCCGGTGTTGTTGTTAGGAAGTCCAAGTCTCTTTAAGAATCCTAGACGGCCCGCGCGAGGGCAAGGTCCAAAGCGGCGTTAAACCCTTCGAAAAACGTCATTCGCCGGATTTTTTCGGTGTTTACCCGGCATTTGTAGGCTTTCTTGCCCGCTTGGGGCTGGCTACGGTTTTGCGTGGCGCGCTTTTGCGTTTCTTTTTCCACGGCGCGGCGCCTTTGCCTGCCGGGCTGGCCGGGCCAGTGATGGTCATGCGCATGCCATTGCAGCGCGCGACTTGCTTGCTCATCCAGGCTGCCTGTTTGGCGACGAACTCCTCCAGGCTCATTTCGCCGCTTTGCACCATATCCAGGGCCTGCTCCCAGATCGCGGTAGTGCCTGGGTCGGCGATGGCGCGGGGCACCGCGTCGATCAGGCTGAATGCCGCCGGGGTAGCCGACAGCGCCTTGCCATTCTTCACCAGGTAACCACGGTCCAGCAGGCCCTGGATAATCCCGGCGCGGGTGGCTTCGGTGCCAATACCGGTAGTGTCCTTGAGCTTTTGCTTGAGCAGCGGGTCTTCCACCAGCTTGGCGACGTTTTTCATTGCCTTGATCAGGTCGCCTTCGGTAAAGGGCTTGGGCGGTTGGGTCCACAAGTCCTTGAGGTTGACCTTGGCCACCGCGTAATCCTGGCCCTGCACCAATGTCGGCAGCGCTTGGGGGACCGGCGCCTCACGTCCCTTGGCTGGCGCCAGGGCTTCGGGCAAGGCGCGTTTCCAGCCGGGCTCGATCACCACTTTGCCCACTGCGCGCAACGCTTGGCCGGCACAGTCAAAATCCGCCTGGGTACGATCGTATTCATGGTTGGGCAGAAACTGCGCCAGGTAACGCGCGCGAATCAAGGTGTAGACCGCACGATGCTTGCCCGAGAGTTGACCCACGTCCTTGCCGGCGCCGGTAGGAATGATGCCGTGGTGGGCGCTCACCTTGGCGTCGTTCCATGCCCGCGAGCGCCGCTGGGCATCGATATGCGGCATCAACTCGTTCACCGCTGCATCGGCGCGCCCCAGTGCGGCAAGGATCTTCGGTGCTTCACTGTGCTGACTTACCGGCAGGTAGCCGCAATCGCTGCGCGGATAGGTGATGACTTTGTGCGTTTCATACAACGACTGAGCGATATCCAGGGTTTCCTGCGCGCCGAGCCCGAGTTTCTTGGAGCAGATTTCCTGCAGGGTGCCCAGGTCGAAGGGCAGGGGTGCCACTTCGCGCATGCGCTCGGTACGCAACTTCACCAGCCGTGCGCTGGGGGCATTGCGCATGGCATCAGCGGCGTCCCGCGCCACTTGCGGGTTGAGGCAGCGGCCCTGGTCATCACAGGTGTCCTCGGCCGCACGCCATTGGGCGGTGAAGGTCATGCGCTCATGGTGCAGGTCGACATCGATGGCCCAGTAAGCCACCGGTACGAAGTCGGCAATGCTGCGGTCGCGGTCCACGACCAGGCGCAAGGTCGGTGTTTGCACGCGGCCTACTGGCAGCACGCCTTGATAACCCGACTGGCGCCCAAGCAATGTAAACAGGCGGCTCATGTTCATGCCGATCAGCCAGTCGGCGCGTGAGCGGCCCAGGGCCGAATGATACAGGCTGAAAGTCTCGGTGCCTGGCTTGAGGGACGCCAGGGCCTTGCGAATGGAGGCATCGTCCAGCGCCGACAGCCACAGCCGCTGGATCGGCCCGCGATAGCGACAATGCTCCACCAGTTCGCGCGCAATCATCTCGCCTTCACGGTCGGCGTCGGTGGCAATTACCAACGCCTGCGCTTCTCCCAGCAAACGCTTGACCGCCTTGAATTGGCTGGCGGTCTTGGGCTTGACGCGCATCTTCCATTTTTCCGGGACGATCGGCAGGTCGGCCAGCACCCAGCGCTTGTACTTGGCGTCGTAGGCATCCGGCGGGGCGGTTTCCAGCAGGTGGCCGATGCACCAAGTGACGGTGACCCCATTGCCCAGCCAGCACCCATCGCCGCGCCGGTTGGCGCCGAGCACGGCCGCGATATCCTTGGCCTGGGAGGGTTTTTCACAGAGGTACAGCCGCATGGTCATCACATCGGATCGGGTTGATGCAGTGCAGGATGCTTAGTAAGCGGCGTTGGGGCAACCATTATCTGTATGGATGTACAGCTGAAAGTTTCAAGCGACAAGCTGCAAGAAAGAGCCCATTGCCTTTTACTTGCTGCTTGTCGCTTGCCCCTTGAAGCTTATTCAGTTGTTATCAATGTCCACGTGCCGCGTTTCTTTGAGGCAAATCAACCCCACAATCAGGCTCACCCCGGTCACCACCACCGGGTACCACAAGCCATAGAAGATATCGCCGGTGTACACCACCAAGGCAAACGATACGGTCGGCAGGAACCCGCCAAACCAGCCGTTACCAATGTGGTAGGGCAGCGACATCGAGGTGTAGCGGATACGCGTCGGAAACAGTTCCACCATCAGCGCTGCCAGTGGGCCGTAGCACATGGCGGCGATCAGGATCAGCGCCACGATCAGCACCACTACCATCACCTTATTGACCTGGGCCATATCCGCCGAAGACGGATAACCGGCCAGGGTCACGGCGCCACGCAGGGCTTTTTCGTCAAACCCATCGATACGCACGTCGCCCACACTCACCTGCACCGGGCTGCCCGCCGGTGCGGCAGCGCTGCTGTAGGGCAGGCCTTGCTTGACGAGGAAGGTCTTGACCTTGTCGCACGGGCTGTCAAATTTCGCCTTGCCCACCGGGTCGAACTGGAAAGTACAGGTGGCCGGGTCGGCCAGTACGGTGATTGGGGCCTGGCGGCTGGCCTGGTCCATTGCCGGGTTGGTGTAGTGCGCCAGGCTCTTGAAGATCGGGAAGTACAGCGCGGTTGCCAGCAGCAGGCCGAGCATCAGCACCGGCTTGCGCCCCACCTTGTCTGACAGCCAGCCAAAGAAGATAAAGAACGGCGCGCCAATCACCACGCTGATGATCAACAGCATATTGGCCAGGGCAGGGTCCATCTTCAGGAACTGCGTGAGGAAGAACAGCACGTAGAACTGGGACGCGTAGAAGGTCACTGCTTGCCCGCCGTTGATGCTGAACAGCGCGATCAGCACCACCTTGAGGTTTTCCCATTTGCCGAACGACTCGCGGATCGGCGACTTGCTGGTCTTGCCTTCCTCTTTCATTTTCAGGAACGCTGGCGACTCATGCAGGCTCATGCGGATCCACGTGGAAATACCCAGCAGCACAATGGAAAACAGGAACGGAATCCGCCAGCCCCACACTTCGAACTGGTCACCGGTGAAGTAACGGCAGGCCAGTACCACCAGCAGCGACAGCAGCAAGCCGATGGTTGCGGTGGATTGAATCCAACTGGTGTGGAGCCCGCGTTTGCCGGCTGGTGCATGCTCGGCCACATAAGTCGCCGCGCCGCCGTATTCGCCGCCCAGTGCCAAGCCTTGCAGCATGCGCAGCAGGATCAGAATGATCGGTGCCGCAATGCCAATGCTGGCGTAAGTCGGCAGCAGCCCGACGCAGAAGGTCGCCAGGCCCATCAAAATGATGGTGACCAGAAAGGTGTATTTACGCCCGATCATGTCGCCCAAGCGGCCAAACACCAACGCACCGAACGGCCGCACCACAAAGCCGGCGGCAAAGGCCATCAAGGCAAAGATGAACGCCGTGGTGTCGTTGACCCCGGCAAAAAACTGCTTGCTGATCACCGCCGCCAGGGCGCCGTAGAGGAAAAAGTCATACCACTCGAACACCGTCCCGAGGGACGAGGCGAAGATGACTTTCTTTGAGTCGTTGCGGGTACTGGCGGTGGTGACCGCCGAGCCCAGGGGTTGAGCATGTTCTGACATCGGGTAGCCCTCACAGTGATTATTTATTGTTGTTCCACTGTCGGCGCCAGTTTCAGCGCCGCTATTCAGATTGCATGAACCAGTTCTTTCTCCGGGGCGAGACTCCTTGTATTCGGCGAAAGGATCAGCTGCGCGGCCTTCTCCGCGATCATCAGCGTAGGTGAACAGGTGTTGCCGGACGTAATGCGCGGCATGATCGACGCATCGGCGATGCGCAATCCAGGCACACCATGCACGCGCAGCTGGGCATCGACCACCGCGTCTTTATCGCTGCCCATGCGGCAGGTGCCGACCGGGTGGAAGATGGTCGTGCCGATGCGCGCGGCGGCCTCGTGCAGTTCGTCCTCGGTTTGCAGTGAATCGCCCGGTAGGTATTCCACCGGCTTGAATGGGCTCAGGGCCGGGGCTGCGACGATGCGGCGCGTCAGGCGGATGGCATCGGCGGCCACGCGCAAATCTTGCGGATGGCTGAGGTAGTTGGGGCGGATCAGCGGTGCGTCCGCCGGGTTGGCCGAGCGAATGTCGATACGTCCGCGACTTTGCGGGCGCAGGTCGCAGACCGACGCGGTAAACGCCGGGAACGCGTGCAGCGGCTCGCCAAAGCGCTCAAGCGACAGCGGTTGCACATGGTATTGAAGATTGGCCGAGGTTTGTTCCGGGCCCGAGCGGGCAAACGCGCCGAGCTGGCTGGGTGCCATCGACAGCGGGCCGCTGCGGTCGTACAGGTAGCGCAGGCCCATGCCCATCTTGCCCCATACGGTGCCAGCGATCTGGTTGAGGGTGCGGGCGTTTTCCAGCTTGTAGATCAGCCGCAATTGCAGGTGATCCTGCAGGTTACCGCCCACGCCCGGCAGTTCATGCAGCACGTCGATGCCCAGCGGCTTGAGCACGCTGGAAGGCCCGATCCCCGAGCGCTGCAAAATCCCCGGCGAGCCGACGGAGCCGGCGCACAGCACAATCTCTTTGCGCGCCTTCCAGCTCACCTGCTGGCCCTGCTGACGACCAACCACCTGTGAGGCTCGGCCGTTTTCCAGCAGCACGCGGTCTACTTCCACTTCGGTCAGCACGATGAGATTGGGGCGCTGACGGATCGGCTTGAGAAATGCCTTGGCCGCGTTCCAGCGCACACCGGCTTTCTGGTTGACCTGGAAATAGCCGCAGCCTTCGTTGTCGCCCTGATTGAAGTCGCTGATCGGCGCGATGCCACTTTGCGCCGCCGCGTCACGAAAGGCGTCGAGGATCGGCCAGTGCAGGCGCTGTTGTTCGACTCGCCACTCACCCCCATTGCTATGGAATTCGGAGCCACCGGCAAAATGATTTTCGCTCTGTTTGAACAACGGCAGCACGTCTTTCCAGGCCCAGCCGGCGTTGCCTTCTGCCGCCCAGCCGTCGTAATCCTGGGCCTGGCCGCGCATGTAGATCATGCCGTTGATCGATGAGCAGCCGCCCAGCACCTTACCGCGTGGATAGCTCAGTGCACGGCCTTGCAGGCCTTCCTGGGCTTCGGTCTTGAAGCACCAGTCGGTGCGCGGGTTGCCGATGCAGAACAGGTAACCGACGGGGATATGGATCCAGGGGTAGTTGTCGCGGCCGCCGGCTTCAAGCAGTAGCACGCGGTGAGCGGGGTTGGCTGACAGACGATTGGCGAGCAGGCAGCCCGCGGGGCCGGCGCCTACGACGATGTAATCGTATTCAGCAGTTGCAATGGGCATCTGAAGGTCTCGCTTGTTTTTCTTATTGGCTCCATCCTAGTTGTTAGTTTTCGTCTTAAAAATGTTAGTTTTTACCCAGCTGCTGTGCGTTTTTAAACAGTACGACCCCGTGTCACGCAATGGAGGCGCCATGTTCGATTGGAATGACCTGCGGTACTTTCTTGAGTTGCAGCGCAGCGGCCGCCTACTCACCGCCGCGCAACGTCTGAAAACCACCCATGCCACCGTGGCACGGCACATCGAGGCGATCGAGAAAAGCCTCGGTACTGCGCTGTTCGTTCAGCATGCCCAAGGCTACGAACTGACCCCTGCCGGCGAAGCCTTGCTCAAACACGCCGAAGCCATGGAAAACGTCGCGCTGCTGGCTGAAGACGAACTGACCCACTCCGCCGCGCCTTTGGGCAAGATCCGCCTGGGCGTCGCCGAAGGGCTGGGCGTGATGTTCCTGGCCAGCCGCATGGGCGGGCTTTTCGAACGCTACCCCGGGCTGGAAGTGGAGCTGGTGGCGGTGCCGCGCTTTGTCAGCATCCTCAACCGCGAGGCGGAAATCAGCATCCACCTTGAACGGCCCAGCGTCGATCAATTGGTCACCCGCAAACTCACCGACTACCGCCTGGCCCTCTACGCCAGCCGCGCCTACCTGGACCGTAACCCGCCGATCGAAAAGCGCGAAGACCTCGCGGTGCATTCGTGGATCGATTACGTCGACGACCTGCTGTTCAGCCAGGAACTGAAGTTCCTCAGCAGCTTCTGCCGCAACCCCAAAGTGGTGTTCCACAGCACCAGCGTGATAGCCCAGCACCAGGCGGCACGCTCAGGGTTGGGCATTGCGGTGTTGCCGTGTTTCATGGCCTCGGCTGATCCGGATCTGGTGGCTTTGCTGCCGGGGGAGGGAATTCAGCGCAGCTACTGGATCAGTTCGCGGCGGGAGTTGCACAAGTCAGTGCGGTTGCGGGTGTTGTGGGATTACGTGGTGGAGTTGTGCGCGCGGGAGCAAAGCTTGCTCCTCGGCGAGATCTGACTGAACGGATCAAAACTGTGGGCACTTTGCAGATTCACTCAATCGTGTCAGGCGCGCAACTCGAACTCTGCGCTGCCCAACCGCTCTCCATTCACCAACACGTGCACGCTATGCCTGCCGGGGTAATGCCTGCGCGTGGTCAGCTCGCGAATATGCTGCTCGCGCCGGATGCTGAGGTGTTCCCCAGCGCCGAGGGTAAGCGTCTTGAGTTTGAACACCTTTGCCGCGCTGTGCCCGGCACTTTTCACATAGTCGATTGCGTAATCCACCACCAGTTTCTGTGGGGCGGCGGCGGTTGATTCCAGGCTGAAGGACAGCTCGATCCGTTCCCCCAGGTTGATCACCGCCGGCGTCACCTTGAGGTCATGGATATTCACCTCGGCCCTGGCCCCGGCGCCCATGATCGTCAGCGCCCGGGTGTTGCCTTGCTTGATCAGGCTGCGCAAGGCGTGGCGGGCGATCCAGGCGGTGTGCGGGTTGTCCAGGTTCCAGCCCTCGATCAGGCTGAGCACCCACTCCGGGTGGTCCTTGGTGATGTCGTTGAGGTGGTTGGCCACGGACTTGCGCACATAAAGGCTGCCGTCGGCCTTGAGGTTGTCGAGGATCGACGCGCACAGTTCAGGGTTCGCCTGGACTTCGGCCAGGCGGAACGACCACGGCAGACGCGGCCGCGAGCCTTCGCTGGCGAGGCGGCGCACGTGTTCGTTGTCATCCAGCGACCATGTCTGCATCACCGCCAACGTGCGCTGGAAGTCATCCAGCAGGAAGTGGCGGATGGCGAATTCGGCGAAGCCAAAGGTGGTGAAGTATTTGAGTGCAGCCATGGAGCGCTTGAAGTCATCCCGCCCGTAATTCGCCACGAAGTGCGGCAGGAACAGGCTGACGAACGCGCTGTTCAGGCGCGGGGCGAGGGCGTAAAGCAGCTTGAGGGTGTGCGCATAATCCAGCGGGATCACTGCATGCAGGCTCTCGCTGACCCGCGCCATGCGCTGCATCACCGACAACTCCGTCAGCCCGGACTTGGCGTGCTGGAGGAAGCCCTTGGCGTCGAACGCCGGGTACACCGCCGTCATTTGCGTGGCGATGTGGTGCAAGCGTTCGACGTTGAAAATTTCCTTGAGGGCCGGGGCGCTTTGGTCAGTCATCGGTGATTCCATAGGGGATGTTTAGAGAAACCAGCGGTATTCCCGCGCAGGGATCTCTTGCTGGAAAGCCAAGTGGTCCTGGCGTTTGTTCTCGCAGTAGACGTCGACAAATTCGGCGCCCAGCTTATCGCGCAGTACCGGTTGATGTTGCATGGCGCGCACGGCGTCGAGCATTTCCAGGGGGAAGTCGGTACCGCTGGTGCGATCTTCGTTCAGTGGGGCGATGGGTTCGCGCTTGGCTTCAAGACCGTGCTCCAAGCCCACCAGGATCGCCGCCAGCACCAGGTACGGGTTGGCATCCGCACTCGCCAGGCGATGCTCTATGCGCAGGTTGCGCGGGTCGGACTCGGGGATGCGCACGCACGCATCACGGTCTTCAAAGCCCCAACTGGCGCGCGTTGCCGCGTTGACCGTGCCGCCCAGGCGGCGAAAGGCGTTGTGGTTGGGCGAAAAGATCGGCATGCAGTGCGGCAACAATTCCAGGCAGCCGGCCACGGCATGGCGCAATGGCTGCTGCTGGTGCGCCGCCAGCAGGTTATTGCCCGCGCCGTCATACAGGCTGACATGCACATGCATGCCGCTCCCGGGGAATTGCAGATAGGGTTTGGCCATGAAGCTCGCACGGTAACCGTGCTTGAGCGCTACGCCGCGGGTGCTGCGACAGAACAGGGCGGCCCAGTCGGCGGCGCGCATACCGTCGCCCTGGTGACCGAAGTTGATTTCGAACTGGCCGGGGCCGATTTCGGCAGTGATCACCGTGATGTCGATGCCCTGGTCCTTGGCGGTTTGCGCCATGTCGTCGAGCACTTCGCTGAAACGCGATAGCCGTTCGATATGCAGGTTGGGTTGGTCGTCGGGGTCGTCACTCAGTGGGTCGCGGGCGCATTGCGGCAGGCCATTGTCGAGTTTCTTGTCGAACAGGTAGAACTCCAACTCGAACGCCACCACCGGGTGAATGCCCTTGCGTTGCAGGCGTTCCAGCACCTTGGCCAGCACTTCGCGAGGTTCGAATTCGATGGGTGCTTCGGTACCGTCTGAGGTAATCAGCATCTGGCCCAGCGGCTGCGACTCCCAGCTCACCGGCTTGAGCGTGCCCGGCACCAGACGGCGGTTGGCATCCGGGTCGCCGTCGTTGAAGCAATAGTCACCAATCTTGAACAGCCCCCCCTGAACCCCCAGCAGCACGGCGTTCTGCGGCAGCTTCAGCGGGCTGCCGGCGGCGACTTTTTCCAGCATCTCGATGGGGTAACGCTTGCCGTAGAAGTGCCCTGGAATGTCCAAGGCGATCAAGTCTACGTAACGCACGTCGGGATGGTTCTGGCGAAAGGTCCGTACTTCGGCCAGTAACGGGGTGGCATGGCTTTTCACGGGTGCAGCTCCTAGTTGTAAACCCACAACACGCGGGCGGGCAGGTCGGTCAGATTGGCGTAGCGGCAATGGGCGAAGCTGGCCAGGTGGAAGCTGTCGCCGGGGCCGAGGGTGACCGGATCGGTCTCACCGTCGACCCACAGCGTCAATTCGCCCTCCAGTACAAAGCCGGCCTGCTCGGCGCGGTCGCTCATGGTTTGTTCACCGCTGTTGGCTCCGGGAGCCAATAGACTGTCGAGCATCGAAAAGGCGCCGTTCATGCTGGGCGAGACGAGGATGTCGGTGATGCCATTGGCGTAATACACCGTGCGCCGTTCGTTGGGCCGGGTGATCCAGTCCACCGCCTTGGGTTTGGCCTGGCTGTAGAAGTAGGTGGTCGGTACATCAAGGGCGTGGCTGATAGCGGTGAGGTCCGCCACGGTCGGGCGCGATAGGCCGCGTTCGACCTGGGACAGGAAACCCACGGATCGCTCGATTTTCTGCGCGAGCTGGGCGAGGGTAAGCTTCTTGTGCTTGCGCAGATCGTGGATCAGTGCGGCCAGGGTGGCGAGTTCTTCTTGTGGGGTCATGAAATTTATTTCGATAAATTTCATGAAAAATTACATGATTTATTTCACGGAGGCAATGGAATGGATTTAGACGCGCACTTATTTGAGCTTGAACAGGGGCTGCAGCAAACGGCTACCCGTTCGAATGCGACGCGGTTGGCGGAGCTATTGGCGGATGATTTTGTTGAGTTTGGTGCCAGTGGAAATGTGTGGGGCAGCAAGGCAGAGGTGATTTCCGGACTGCAGGATGAGGTGTTTTCTGCGCGCTGTATAACTGATTTCACGGTGAAAAGGCTGACTGAAGGTGTGGCTCTGGTGACCTATCGCTCTCATCGGGACTCAGGTGGGGCTTCGCTGCGCAGCTCGGTATGGCGAG
Source organism: Pseudomonas sp. EL_65y_Pfl1_R83 (assembly GCF_963970695.1). Lineage (NCBI taxonomy): Bacteria > Pseudomonadati > Pseudomonadota > Gammaproteobacteria > Pseudomonadales > Pseudomonadaceae > Pseudomonas > Pseudomonas sp. EL_65y_Pfl1_R83. The sequence continues at coordinate 274,380 of NZ_CAXAQI010000004.1, read as the reverse complement.
CTGAAGAGGGGCAGTGGCGGATGGTGTTCCATCAAGGCACACCTGTGGCAGTTGGGTCGCTCACTCCGTGCCAAGGCTTGATTGAATGATCAGACCCGCCAGCGGTCCGAACCTGGGTAAGCGCCATTAATTGAAGGAGCACCCATGAAGTCCAAGTCCCTAATCGCCTGCCTGCTGGTTGCCGCCAGCCTGTCCACCGCCAGCTTTGTCGTGCACGCCGGTGATACCCCCCAGGAAACCGTGCAACCTTCGAATATCAACGCCCGTGACTTGAAAGAGGGCGACCGCGCACCGGATATGTTGATGCGCAAGGAATCAGCCGTCAGCGACTGGAAAAAACGCGGCCTCAAGCAGCCTGAAGAAGACAGCCAGTGGGCGCGGGTGGGCGATAAATTCGTCCTGCTCAAGACCACTAACGGCACCATCCTTGAGATCACTCCCGTCAAGAAATGACCTTGCTTTCTTGCCCTGTTCCTGAGTTAAGGTAGCCGGCCGTAAAGGCCGCGTTACCTTCCAGGAAAGAAAGCAGGATGCTTGCCACAATAAGAAACTACCCCCGCACCGTTAACCTGTTGCTGTCCGCCACGTTGATGCTCACGTTGGCCAAGGCGATCACGTTTCCGTACTTGGTGATTTACCTCACCAGCCACTTTGCCCTCGATATCACTCAGGTCGGTCTGGTGATCGGCAGTTCGCTGATTGTCGGCTCGCTGCTCAGCATGTATGGCGGCTTCCTGGTCGACCGTATCAACAGCTACCGATTGCTGCTCGGCATGAGCGTGCTGTTTGTACTGGGCTTTATCGGCACGCTGCTCGCGCAGAATATCTGGGCGTTCTACAGCTGCCTGATCCTGATCAACCTGGCCTACGCGGTGATCGATATCGCGGTCAAAGCCGGTTTTGCCAGCTTGTTGCCCGAAGAGGCACGCAGCGAAGTGTTTTCCATCAAGTACACCCTGACCAATATCGGCTATGCCGTAGGGCCTTTTTTCGGGGCGATGATTGCCAAGCTGGACATCAGCTTGCCGTTTATCCTTTCGGCGCTATTGGGTGTAGGGTTTTTCCTGCTGTATTGGCGTTGGGGTGACCGCGCGCTGGCGACCGTTGATGCCACGCAAAAGCCGGTGCCCTTTCTTGCCGTTGGCCGCGTGCTGTTGCGCGATCGTCGCCTTGTCTGCTTCACCGTTGGCGGCGTGCTCAGTGCCGTGGTATTCGGTCAGTTCACTGCATGGCTGTCGCAATATTTGGTCACCACCACCACCGCCGAATACACCTACACCGTGGTCAGCGCCGTGCTGACCACCAACGCCGTGTTGGTGATTGCCCTGCAGTATGTGATTGGGCGGCGCATCTCGCATCGCTACTTGGGCCAGTGGCTGATCGCAGGCCTGGGCATGTTCATGCTGGGGATCATTGGTTTTGCGCTGTCCACCAGCGTGCTGTGGTGGGTAACGGCAATGGCGGTGTTCACGGTGGGGGAGATCATCGTGTTTCCGGCCGAGTACATGTTCATCGACCGCATCGCCCCGGACCACCTGCGCGGCATGTACTACGGGGCGCAGAACCTGTCCAACCTGGGGGCTGCCCTTGGGCCGGTGTTGTGTGGGCTGGTGCTGGCCAGCTTGCCGGCCCACTACATGTTCTACATGCTGGGGGCGTTTATCATTGCGGGCGGGGTGTTCTATTTCATGGGTGCGTCGTTGAAGGCAAATCATCCAGCGTGAGCTTGCCCACGGTGTTGCATTGCAGTTCGTAACGCAGCTCTTCCACCATTTTTTCGACTTCTTGCGGGGTCTGCAGCCGGTTCGTGCTGATCCCGGTGACAACCAGGTCGACCCGGCCGGTCTCCGCGTCGTAGACCTTGAGGGTCAGCGACGCGTCCCGGCACAGGGTGAATTCGCACGTCAGTGGCGACAGACCTTCTTCGATGCAATTGCGCAGTTGAGAGAGGGTAAACATGTGGGTTCCTTCAGGGTGTAAATGCGGTGGCACACGATCAAAGCCTTGTGCCCACGCCCTGAAGATTAGGGTTTACTTGCCCGCGTCATAAGTTGAATTCGCACTAGACGCACTAGTGCATTTGCACCGCGTTCACTTGTTCTTGAGCCGCAATTCGCGGGCAAACAGTCCGCGTTCGCGGGCCCAAACGATCGCTGCACTACGACTATGCACCCCCAGCTTGGAGTACACCGTGGCCACATGGTTACGCACCGTGTTGGGCGCCAGTTTGAGGCGCGAGGCAATTTCCTTGTCAGCCAGCCCTTCGCAGATCAACCCCAAAACATCCCGCTCACGGGCCGTGAGGTCGGTGAACGCGACATTCGGCAGGTTGGGGCTGTTGACGCTTTTGGCGTTCGCCAGTTTCTCGATCAGTGTCTGGCTGAACCATGAAGCGTCTTGCATGACTTCCTCGATGGCGGCCACCAGTTCCAGCTCCGAGCGCTTGCGTTCGGTGATGTTCATCAGCACCAGCAGGTAGCAGGGCACATCCTGAATGATCACGGTGTCGGCGGACACGACACAGTCGATAACCTCATCGCCTTTCTTGCGCACCTTCAAGTCCTGGCCGTCAACGCTTCCGGCTTTTTCCAGGGTGGTGAACAACAGGGCGCCAGCCGTTGCGCTGTCGATAAAACCAATGTCTTCGATGGCCTTGCCGATCAATTCTTCGCTGGTGTACCCCGTGATCGTCATGAACGCCTCATTCACATCCACCACTTGGCGGTTGGCGGCGCTGCAGACCAACGTCGGCACCGGGGTCAGGCGAAATGATTTGGCAAACCGTTCTTCACTCTGGCGCAGCGCGGTTTCGGCCTTGCGCCGAGGCTCCAGGTCAGTGAAGGAGAACAGCATGCAGGCCTCTTCGTTCATGTCCAGCGGCTGGCCGGCGGCGATCACCAGTTTGCTGCCGCCTTCGGGCAATCTCAGTTCGGCCTGCATCTGCGGTATGGTCGCGCCATCGCCCAAGCGCTGGATCGCCAGGCCCTTGCGCTCGGCCTGCTCCAGTACGTCCAGCTCATAGACGGACTTGCCGATGACTTGGTCGCGGTTGTAACCGGTCATCTCCAGAAAGCCTTGGTTGACCTTGATATAGCGCAAGTCGCTCAGACGGCAGATCACCGCAGGCGCCGGGTTGGCGTTGAAGGTTTTCTCGAAGCGCTGCTCGGCACTGGCCCATTCGGTAGCGTCGCTGAGGATCAGTACCAGCAGCTCCGGTTCGCCACGCGAGTCGGCGATCACCAGGCTGCGCAGGCGGTGTACCCAGGTTTTGTCCGAATCGGCGTTTGGAATCACCTCCACCACGACGTCGCTGAATTCGTCGCCAGCGGCAGCACGGGCCAGGGGATAGTTTTCCGGCAGCAGTGGGTGATTGTTGCGATAGCGCAGCGTGAAGCGCTCGGCATACTCCCGCGCATCCGCGCCTAGCCCCATCACGTCGCCCACGCCGTGCATGGTCAGTGCGGCTTCGTTGGCCCACAGGATGGTCTGGTCGACCTCGGCGAGAATGATCCCATCGGATAACCCGGAAATGATCTGCTGCAGTTGGCGGCGGTTGGTTTCTTTAGCGAGGACGTCCTGGCTCATGATTTCTCCGGAAAAAAGCGCATAAAAACTCCGACATGCACGCTTCAGGATAGTGCAGAGAAAGTGAGGGGGACGGAGTGCGAATGCATCAGGCAATCTGGTGCATTTGCGCCACGACTGAACAGATGTCGTTTCGCCACACTCCCACTCAACAAGGCACATCACCTTGCTCCCATAACGTGTGAAGGACCTCTGTATGACCGCTGTCTATGAAACCAATCGGTCGCTGTTCGCTTGCCCTGAAGCGCGGTGTTGGCCGGTAGTGCAATTGCCCTGGTAACCTACCTGGTCCTTAGTGTGCTCGGCACCGCCGGCAACATGGTGGGTAAAGGCTTGTTGGCTGCCAGCAGCGGTATTGCCGCGGCGACGGATGCAGCGACCAATCCTGCGCAGGCGGGCGACCAAGTGAAGGAGTGGTTTGAACGCGTGATAGCGTCCGGTGAACCTGCGCTGAACGCGGCGGATAAAGAAGCGCTGGTCAACTTCGTGGCGGCGCGTACCGGCAAGAGTAAGAAAGAAGCCACGCAGATCGTCGACAATTACGGCCAGGCTTATCAGCAAGCCATGCAGAAGGTCGAAGAGCTGAAGCAACAGGCTGAACAGAAAGCCCGTGAAGTGGCTGCCAAGCAGGTTTCCCGTGCGGCCTGGAGCACCTTGGCGATGCTGCTGTTGGGGGGCGGCGCTGAGCTTCTTTGTGGGACGTATGGCGCTGATTAATCGTCGCGTACCGTTGGCCTGACGTGTTGTGATGAGGGTGGTGAGAGGGGGACCTCTCACCACGCTTATGCTAAACCACTAACCATCCCACGACTGGTACGATGATCAGCGTACTCAACGCCATTGAGAGCACGTTACCGATGTAGGGGTGGAAGTGGGCCGGCAACCTCCCCGCGATGGCGCACGCTAAAGGTGGAGCAATCAATGCACCGAGCAGCGCACTTGATCCCATCACCATCCAACTTCCTCCATGGGTCAACACGGCAGCCGGTACTACTGACACCAAGGGAACATAGGTGGGATACCATCCTCGCTTGATCCACTCACGTCGCCAGATGACCACACCCAGCGCAGACGTCAGTGCTTGCGCGCCGATCAGGTGCAATATGAGGCCTGAGCCGTACGCCGGGCTCACGGGATTCAGGGCGTACGCCAAGAGGACTCCCGCCAACAGACCCAGACTGGCTAGCTCGTTTCCAAAAAACGGCGCTTCGGAGAAATCTGCCAGCACCCGGCGCAGGCTCCAAGTCACGCCATAAGTGGGAAGAGCGGCAGGCTCCGGTTTGGCCGGTGGGGTAAAGTCCGAGCGCACCACAGAGGGCATCCGACGGCATAGCATAAACGCGATCACGCTACCGATGGCCATGCCCATCACATTGCCAATCACCGTCGGCAACCCCAGCGGCACGCAGACAAAGTTGACGATCAACAGGCACATCGGCGTAACGAGCACAGCGCCCAGTGCTGCGCCAGTGAGGGTGACCTTCCACCCGCCGCCAAACATCAGCACCATTGCCGCCGGCAACGAGACGAACGCCGCGAACGTCGGTTGCCACGTCTGAGCGGTGACAGCCCATCCCCACAGCAGGTTGCTGAGTAGCAGGCCGAGCAACGAGCTGGTTATCAGCCAAGGCCATAATCCGGTCCCATAGGAAATGGAGAAACCTTGCCAGGCCTTACCCCTTCGGCTGGCCCACCAGGCCAGGTAGGCACCTCCCAGCAGGCCGAGCGACGCCAGTTCATGTTTGTAGAAAGCGACCTCGCTGATATCGCCAAGTACCCAGCGCAGCCAGGCAACAGGGTGTGGGAGGCTTTGCACCATATCGGTGTAGCCAGGCCAGGGCCCGGTGAACGCTAACCACACAATGATCAGAGCGCTGGTCAGCGCAATGACAACAACAGTCTTGTCAATGTTGGGCCAGGGGGTTCGTGGTTTTTCTAAGAGGTTACCCATAGTCAACCCTCCAATCAGCGCGGCAGGGCAGGGTGTTGGGCGTAACCGAGCATTTGATCGTAGAGATCATTGCGTCGATCACGTTGCAAATCGTTGAGGCTGTTCCAGATCGGTGCACTGCGGGCGCTGGTGATATCAATGTCGGCGAACAAAATTTCCTGGCGATTGGCCGAAGCGACAGCGCCAATCGGCCAGCCATTGGTTCCGGCAATCAATGAGCATCCGAGGTAACGGGCGTCTCGCTCCTCGCCAATGCGGCTGGCGGCAGCGATAAACACGTTGTTGACGTGGGCGGCGGTCATCGTCAGGTACGACGCCATGCATTTTCCCGCGTCATCGAATAGCGGCGGTGGTGTCCACACCCAGTTGTTCAGGCTGCAAATAATATCTGCGCCTTGTTGGCTGAGAATGCGTGGTACCTCCGGGAACCAGATGTCCCAGCAAATCAGCAAGCCAATACGGCCGATCGGCGTTTCAAATACCGGAAAGCCTGTATCGCCGGGGGTGAACCATAGCTTTTCCAGGTTCCACAAATGCGCTTTGCGGTATTTTCCGATGTAGCCTTCGGGACCTAACAGCACGGCCGTATTGAATAGCTGCATACCGTCTATTTCACATAGGCCTGCTACCAGATACACCTGGTGCCTGCAGGCAAAATCTATCCACGCCTGCACGCTGGTACCGTCTGGCACTCGTTCTGCGTGATCAAAAGCATCCTGGCGACTGCTGAAGAAATACCCGCAATTGGTGAGCTCGGGCAGCACGATCAGGTTGGCTCCGCCGTTCGCGGCTTCGGCCGCCAGTGCGAGGCTCTGACTCAGATTATTGGCGCGGTTGGCCATGCCGACCTGTGGATCAAGTTGAATGACCGCTACGCGTGCAGGGCTTACTGGTTCGCTCATTGAGGTGACCTCTTATTGTTATACAACCGGAAAATGGTTGGATGTTTATAAGAGGCGACAATATGTTTAATTGAAAGTCAGACGGTTCTCATTACTGCGTAGTCTATTTCCTTTGTTGCTCGGTTTTGTAGGCTGGGTAGTCCTGCATGTCAAAGCCGCCGTTGAAATTGGCGCGTGTTTTATTGCAGATGTTTATCACGGTGTCGACGGCGCCTCTGAAGCAAGGCTCAGTCCAGCCAGCATCAACGGAAAACGACTCGCCGCAGAGATAAAGTCCCGATTTGTGCGAGAAGTCCCTGTTGTATTTCATTAAGGACACCGCGGCGTAGTAGGTGCCTGCGCGATAGAGCTTTGCACAACCCAGCGAGTGCTTGTCGTTCATCCAGCGTTGAACGACGGCCTGTTTATGCCCTATATAAGGTGATATTTTTTCTTTGATGTTTGTGGACTTCAAGAGGATTCGGTCAAGCTCTTTTATGCATTTATCGACCAGTTGTTCGTCGTCAAATACCGATAGCTTGGTCGCGTCGTCTTCCCACGTGTAGCTGAGGAGGATGCAGTCATAGGTATTATTATTGTGGTAGCGGTAGGTATATACATCATGTACCCAGCTGTCCGTAACGATCGCTTGAGGTATGTTCTTGTTCTCTGAGAGAAACGACTTTTTTAGTGGCGCGTAGACTTTGCAGCTGGTTTCCCAGTGGGCGGTCTTATAGGCTTCTATGATGTTGAATGGGAGTGTCTCCTGGCTGAAGTTCTCAATTGATACTTGTGTCTCGATCAGCCAGGAGGGAAGTGTCATTACGACAGCGTCACAATCGATAAATACGTTTTCTGTTTTGTCTTTTTGTGTGGCATTCCAGCTGTAATACACCCGTATTTTTCCGTTCTTGAGTTTTTTCAGTGTTGTCACTGCACTGCTGGTCAGTAAACCGGATGGGCGCTTTAAAAGGTGTTCGTACAAAGAATCATCGGTCTCGTCGGGTTTTATGAAGAGCAGCGATTCCGCCAGCGATCCAAGGCCAATATAGTTTGGTTTGTTGAATTTCAGCCCTCTGGAGTCCAGGGTCTCTTTAGCATTCAAGTACGGCGCGTCCATGGGAGTACCGTCTGCGTCAACCCGTCCGTGGATTAACTGCAGATGACTGCTGAATCCAAATATCGCCGTGCGCAGAGGGTAAAGCGCGCAGACGTCATAGAAGGCGCCCCAACTGCCATCACCTATTCCGATGGCGTAGAACACTGCAGATTCCTGGGCACTCATACCCAGGCCGCCAAAGTTTCCAGGATCCCTGTGGTGCCACGTATCAATACTTGGCAACTTGACCAGATCCCGAAAGGACATACCTTCGTATTTTCTTACTATCGATGCCCACATGTCCTCCCAGCGTTCGGAGCCGTAATTTTCGGAGACGCACAGCGTCATACGCTCGGCAAATGTCTTCCATTTCCCGAAAACGTGGCCCAGCGTTTGCCCTGGCGGGGCTGTTTTTCCATCGGCGTTTTTCCAGATCAGCAGGGTGGGTTCACTGCTGTTATCTATGCTCCCTTCTCTGAGGAATATACCTGTTGAGCGGACGGCCGGGCTGCCCGGGTTTGGAAAGTCTGAATAGCGCAAATCGAATTCGTTAGCGTAATAGGCCATCAGTGAGCGACCGTCTTTGGGAGGCTCATTTGTCTTGTTGAAGAACGGCATCCTCATTGCACCCATCTCGAAAGGGGGCCTGCCTGGCGTGTTGGTGTGATTGTTCCCGAGGGCGGTAAGGTGTCGGCCGCCAATACGCTTGGATTTTTCGAGTAAGGTAATGTTTGTGAACCCGCACCTGTAAAGCTCGCGTGCAGTCGTCAGGCCGGTAATGCCAGCGCCAATAACGCAGATCTTATGATTGGGTTCAGTGGCCTGGGCAATCCCGTTTACCTGTTCAACCAACGCGCGGTAGTCAAAGCACAGGTCGGGTGGATTAGGAAATGTTGGCCTCCATTTTTTCTCGGTAGAGCGCTTTTCTCGATGCTGCCGCTGGGCGATGTCTGCGGGGTAGTTGAAGCCGGAACCGATGGTCATTCTGATATTCCCTATTCAGCGTAATGAACGCTTTATAGGTTGAGCGTCAGCACTGGGCGCGAGAAATAAGCTGAAGGTGTTTTGGGGGGAGGGGACATCGTGTTTTTTTGTAAGTGAATTTCAGGCAGCAAGCGCAGAGAGCGCCCTCTGATCCTGAAAGGCGCTGCGGCGCGTAGAAACTGTCAGTGTTGCGTTTGAAGCTTGCCAAACCCGCTTGATTCTGGGAGAAACGCCATCCTTTGCGCCCTCAATGAGAACCGCCATGAGCCACAACGAACTCCAAATCACCGACATCCGCCCCGGCACTGGCAAAGCCGTGGTCAAGGGCGCGTTGATTACTACCCAATACACCGGCACCCTGGAAGACGGCACGGTATTCGATTCGTCCTGGGAGCGCGGCAAGCCGTTCCAGTGTGTGATCGGCACCGGGCGGGTGATCAAGGGCTGGGACCAGGGGCTGATGGGCATGCAGGTGGGCGGTGTTCGGACCTTGTTCGTGCCGGCGCATCTGGCGTATGGCGAACGGTCGATGGGCGCGCATATCAAGCCCAACAGTAACCTGTGTTTTGAGATTGAGTTGTTGGAAGTGCTGACGCGTGATGATTGAGGGCGGATGAACATGGATGTTGATGAGCACGTGTTGCCCGGTTGCTCTGTTGCAGGTATTCGGGTGGTTGAGCTGTGCGCTGGCGACGAGGCCGAGCTGCAACTTTTTTTCGAGCGAGCGCCGGATTACTTCATTGCGGTGAACGGCGAGCCCGCCACGCCGACTGAAGCGCGCGAGGAGTTGCACGGGCAGCTGCCCACAGGATGGACGTGCCGCCGGATGTACTGGCTGGGTTATCGCGATGCTGACGACCGATGGGTCGCGGTGGTGAACATTGCGGCGGACTTGCTGGCGAGCGGTGTCTGGCATATCGGGCTGCTGCTGGTCGACTCCTGCCTGCATGGCACTGGCCTTGCGCAACGACTGCATGCGGACCTTGAAGAATGGGCTGCGAAGAAGGGCGCCCAATGGCTGCGGTTGACGGTGGTTATCGGCAATATCAAAGCCGAGCGTTTCTGGCCCAGGCTTGGGTATGCGCAGGTACGTACGCGGGAGGGCGTCACGATGGGACGGCAGGTGAACCGGGTGTCGATTCAGGTCAAGGCGCTGGCGGGTGGGGCGGTTGAGGATTACTTGAGGCTGGTGGCGAGGGATAGACCGGGTACCGCGTAGCAACAGATGTACGCTGTCCGAAATGTGGGCTTGCTCGAGAATGCGGTAGCTCAGTCGACATCTGCAGTGGCTGATACACCGTCTTCGCGAGCAAGCCCGCTCCCACATTTAGATCTCTGGAGGGTTCAGGAAGATGCGTTCCTGAACCCTCCCTGAAGAATCTTCTTATTCCTCACGCAGACACTTTCCTACGGTTTACGCTCCTGAAATCGAGGCGTAAGCTTCGCGCGTTTTCATCAATAGCGGAGACCCTCAGTGGGTACTTGTTCGAGTGACAGTAGTCGGCCGGTTCTGGTAGCCGGCACAGGCTTGGCAAGGTAACGCGCATTCTTCTGATGCCGTTGTCTCGCCAATAAAAGCGAGAAGCGGCATCCCGGCAGCAGCCAATCCTGGCGCCTGCCCGAATCCCTCTCATCGACGCTGACCAGCACCTGACTCACCTCGGGATGCTACGGACGCGCCTGCCTTTACGGTGGGCGGGCCAAGCTGACTGTGCCTATAAAACGGTGCGGGGCAGACGGCCGTACCTGCACGAGTGTTTCCTCGCGCAGGAGTAACACCATGAACTTCACGCTGCTCAAAGAGTTCTTCGCCGGCTTCCTGCGGACCCGGCATATTGCCCGGCATTTCCGCCGCCTGGCGATGCTCGAAACCGTGACCGACGCCAGTGTCAGCCGCGAAGTACCGCCGACCCTGGCGCAAACCCTCGTGGTCTCGGCCAACAACAGTGCCGTGCAATTGCTCGGCACGCTAGGCAGTCATTGCGAAGGTTTGAACACCCAAGAGGCCGATGCCCTGCGCGTGCAATACGGCCTCAACGAAGTCGAGCATGAGCAACCGCTGCCCTGGTGGGTGCACCTGTGGCACTGCTACAAGAACCCGTTCAACCTGTTGCTGACCCTGTTGGCGGTCATCTCCTGGCTGACCGAAGACATGAAGGCCGCCACGGTGATTTTCTCCATGGTGGTGCTGTCGACGTTGCTGCGTTTCTGGCAGGAGGCCAAATCCAACAAGGCCGCCGATGCCCTGAAGGCCATGGTGAGTAACACCGCCACGGTGCTGCGTCGCGATGAGGCCAAGCGCATTGAGTTACCGATCAAGCAGTTGGTGCCCGGCGATCTGATTGTACTTTCGGCCGGCGACATGATCCCGGCCGACAGCCGTGTGCTCAGCGCCAAGGACCTGTTCGTCAGCCAGGCGGCGATGACCGGGGAATCGATGCCGGTGGAGAAGTTCGCCCACCAGCAGGACGCCAACACCCGCAATCCGCTGGACCTGGAAAATATCCTGTTCATGGGCACCAACGTGGTGTCCGGCGCGGCGACGGCGGTGATCCTGACCACCGGTAACAGCACTTATTTCGGCGCGTTGGCCCAGCGTGTGACGGCCACCGATCGCGCGACCACGTCGTTCCAGCACGGCGTTAACAACGTCAGCTGGTTGCTCATTCGGTTCATGTTCGTGATGGCACCACTGGTGCTGTTTATCAACGGTTTCACCAAGGGTGACTGGACTGAGGCGCTGCTGTTTGCATTGTCGATTGCCGTGGGCCTCACCCCGGAAATGTTGCCGATGATCGTCACCTCCACCCTGGCCAAGGGTGCGGTGTTTCTGTCGCGCAAAAAGGTCATCGTCAAGCGCCTGGACGCGATCCAGAACTTCGGCGCCATGGACGTGCTGTGCACCGACAAGACCGGCACGTTGACCCAGGACAGGATTTTCCTGGCGCGCCATGTGGATGTGTGGGGCGAAGAGTCCGACGATGTGCTGGAAATGGCCTACCTCAACAGCTACTACCAGACCGGCCTGAAAAACCTGCTGGACGTGGCAGTGCTGGAGCACGTGGAGGTGCATCGCGAGCTGAAAGTCGGCACCGCGTTCCACAAGGTCGATGAGATCCCGTTCGATTTCAATCGTCGCCGCATGTCAGTGGTAGTGGCCGAGGAAGGCTTGCCGCACCTGTTGATCTGCAAGGGCGCTGTGGAGGAAATCCTCTCTGTGTGCAACAACGTGCGCCATGGCGACACCAACGAGGCGCTGACCGATGAACTGCTGGCACGTATTCGCCAGGTCACCGCTGCGTTCAACGAAGAAGGCCTGCGCGTGGTGGCCGTGGCCGCGCAACCCATGACGCCGGGGCGCGACACTTACAGCCTGGCGGATGAGCAAAACCTCACGCTGATCGGCTACGTGGCTTTCCTCGATCCACCAAAGGAAAGCACCGCTCCCGCCCTCAAGGCGCTCAAAGCCCATGGCGTTGCGGTAAAAGTGCTGACCGGTGACAACGAGCTGGTCACCGCCAAAATCTGCCGTGAAGTGGGCCTGGAGCAACAAGGCCTGCTGATGGGCAACGATATCGAGGACATGACCGACGCCGAGCTGGCAGAGGCCGTGGAAACCACCAACGTGTTCGCCAAGCTGACGCCGAGCCACAAGGAGCGCATCGTGCGCCTGCTCAAGGCTAACGGACATGTGGTGGGCTTTATGGGCGATGGCATCAACGACGCGCCGGCGTTGCGTACCGCCGACATCGGTATTTCGGTGGACAGCGCGGTGGATATTGCCAAGGAAGCCGCCGACATCATCCTGCTGGAAAAAAGCCTGATGATCCTGGAGGAGGGCGTGCTGGAGGGGCGGCGTACCTTCGCCAACATGCTCAAGTACATCAAGATGACCGCCAGTTCCAACTTCGGCAACGTGTTCTCGGTGCTGGTGGCCAGTGCATTTATCCCGTTCCTGCCGATGCTGCCGATGCATTTGCTGGTGCAGAACCTGCTGTATGACATTTCGCAGATCGCGATTCCGTTCGATAACGTCGATGAAGACATGCTCGCCAAGCCACAACGCTGGCAACCGGGCGATGTCGGCCGCTTCATGCTGTTTTTCGGGCCGATCAGTTCGATCTTTGACATCTCCACGTTTGCACTCATGTGGTATGTCTTCGATGCCAACACCCCCGACCACCAGACCCTGTTCCAGTCCGGCTGGTTTGTGGTGGGGCTGCTGACCCAGACGCTGATCGTGCACATGATCCGCACCCCGAAAATCCCGTTCCTGCAAAGCCGTGCGGCGATGCCGTTGATGGTGATGACCGGTGTGATCATGGCCGTGGGGATTTTCCTGCCGATGGGGCCGTTGGCGCATTACTTTAAATTGCAGGCGCTGCCATCGCTGTACTTTGTGTTCCTGCCCGTGATCCTGCTGGCGTACATGGCCCTGACCCAGGCGGTGAAGGGTTACTACATCCGTAAGTTTGGCTGGCAATAAACAGGGACGATTTCCTTTGCAAGCAATCAACAACATCAACCTCAATTCCCTGATCGACACCCTGGTCAGCCTCACTGCGGCATTCATCCTTGGTGGCCTGATCGGTTTCGAGCGGCAATACCGCCAGCGCACTGCAGGTCTGCGCACCAACGTGCTGCTGGTGCAGGCGTTCTGGAGTCCGAGTACCACCGAGTAGCCCCCCGGCTGTCAGGCTTTGTCCCGCGCAAAGCTGACTATGCTACTACGAGGAAAAATCCTACAAGCAATCGAGATGATCCCTTCATTTGATAAGGCGCGACGTTGCTAAGGTTGCGCGCTTGCGCCTCAGGAACAAGGGCGCGGCTCTACGTGTTTACCGTGCTTTATCAAAAGGAGGGGTCTGTACTGCCTGAAGTGTCATGCAGAGTAATCAGCACCGTTTGTCGGAACTGTTACTTTTTACAGGTAGATAGGTCCCGTGTGATATGTAAGCGTATTGATCCCTCGGGGAGTCTTATGAGCAAAGCTTTAATTGTGGATGATCACCCTTTTATACGTGCCACCGTGAAGTACCTGTTGAAGCAGGAAGGATTCGTTGAAATATATGAAGCAGGCAACGGTGCAGACGCCATGCAGATTGCTCGTGAGAAATGTCCGGACCTGGTCATCCTTGACCTGGCGATGCCCAAGCTTGGCGGGCTGGAGGTGATCAGCCGGATCAAGGCGCTGGAACTGCCCTGTAAAATCCTCGTGCTGACTTCGTACCTGGCGGTGTTCTTTTCTACCCGCTGCATGCGCGCCGGAGCCATGGGCTTTGTTAACAAGACCGGTGAACTGGATGAGTTGCAAAAGGCGATCAGGGCGATCAGGTCCGGTTACAGCTGCTTCCCCAGCGTGGCCACCAGTTCGGTGCGCCGTGATGATTTGCAGACCACCGAGCAAGAACTGGTGGACGCGCTGTCGGATCGCGAATTGACGGTACTGCAAAAGCTGGCGCTGGGCCTGGGCAACAAGGAAATCGCTGAGGACATGTTGTTGAGCCACAAGACCATCAGCACCTATAAGACACGACTCAAGGAGAAGCTGCGTATGTCCTCGGTGGTGCACCTGTCCAAGTTCGCCCAGCGCAATCATCTGATCTGAAATGACCATCTCCCGGCTGTTGATTTTCATGGCCATCCTGCTGATGGGGCTGTTGCCCTGTGCAGCGATGGCTCTGGATGAGCCACATACACTGCGGCTGTTCGGCCATTCAACGCTGGAAAACCCCCGTCTGGAACTTGAGGAAAGTGACTGGCGCTGGCTGCGCGAGCGACGGATGTTGGTGATGGGGGTGTCAGCACCTGACTACATACCTTTCGACCGGTCCAACGGAAACGACTTTGAAGGCATTACAGCTGACTATGCGTGGCTGATCAGCCTGATTTTAAACATGCCTATTGAGGTTCGACGCTACGACACTCGTGATGAAGTCATCGAAGCGCTCAAACGCGGCGAGGTGGATTTAGTCGGGTCTGCCAACGGTTACGAAGCGGCCGATAAGGCACTGATACTGTCGCGTTCCTACGCTAATGATCAACCCGTGCTGGTGACCCGCACGGGTGACAGTCATTCATTGAGCGCCGACCTGGCTGGCAAGCGCGTAGCGATGCTTTACCACTATATGCAGCCTGACGCTGTCCAGGCCTTTTACCCCCACGCGCAACTGCAGCTGTATGGCTCGACTCACCAGGCTATCGGCGCCTTGGCGTTCGGTCAGGCGGATGTCTACTTGGGCGACGCTATCAGCGCCCGCTATCTGATCAACAAGAACCACCTCAATAACGTCCGCATGGCAGATTTTTCCGCATTGGAGGTCAACCCGTTCGGGTTTGCCTTCAACCAGGACAACGAGCGCCTACTGAATATCATCAACGAAGCGCTGGCCGTTATCCCGGCCAACCAGCAGATGGAGATCCTGCGACGCTGGAGTGCCGGTGACAGCGGTTTCCTGGCTGCCGACCGTTTGCGTTTGAGTGAGAGTGAGCAGCGTTGGCTGCAGAAGCACCCACGGGTGAAAGTTGCAGTGCTCGATAAGTTCGTGCCGTTGTCTTTTTTTAATGAGCAAAGGCAGTTTGTGGGCTTGAGTGACGAGGTATTGTCGCGAGTCAGCTTGCTTACGGGCTTGAAGTTCGAAGTGGTGCCAGGGAGTTCGCAGCCTCAGCAGATTGAAGAGGTCAGTACCGGCAGAGTGGATATGCTGGCGGTGATCACGCCCAGCGTCGAGCGGTCCGAAAAGCTGCGCTTCACTCGGCCTTATCTGTCCAATCCCTATGTGTTAGTGGCGCGTACCGGTGACGAACGCCTGGTGACGCTGGAGGACATGCCTGGAAAACGCCTGGCATTGCTCGCCGGTAGCACGCTCTCCGTGCAGATTGCCCGGGACTATCCAGGCATCGAGTTTGTCAATGTCGAGAACCCCGAGCAGGCCATGGATCTGGTCGCCAAGGGCAGCGTCGATGCGAACGTTATTTCGCTGATCAGTGCACGCTACATGATTGCGCGCCATTACCGTGATCGCTTGCGTATCACCAGCACCGTCGGTACGGAGCCAGCGCGCATTGCCTTCGGTGTCAATCGCAGCCAACTGGAGCTGTATTCGATCCTCGAAAAGGCGCTGTTGTGTATCACGCCTGAAGAAATGGACGAACTGACCAACCGTTGGCGCAGTGAGATCATCATCGAAGACAGCTACTGGATCAGCCATCGCAACGTGATTATCCAAGGGTTTGGCCTGGCCGCGCTGCTGCTGCTGATCACCCTGGGCTGGGTGCTCTACCTGCGCAACCTGATTCACAAGCGCACACAGGCCGAACGGGCCCTGAGCGACCAGATGCGGTTCATGAGCGTTCTGATCGACGGCACGCCGCACCCCATTTACGTGCGCGACCGCCAGGGCCGGTTAATGGCCTGTAATAACGCTTACCTCGATGTATTTGGCTTTAAGTTGGAGGACGTGATCGGCAAGACCGTGGTGCAAACCGATACGGGCAACCCGCCCCAGGCACAGTCGTTCCACGCCGAATACTTGAGCTTGATGGCGCGGGGGGAGCCGCAGATCCAGGATCGCGTACTTAAGGTTCCCGGTGGCGGTGTGCTAACCATCTACCAGTGGATGCTGCCGTACCGAGATAGCAATAGCCACGTTGTAGGCATGATTGCAGGTTGGGTGGATGTGAGCGAGCGCCAGCGGCTGTTGAGCCAGTTGCAGGCAGCCAAGGAGGACGCAGACTCGGCAAACCGTGCCAAGACCACATTCCTCGCGACCATGAGCCATGAGATCCGCACGCCGATGAATGCCGTGATAGGCATGATCGAATTGGCCCAGAAAAACGCCGAGCAGGGCCGCGTCGATCAGGATGCGCTGGAGGTGGCGTCGATGGCATCCCGAAGCATGCTGGAATTGATCGGCGATATTCTGGACATTGCGAAGATAGAATCCGGCCACCTGTCCCTGACCCTGGCGCCGGCCAATCTCCACGAGTTGTTGGCATCTGTGGCGCGTGTGTTTGAGGGGCTGGCTCGGGACAAAGGTTTGCACCTGCAAGTGGATCTCGATCCGATGATTGACCGCCCGGTGCTCATCGACCCTTTGCGCTTCAAGCAAGTGGTGTCCAATCTGCTGGGGAATGCCATCAAGTTTACCGCCACCGGTCAGGTGCGCCTGGGTGCCCAGTGCGCCCCTGCGTTGGCCGGGGACCACTTGAACCTACGGTTGTATGTCGAAGATACGGGGGTTGGCATCAGTGCTGAAGATCAGCAGCGGTTGTTCAACCCATTTATCCAGGGGAGTAACAACGACCAATCGGCGCGCAGTGGTTCCGGACTCGGGTTGGCGATCAGTCGCAACCTGTGCGAGATGATGGGCGGTCAACTGCACTTGAGCAGTGTGCTGGGCAAGGGGACGCGGGTGGACGTGACGTTGGCGCTGGCGTTGACCCGCGCAGCACGGGTTTCGACTTCCGTCGCTGGTGTTCCACCGACGCAGGCGTTGAACCTTCTGGTGGTCGACGATTATCCGGCCAACCGTTTGTTACTGACTCGTCAACTGAGCTTCCTTGGGCATCACATCGTCACGGCCGAAAATGGCGCCGAGGGTTTTGCACTGTGGCAGGCCGGGCATTTTGATGGCGTCATCACTGATAGCAACATGCCGGTTATGGACGGTTACACGCTGGCCCGTGATATCCGTGCCCAAGAGCGTCAGCGTGGTCTGGTGCCGTGCCTGCTGCTGGGGTTCACCGCCAACGCCCAGCCGGAGGAAACCGAGCGCTGCAGGCAGGCGGGCATGGATGGTTGCTTGTTCAAACCGACCGGCCTCGATGATTTGCGTGCGGCGCTGGCTCCTCGCACCGCAGCAGCCGTGAAGGGTGAGGTCGAGCCGGTGTACGACCTGAGTACGCTGACTGCGCTGACAGGCGGTGACACTGCCGCGCTTAACGAGTTACTGATGCCATTGCTCATCAGTCTTGCAGACGATCGCGTGCTGTTGTCGACGCTGAAAGATCACGCGGATATCGCCAAGTTGCATGACCTGGCCCATCGCGTTAAAGGGGGCGCTCGCATGGTCAAGGCCCACAGTTTGGTCGCCTGTTGCGAAACCTTGGAGGGGGTGTGTGAAAGGCACGACCATCGAGCACTGGCGGCTGCGAAACAGGCGGTTGGCATGGCCATCGATGGTTTGCATCACAGCCTGAGCCAGCACAGCAAGCAGGCTTGACTGAGGTGGATAGCCATTCGGCGGATTTGGGAGAACTCCTACATGGAAGGGGAATAAGCCTGATTTTGTCTTCGGTATATGTCTGGAAAATGGGCCTCGCTCACTGACGAGCACTGCCTGCCCAGGGGTTTGCCATGCCAAACAAAGCACTGACTATCCTGATTGCCGATGAGCAGCACCTGCAACGCCTGTACATCGAGAAAATGCTCAACCAGTTGGGGTATCACCGGATCGTACCGGTGCAGACCTTCGAAGAGGTCCAGCTACTCACTGCTATCCCGGCCCAACCTTTTGACGTGCTGATCATCAGTGCGGGGCTGGCGGTCCAAGCTTGCGGGCCTCAACCCCAGGCACATCATGTGCTGGTCTACGATCACCAGGACCTGAGTCTGGATCTGAACACCCCCGCCGATGCAACGCCGGCGGTGCTGGTACGGCTGCCCGGCATGCCGGATAACGTCAACCTCGAACACTTCATGGACATCATCGACCCACCCGCAGCCACCACCGGCCTGCGGGTTTTACCGTGGCTGCGGGAGTTATCGCGCGCGCCCGTGGCCTAGTCCCACTGTGGCGCGATACCTTTCGGGCTGGTCAGGCGATGGCCGCGCTCCAGTTCGGCAATCTGCGCCATGTCGGCCGCACTCAAGGCCAGTTGCAAGGCCTTGAGGTTGCTTTCCAGGTTGGCACGTTTGGTCGACGATGGGATGACCGCGTAGCCCAGTTGCATGGCCCAGGCCAACGTCACTTGCGCCGGGGTAGCCTGATGGCGCTCGGCGATTTGCTCAATCACCGGGTCTTTGAGCACTTCGCCGTAGGCCAGGGTCATGTATGAGGTGATCTGGATACCGTTAGCGGTGGCAAAATCCACGACCTTGCGATTTTGCAGGTAGGGGTGCATCTCGATCTGGTTGGTGGCGATGTTCTCGGCACCAACGGCGGCAATCGCTTGCTTCATCAGGTCGATGGTGAAGTTGGAGATGCCGATCTGGCGGGTCAGGCCCAGGCGTTTGGCTTCAAGCAGTTGGCCCATGAATTCGGCGACAGGCACCTGGTCTTCCGGCGATGGCCAATGGATCAGGGTGAGGTCCAGATAGTCGGTTTTCAGTTTGCTCAGGCTTTCACGCAGGCTTGGAATCAGCTTGCCTTTGGCGAAATTGGCGATCCAGATTTTGCTGGTTATAAACAGCTCATCGCGCGGTATGCCGCTGTCGACAATGGCTTGTCCGACGTCTGCTTCGTTCTCATAGATCTGCGCGGTGTCGATGACGCGGTAGCCCAGTTCCAGGCCGGTGCTGACCGAATCGATCACCACCTGGCCCTGCAAGCGGAAGGTGCCTAGGCCGAAGGCCGGAACGTTTTGCGTTGGGATAGACATTAGTAACTCCTGAAGGGGTGTAAACAATGGAGTCGAGTATCCGCTCGTCGTTCCTCTGGAAAAACCGCCGAATCCGAAAAGGACTCTTTACCCCAGGTCACGAGTATGGGCGCGTGCCAGGTCGGCATCCAGCGCATCGCTCAACATTTGCGTGCGCTGGGGGGCAGCAGGGCGCCGAGGGTGAACAGGTCCTGGCGGATATGCCCGAAGTCATCCAGGGAGTGACCCGCGCAGGCTGATTCCCGCAGGTACGATGCCACCCTGTTGTTCGCCAGCCCGGTGCGCGAGGTGATCCCATCGCCGAAGGCACTGGCAAAGCCGCCAACGAAGAGGTCCGGGCGCTGCTCACGGTCACCTTGGGCGGGCGTGAACATATGTTCGGCGAGGGCGCGCTTCACGGACCGCTGGCGGATATGTTGCGATCGATTCTGCGCGGGACGCTGGCGTATGGGGGCTATGACGTATTGGCGCCGTTTGTGGCGTGGCACGTTCCGTATATCAGCGCTGAGGCGCGCCAGGATTTCCTGCTGGGGTATGAGACACGGCGGCAAGGGTTGGCGGATGAGCCGCCCTTGGTGTTTCCGAAACTTGAGCAGTTTGATGAGGCGTTGTACCCACGTCTCTGAACCGAGCATTGATCAAATGTGGGAGCAGGCAAGCCAGCTCCCCACATATCGATCTTCATCAGTCAGTGATGTTTCGTTGTCCGCGCAACCGCTCCGCCGCACTGCGCAGCAGTTGCTCGGTGCTGCTCCAGCCCAGGCAACCATCGGTCACTGACACGCCGTACTTCATCGACGCGCTCAACGGCTGGCAACCTTCGAACAGATGACTTTCGAGCATCATGCCGATCAGCGCGGTGTCGCCCTGCAGGCGTTGCTCCAGTACGTCGTTGAATACGGCCGGTTGACGCAACGGATCCTTGCCGCTGTTGGCATGGCTGCAGTCGACCATGATGCGCGCCGCCACCTTGGATTTGGCCAAGTCGTGTTTCACCTGCGCCATGCTTTGCGCATCGTAGTTCGGCCCACGGTGACCGCCGCGCAGTACCAGATGAGTATCGGGGTTGCCCGGAGTCTGGATGATCGCCGGGTGGCCCTGGCTGTCGACGCCGAAATGGCGGTGCGGGTGTGAGGCCGAGCGCATCGCGTCAGAGGCTATCGCCACGCCGCCGTCGGTGCCGTTTTTGAAACCCACCGGCATGCCCAGGCCGCTGGCCATTTCGCGGTGGATCTGCGATTCGGTGGTGCGCGCGCCAATCGCGACCCAACTGAGCAGGTCATCGAAGTAGCCGGCGGCCATGGGTTGCAGCAGCTCGGTGGCTACTGGCAGGCCCAGGCGCAGCATTTCGCGCATCAGTTCGCGCGACAGCGTAAGTCCGGCAGCCATGTCATCGCTGCCATCCAAATGAGGGTCGTAGGCCAGGCCTTTCCAGCCGATGGTGGTGCGCGGTTTTTCGACGTAGGCGCGGATCACCAGCAGCATCTGGTCGCTGACTTCAAGCGCGAGCTTCTTCAGGTTGCGCGCGTATTCCATGGCCGATTCCGGATCATGGATCGAGCACGGACCGACAATCACCAGCAAACGTGAATCGTCGCCATTGAGGATGCCGCGTACGGCTTGGCGATGGGCATGGACCTGCTCGTTGAGGAACGGGCTGAGCGGCAGCTTGAGCTTTAAATCAAGGGAACTGGGCAGGCGCTGGGTCAGGGCTTCATTGGCGCTGGTCAGGGCAGAGAGGGGCAGGGCGGCAATGGCAGTGTTCATATTCAAGGCTTCCTGGGCAAGCGGCGGGCTATTCCCGCGCGCTCTGCCCTACTGGGGTGTTCGACAATTGGCCGTATCGGCTGCGTGTGTTGTCTTGCCACCAATAGGTGACCGATCGGAGGCGGCAGGCTGTCCCGAACGGAGCTTGCTAAATCGCCATGCAGTGGAAGTGTCGTAGCGGTAATAGGTGGCGTAGTTCATGTCGTGAGTCCTTTAAGTGTTCTTGCAAAATTGATGGAGGCCTGAAAAAACAAAACCCCCGGTCGGGGAGCCGACCGGGGGTTAGATTTCTCTGGTAGGCGACCCCTTGAGTAGTGGGCGCCGATTTCAGGTATCAGGCGCGCCAGTGGCTAAACCAATACCCAAAATAAAAGCATACCGCAGCGCTCGAACCGTTCACACGGGTAGCCGATACCGGACGCGGGGCGCTGGCAGCAGGGCAAACCTGAGTGTGGGTGAGTTGCAACACGGTATGTCTCCAAATGATGGGGGCAGCTTACTAGAGGCACACGGGGGGATTCAATCAGAAATTTCTATCGTGCCGGGGTACTTACTGCTATCGGCCGGGATATGCTTCTAACACTTCGACAATAATTGCTTGGACGCGACCATGACTGCCCTGACCCTTGCTGCGGCTCAATCCATTTCCATTGCGGGTGATGTGCCGGCCAATATCGAACGGCACCTGGCGTTCATGCACGTGGCGGCCGAGCATAACGTGCAATTACTTGTATTTCCCGAGCTTTCGTTGACCGGGTACGAGCCGTCATTGGCTGCCGGTTTGGCGATTACGCCAGATGACCCAGTCCTGGCGCCGCTGCGTGAAATAGCCCGGGCGTTGCAATTGACGGCGGTAGTGGGAATGCCTGTCCGCCTCGCACCCGATGCCGGTGTATTGATTGGCGCCCTGGTACTGGGCGCGGATGGCTCCCTGGCGCTCTATACCAAGCAGCATTTGCACCCAGGCGAAGAGGTTGCGTTCGTCCCGGGCCAGGGCGGTGCGGCCCTCGAGTGTGAGGATGAGCAGATAGCATTGGCCGTGTGCGCGGACTTCTCCCACGCCAGTCATCCGCGCCTGGCGGCAGAGGCGGGCGCCACTGTCTACGCCGCTGGCGTGCTGGTTAGCGAGGGCGGCTACGCAACGGACAGCGCGTTACTCCAGGGCTATGCGGCTGAGCATGGCCTGCTGGTGTTGATGGCCAACCATGGCGGCCCGTCCGGTGGCTATGTTTGCGCCGGTCGCAGCGCCATCTGGGCGGCTGATGGCGGTTTGCTGGCCGCCGCTCCCGGTGTTGGCGACGCGCTGGTGATTGCCCGTCGTGTTGGCGCCGTGTGGGCTGGCCAAGTGGTAGCTCTCTAAATGGCGTTCCACTTACGCGCGGCGACGCACCACGACCTGCCATTGGCGCGGACGTTGACGTTCGAAGCCATGAGCCGCTACTACGTGCAATACGGCTTGGTGTGGTCCAACGATGGCTTTGATGTTGCCTGGGCGGGCCGTGAAAACTGGCTGATCTGCAATGATGACGTCGTGCTGGGCTTTATCAGCCTGAGCCGCGACAGTCGCGCGCTCTATATCCGCGAGTTGCATATGCTCGAGGCGTGTCGCGGGCTGGGCGCGGGCAGTTGGGTATTGGAGCAGATGGCAGCCAAGGCTCAAGCCTTGGGTTTGTTACGCTTGACGGTGTTCAAGAGTAATCCTGCCAGGCAGCTCTATCAGCGCAGTGGGCTGAACATTGTGGGTGAAGATGATTGCTTCTGGCGCATGGAGCGTGCCTGTCAATCGAGCTAATCCCTATGGTCCATTCTAATAAGCGCATACTGGGTACAGGAGGCGACTTTCTTGTTGTCGCTTCAACGTGTCAAACAGGAATGCGTATTCAAATGAGTGGAATCAGTTCGCGTTTGAGACAAGAAAGGGAGCGACTTGGCCTGTCGCAAAAATTATTTGGTGAAATAGGCGGCGTTGAAGCCAATGCACAGGGTAAGTACGAAAACGGAGGGCGAGCGCCCAAAGCCGACTACTTGTCGCGTGTCGCCGAAAGAGGTGTAGACGTGTTGTACGTGCTGACCGGTGAAACCACGCCGCTTCAACTGGAGAATCTCAGCAAGCTTGAAGAAAAAGTACTGGGTGACTACCGCGCGATGTTCAAGGAAGACCAGGCTGCAATCCGTCGTTTGACGTCTAGCCTTGCTGAGCATTGTGTGGCGCATAACGGTAAAACCACGCCCTAGCCCCGGGATGCCTGACCTGTTGCTCAGAAAGTTGAGCCGTCCGGCCCACACTGGGCGGCTACTGTGTGTGCTAACGCTATATATATGACGCTTGCAGCTAGGTCTGCGCCTAGGTTTTTTGCTAAGGTGTTCAGCAACCTATAAGACCATATCGCGAGGTGTCTGCTTGATTAGGGTGCTAGTAGTCGATGACCATGATCTCGTTCGTACAGGCATTACACGAATGCTGGCTGACATCGATGGCCTGCAAGTAGTCGGCCAGGCCGAGTCCGGGGAAGAGTCCCTGATCAAGGCCCGGGAGTTGAAACCCGATGTGGTGCTGATGGACGTCAAGATGCCCGGTATCGGTGGTCTTGGCGCCACGACCAAGTTGTTGCGCAGCCACCCGGACATCAAAGTCGTGGTGGTGACCGTGTGTGAAGAAGACCCGTTCCCGACACGCCTGTTGCAGGCGGGTGCGGCCGGTTACCTGACCAAGGGCGCAGGCCTGGCGGAGATGGTGCAAGCGATTCGCCTGGTATTTGCGGGCCAGCGTTACATCAGTCCGCAGATTGCCCAGCAACTGGCCATCAAATCCTTCCAGCCCACCAGCGACTCGCCATTTGATGCGCTGTCGGAGCGGGAAATCCAGATCGCCTTGATGATTGTCGGTTGCCAGAAGGTGCAGACGATTTCAGACAAACTGTGCCTGTCGCCCAAGACCGTCAACACCTACCGCTATCGCATTTTCGAGAAGCTCGCCATCAGCAGTGATGTTGAATTGACCCTGCTCGCGGTGCGCCACGGCATGGTGGACGCCAGCGCCTGACATGACCACATTGTTTGATCCAAGTGCTTTCCTCTCGACCTGCAGTGGCCGTCCTGGCGTGTACCGCATGTTCGACAGTGAGGCGCGCCTGCTGTATGTCGGCAAAGCCAAGAACCTGAAGAACCGTCTGGCGAGCTACTTTCGCAAGAGCGGTCTCGCGCCCAAGACCGCTGCGCTGGTGGCGCGTATCGCCCAGGTCGAAACCACCATCACCGCCAATGAAACCGAGGCGTTGCTGCTCGAGCAGACGCTGATCAAGGAATGGCGGCCGCCTTACAACATTCTGCTGCGTGACGATAAATCCTACCCCTACGTGTATTTATCCGACGGTAATTTTCCACGCCTGAGCATTCATCGTGGCGCGAAGAAGTCGAAGGGTAAGTATTTCGGGCCCTATCCGAGCGCCGGCGCGATCCGCGAAAGCCTTAGCCTGCTGCAAAAGACCTTTTTTGTGCGCCAGTGCGAAGACAGCTTCTACAAGAACCGCACCCGGCCGTGTCTGCAGTACCAGATCAAACGCTGCAAGGCACCCTGTGTGGGCCTGGTTGAACCGGCCGAGTACGCCGAGGATGTGCGCCATTCTGTGATGTTCCTCGAAGGACGCAGTAATGCGCTCACCGACGAACTCTCCAGCGCCATGGAGCAAGCCGCCAGCACCCTGGATTTCGAGAAGGCCGCCGAACTGCGCGACCAGATCTCCCTGCTGCGCCGCGTGCAGGACCAGCAGAGCATGGAAGGCGGCACCGGCGACGTGGACGTGATCGCAGCCTTCGTCAACCCAGGCGGTGCCTGTGTGCACCTGATCAGCGTGCGTGGCGGGCGGGTGTTGGGCAGTAAGAATTTCTTCCCACAGACCGGTATCGACGAGGAGGTCGCCGAAGTCATGGCGGCGTTCCTTGGCCAGTACTACGTCAGCAGCCCCGAGCGCGACCTGCCAGCGGAGCTGATCGTCAACGTGGTGCATGAAGACTTCCCCACGCTGATCGAGGCGATCCACGAACTGCGCGGCCGCGAGTTGGACATCAGCCACCGCGTACGCGGCACCCGAGCGCGCTGGCAGCAATTGGCCGTGACCAATGCCGAACAGGCCCTGGGAGCACGCCTGGCCAATCGACAGCATGTCGCAGCACGCTTTGACGCCCTGGCCGAAGTCCTCAACCTGGACGAGCCCCCGCAGCGCCTGGAGTGCTACGACATCAGCCACTCCAGCGGCGAGGCCACCGTGGCCTCCTGCGTGGTGTTCGGGCCGGAAGGGCCGATCAAATCCGATTACCGGCGCTACAACATTGAAGGTGTCACCGCTGGCGATGACTATGCAGCCATGCACCAGGCCCTCACGCGGCGGTTCAGCAAGCTGAAGGACGGCGAGGGCAAACTGCCCGATATCCTGCTGGTGGACGGTGGCAAAGGCCAGCTGTCGATGGCTCGCGACGTGCTCAACGAACTGGCCGTGCCCGACCTGATCCTGCTCGGCGTGGCCAAGGGCGCCACACGCAAAGCCGGTTTCGAAACGTTGTACTTGAATGATGCCGCCCACGAGTTCACCTTGAAGGGTGACTCGCCTGCGCTGCATTTGATCCAGCAGATCCGCGACGAAGCCCACCGTTTCGCCATTACCGGCCACCGCGCCCGCCGTGGTAAAACCCGGCGAACGTCAACCCTGGAAGGGGTGGCGGGGGTTGGGCCGACACGGCGTCGCGACTTGCTAAAACATTTTGGTGGCTTGCAGGAGCTGTCCCGTGCCAGCATTGACGAAATAGCCAAAGCACCCGGTATCAGTAAAAAGCTCGCTGAGTTGATTTATGCGAACCTGCATAGCGAATAGAATGCCCTTTCCACCTCGTAGCCAGTTGTGCCGATGAATATCCCTAATCTGATCACCGTTCTACGCGTCCTGCTTATCCCCATTTTCATTCTGTTGTTCTATTTGCCGTACGAATGGAGTCATATGGCCTCCAGCTCGGTGTTTGCGTTTGCCGCCGCCACCGACTGGCTCGATGGCTACCTGGCACGTCGACTTGAGCAGAGCACGCCGTTCGGCGCGTTCCTAGACCCTGTGGCGGACAAGCTCATGGTGGCCGTCGCCCTGGTCCTGCTGGTTCAGGAACACGGCAACCTGTGGCTGACCCTGCCGGCCGCGGTGATCATCGGCCGCGAGATCGTGGTGTCGGCCCTACGCGAATGGATGGCCGAAATCGGCGCCCGCGCCCACGTTGCCGTCTCCAACATGGGCAAATGGAAAACCGCTGCGCAGATGCTCGCATTGGTGATTCTGCTGGCCAACCCGTCGGATTTCTCTTTCTGGGTCCTGAGCGGCTACGCCTTGCTGCTCATCGCCGCCGGCCTAACCTTGTGGTCCATGCTCCAGTATCTGCGCGCCGCCTGGCCGCATCTGCGCACCACCATTGAAAAGAAATAAAACTTTTTTGAATCAAGGGGTTGACGGGTTCTGATATTTCTATAGAATGCGCACCACCAAGACGCGGGAATAGCTCAGTTGGTAGAGCACGACCTTGCCAAGGTCGGGGTCGCGAGTTCGAGTCTCGTTTCCCGCTCCAAATATTAAGAATGGACCTCTGAAAAGAGGTCCATTTTTTTCGTCCAGAAAAAGTCGTTCTATGACTTTTGCTGCGCACCTCCCTGAAAACACTCCGATCCAGTTCTTATGTGCGCAGTTTTCAGTGCATCAATCCGCGTATCCATCGGCAGCAGAGGTACCACGGCATGGGCTTTGGCAGGCTCTCTGTATCCGGGATCGTCCGGCAGAGGCGTGACCTTGGGCCGCTGCTGGGGGCGTGTCACACCTGCCGCTGCCCTACGACGCCGGAATGCGGTTCAGCGCCGTGCAGGCGCAGCAGGGGCGCAAGACCGTCGATGAGGTGCATGGGATCGGTAGGCATGGGGCATTTCAAAATTTGACCCTGTTGCAGGGGCTTATCAGGACGGCGTAGAGCTTATCCAAGCGTGCAGCAGAATTTGTTTTTTTGGTAAAAAGTTTTATTGACTAAAATATTATATGGGGTAATTATTTCTCTGCATCTGCTTCATGCAGAGTCATCTTCAGGGTTATCCCGATGAGTCATAAAGCCCAATTCTCCCTTGCGACTTCTTACGTCGAGGCCAATGAGTCTTCATTGGCCACTCGCGTGGCACCGCTGCTGATGCAGGGTTTTCCCGCCGCGCTGGAACACCGGGTAACGTGGAACAACTGGATGCGCGCGCCCTTCAATCAGTGGGGCTTCCGTCATCTGGCGCGACTGCGCCCCAGCATTGATGTGTCGGCGGGGCCAGGGCCTGCCGGTCAGCTCCAGGAGGCTCCCCGCGCTCTGGATCAACTGTGTTTCGACAGTGAGAGCGGGCTGGGCATCCGTGTGATCGAGCACCTTGTCGCCAGCCAGACCGACGCCTTTTTGGTGATGCAGGGTGACACGGTGTTGTTCGAGCGTTACTTCAACGGTCAGCACGCCTGTGACCGGCATATCATGTTCTCGGTAACCAAGTCGCTGATCGGTACCTTGGGTGAACAGCTGGTGACGCGCGGTGTGCTCAAGCCCGAGCGGCCGGCCGCTTATTACGTGCCTGAACTGGCGGGCAGCGCGTTTGGCGATGCCACGGTGCGCCAATTGTTCGACATGGCGGTGGGCATCGACTACAGCGAAGTGTATGACGACCCCAATTCAGAAAGCTCGCAGTACGGCTATGCCTGCGGCTTTCAACCGGCACCGGCGCAGTACGCGCAGTTCGAATCGTTGTACCAGTACTTGCCCTCCCTCAAGAAGCGCGGCAGCCACGGTGGGTTTTTCCATTATGTGACGGCCACCACCGAAGCCTTGGCGTGGGTCATGGAGCGTGCCTCGGGCAAAGCGTGCAGTCAGATGCTGGAGGAGGTCTGGGGGCGCCTGGGGTGCGAGCGCGACGGCTATTTCCTGGCTGATCCCTGGGGCCGTAACGTGGCCGGAGCGGGCTTCAGCGCCACCTTGAGAGACATGGCGCGTTTCGGTCGCCTGCTGGCCAACAACGGTCGCCACGACGGCGTTGAGCTGCTGTCGCCCGAGACGGTGGCCCGTATCACCGCCGGCGCGGATCCGGCGGTCTACGCGCAAAATGCCGAGTTCTCCCACTGGACGCCCGGTGCGTCCTATCGAAGCCAGTGGTACGTGTTCAACGACCACAGCCAGGCCCTGATGGCCGGGGGTATTCACGGCCAGTACCTGTTCATCGACAAGCCGTCCGGCGTAGTGATCGTCAAGCAATCTTCGCTCACCGATGCGGTCAGCCCGTTCGATACCGACAGCGTGCGCATGCTGCGCGCGATCGCAGCCCACTTGAGCCACTGACCCACGCCAAAAAATAAGAGTTTTGCGTTCTATTCACCTGGCTTGCCCAGGTGTTGGCGGCGCCCTGCGTCGCCATTGACTGCCCTGTAACAACAATAATTCCACAGGAGCTTCTTATGGTATTCAGCAAGCGTTTCTCTCGAGCGCTGTTAGCGGTCGGCTTACCCTTGACCACCCACGTCGCATTCGCGGGCTACACCTTTGAGGACGGCGATCTCAAGGGCGAAGTCAATCTCACGGCAGGCGGCGCAACGTTGTTTACCCGTGGTGTCAACTTCGGCAGCGGCCAGGTCGATGCGCGCAACGGTAAAAACGGCGGCGCCCGGATCAACTGGCAAGAGGTCTACGTAAAACCGGGGGTCAAACTCGAGTATGCGTTGCAACCGGATTTTAGCCTGCTCGCGAGCGGTTCCCTGGTGGCAGCGAGCACCTTCGGCGATGGCGACGCGGGGGGCTTCAGCCGCAGCTCCGATGGCAAGGCCGCAGCCGAAGAACTCTACGGCGGTTTTCGCGCCGGCGAGTGGACGCTCACCGCCGGCCGCCAGAACTACATGATCGGTACGGGGTTCATCGTCATGGACGGTAACCTCGACCAGTACAAGGATGGCGCCTACTGGCTCGGCCCGCGAACCGCCTTCAAGGATTCGGCGATCCTTGCCTGGGATCATGGCGCGCTGAAGTCCCAGGCCTTCACCTTGCGCACCGATGATGACTTGGGCGATTTCCGCATGACCGGCGTCAACGTGGATTACAACGTTGATGACCAGGTGACGCTCGGCGCCATGGCCATGAAGGTCAATGCCCTTGGCCCCAGAGGCAGCACGCTCCCGCGCCGCCGGGACGGGATGCAGGTGTACAACCTGCGGGCACTCAACGCCAAGGTGCCCGGTGTACAGGCGCTGACGCTGAATGCCGAGTACGCGCTGGAGCGCGGCAGCGGCGAGGGGGTCGACTACGATGCCAACGCCTGGTATGCCCAGGCCGACTATGCCTTCAACACCTTGCCGCTGACGCCGGTCCTTGGCTACCGCTACGCGAGCTTTTCCGGCGACGACAACCTCACCGACAACCGGCAAAAAGCCTGGGACCCACTGAGCAAAGGCTTCGTCGACTGGAGCACGTGGCTGGTCGGGGACGTGGTCGGCAACTACCTGTTGTTCAACAGCAACGAAAACGTCCAGCAGTTCTCCCTCAAGACCCACCTCAACGAAACCCTGACCCTCGGCGCGATTCACTATCAGTTCTGGCTGGACGAGAAAAACTACATGGGCGCATCGGTCAGTGATCGGCGCTTTGCTGACGAAAGTGTGGTTTTCCTCGACTGGACACCCACGCCGTCGTTCTATACGTCGCTGTCGTACAACTGGGTCAAGCCACTGGCCGCCGCCAAACAGGTGTTCGGCAACGACCAGATGTTCAGTGCGCTGGAACTGTATTTCACCTACCGCTATTAAGTGCTGCGAGCCATCGCGGCCGCGCTGGAGTGTTTTGATCATGAACAGATTTTTGCGTAACACCGTGCTGGGCACTGTCGCCTCGTTGCTCATCAGTGGTGTTTGCCTGGCTGAAGAACGAACCGTACGGATCTACAACTGGATCGAATACCTGCCACCCGAAGTGCTCAAGAGCTTCCAGGAGGAAACCGGCATTCGCCCGATTTACGATGTGTTCGATAGCGTCGAAACCATGGAGTCCAAGCTGCTGACGGGCAACTCCGGGTATGATGTGGTGTTTCCCGGCTCCGCCAACCTGGGACGCTTGATCACGGCCGGTGCCGTGCAGCCGCTGGACCGCAAGCAGTTGCCGAACTGGCAGCACCTGGACCCGCAATTCATGCAAACCCTGGAAACCGCAGGTGACTCAGGCAATCGCTACGCCGCACCTTACCTGTGGGGCACCACGCTGATCGGCTACAACGTCGACAAGGTGCGCAAAGCCCTGGGCCCCGACGTGCAGATGAACAGCTGGGACATCATCTTCAAGGAAGAAAACCTCGCCAAGCTCGCCAGTTGTGGCGTGGGTTTCCTCGACGCCGGCAACGAGATCCTGCCGATTGCCTTGCACTATAAGGGCCTCGATCCTAATAGCCAGAAGCGTGAGGACTATGTGCAAGCCCAGGCCGTGATGATGAAGATTCGCCCTTACGTCAGTTACTTCAACTCGTCGCGCTACGGCATGGACCTGGCCAACGGTGATATCTGTGTGGGCGTGGGTTGGTCCGGCGGTATCGCACTGGCCACACGACTGGCAGATGCCGCTGGCAAGGGCGTCAAGGTCGAGATGGCACTGCCCAAGGAAGGCGCGCCCATGTGGTCGGACGTGATGATGATCCCGGCGAAGGCCCCCGATCTGGAGGAGGCCCATGCGTTCATCAATTACATCCTGCGCCCGGACGTGATTGCGCGCATCAGCAACAAGATCGGCTACCCCAACCCGAACAAGGACGCCACCGCGCTGGTGGCCGCCAGCATCCGTAACGACCCCAACATGTATGTGCCGGACGAAGCGCGCAAGACCCTGTTTGCCCTGGAGCCGATTCCGGCCGCCGTGGAGCGCATCCGTACCCGCACGTGGACCGCCATCAAGAGCAACCGCTGATCAGTGTGGCCCGGTGCGTGCGCGCCGGGCTTGGAGCTTGCCATGACTGAACGGATGGACATTGCCCCGAACTTGCAGCGGGTGCTGACCCTTCGCGTCGCGATAGGGCCAGGTGTGATGCTGGGCGACAGCGTTGAAGGTCTGCGCTGTAACTACCCGATTCTGGGCGGGGATTTCGATGGAGTCGGCATCAGCGGCCAGGTCCTGGCGGGCGGAGAAGATTGTTTTCTTTTGCGCCAGGATGGTATCGGTCAACTGGATGCCCGCTACAGCGTTAGGACCGACGAAGGCGAGGTGATCAACATCCGTAACCGGGGTGTGCTGAGCATGACTGAGTACGGGCGCCAGCTGGAGCGCGATGGTCAGTGGCCGATTCCTGAGACGGAGTACCGCTGCACCTGCACCCCGGTGTTCCAGGTGCCCAGGGGGCGGTTGGACTGGCTCACCCGATCAAGTTTTATCGGCCTGGTGCATTATCCGTGCGCCGACCAGGTGATGATTCGTTGCTATCGCTTTTACTGAGGCCCGACCCCAGAAGCTGTCAGGCCTGCATGCCGTAGAACAGCAGCTCGGTGATACGCCTGACCTGGGTTGAGTGCGCGTCGATATCCGGGTGTTCCTGGTTCACCAGTCTGAACAGTTGCAGGTGCGAGTAGTCATTCAAGAGGAACGCGGCCAACTCCACATCGAGTTGCGGGCGCAGCTTGCCGGCCCGTTGCAATTCCCGAAGCAGTTCGCTGATTTCGGCCCTGAGCGCATCGTTCATGGCCCGATAACCCGCGGGCAGTTCGTTGCTGCCACCGAACAGGATCAGCGGCAGCAGTTCACGCCACAGGCTGGGGTGCATGACTTCCAGGGCATAGCCCGTGAGCAGGCGTTCCAAGTGGCAGAGCGCTTCGACCGGGTCGTCTATTTTGTGGATCAGGCTGCGGGTGTCGGTGATCGCGCGTTGATCGGCGTGGTGCAGGATCTCCAAGATGATTTCCTGCTTGTTGCCGAAGTACTTGAACACCGTCGGCGGCGACACCCCGGCCTGGCTGGCGATCTGTTCGATGGTGGTGTTCTGGAAACCCTGGCGCTCAAACAGTTCGATCGCGGCTTTACTGATAGCTTGCCGGCGCTCGGCTTTCTGACGTTCACGCAGTCCGCTCACAGGAGATCCTTGTCACGAATTAAAAGAGGGGCGCGTGTTGGCCCCAGACCCCTGCAAAATACTTAATTGGGTAAAGCTTTTAAAGCACTCATTGCCATTCAAGGGGTTTGCCGCTGATGCTTCTTCATACGGTAAGCAAATTGAGCCCGGCTGAGCCCCACGAGCCTGGCGGCCGCGGCCAGGTTGCCGGCGCTTTGTTGCAACGCTTCATTGATCAGGCGCGATTCAAGGCCTTCGATGGAAAACCCCTGGTCCAACTGGTCGAGGGTATCCAGCAGCGTCGAGCGGGGCGCCTGCCCGGTATTTGACAGGCTGCCTTGGTCGTCCAGGCCATAGGGCTCGGCGGGCATCGGTTCGTTGCGAAACAGATGCCCCAAGTCAATGGCTTGGCCTTCGTCGCTGGCGATCAGGCCGCGTTCGATGAGGTTTTGCAGCTCGCGCACATTGCCCGCGAAGTCGTAGCGCAGCAATGTCTTCAGGGCGCGCATGGTCAGGCCTGCCGGGGTCCGGGCGTAGTCTTGGCAGAAGCGCGTCAGGAACGCATTAATCAGCAGCGGGATGTCGTCCCGGCGTTCACGCAGCGGGGGCAGGGCGATGGGGTATACGTTCAGCCGGTAGAACAGGTCTTCGCGAAAGCTCCCGTCTGCCACGGCTTTACGCAGGTCGATATTGGTGGCGGCGACCACGCGCACATCCACCTTGATCCCGCGCACCCCGCCGACCCGTTCGATTTCCCGTTCCTGCAAGGCTCGCAGCAACTTGCTTTGCCCGGGCAGGCTGAGGCTGGTGATTTCATCCAGGAACAAGGTGCCACCCTGGGCCCGTTCGAATCGCCCGGGGCGCGAGTGCGTCGCGCCGGTATAGGCGCCGCGTTCGACACCGAAGAGTTCGGCCTCCACGAGGTTATCCGGGATGGCGGCACAATTGAGTGCCACAAACGGGCTGTCATGGCGACGACTGAGCTGGTGCAGCTGGCGCGCAAACATCTCCTTGCCCACGCCGGACTCACCGCTGATCAGCACCGTCGCGGGCGTCAGTGCAACCCTTTGCAGCGCTTGCATCGCCGCGTTGAACGCGGCACTGGCGCCCACCAACGGTTGGGGCTGGCGGGTTCCGCCACTGCTGCCCACGGGGCCTGCGAGCGTGGGGGCGGCAGGGCCGGTGACGGCCTGGGACACATTCAGGTAGCGCAGGTCCTGCTCGACATCACCCCATTGCTCGGCCGTCTTGCCAATCACGCGGCAACGGCGATGGCCCATGCCACGGCATTCCACTTCGCGGAAAATCACCATTTGCCCGAAGAGGCCACTGACGAAGCCGATGGCGTAGCCGGTTTCAGTCCAGCACACCGGGTCCTGGCCGATGCCGTAGGCCCCTACATGTTCATCGGCTTCGCACGAGTGGTGCCAGAGAAATTCCCCTTCATAGAACCCTGAGTCGGCATCGAACTTGAAGTGCAGCGGTTCGACCTTGGTCATGCCTTCCAGGGTGTGCAGGTGTGTGCCGGCGCGAAACACAGCGGCGGCATCGGCCTGCGGCCAACGCTCGCGGATCAAGCGCGCATCCCGGGCGCCGGAGGCATAACCGGTGCGGGTGAACAGACCCCGAGCCTGGTCCAGTCCCAGGCGCTCGATGACCTCGGCGCGCAGGGCGCCGAACGACGAACTGTGCAGCAACAACATGCGTTGATCGTTGAGCCAGATGCGCCCATCTTCAGGGGAAAAGAACAGGCAGTCGGCCAGTTCCGCCGTGGTGGGCGAGCTGCTGTCACTGAGTTGGCGACTGTCGCCACGCGGAGGGTAGGGCGCGGTGGCCACCCGGTCGTCGCGTAGCGCGCTGTGGGGATTAGTCATTGTTATGCCCCTGCAAAGCGAGTGATCGATATGAGCAATTGCTCAGATAGTTATAAAACATAACCTTATCAATTGAACAAGTGGCAGAACCCGGGTTTTTTGTGGGCGATCGCCCCAGGCGTGTGAACGCTTCGTGGCAGGCCTCGACCCAGAGCCTTCGCCGGTTTATATGCGCGTCGTTGCGTGCAAGCGGCACAGCCTTTGCTCAAGGCTTGATGCGGCGTTTGCACCTTGTGCAGACGATGACAATTACAAGAACCGGGAGTTGCCAATGTCAGTGTCTGAAACCACCCCCTTTCTACAGCGGGCCATCGCGTCCGCATGCCTGTTCAACGGCGATTGGATTCCCGCTTCGGGATCTGTGATTGACGTGATTGAACCCGCCACCGGCGAACCCCTGATGCGCTGCGCCATGGCCAACCCGGCCGACATCGCCATCGCCTGCCGCAGCGCGGCCCTGGCGCAGCCGGCCTGGGCTGCACTCGGCCCACGGGAACGCGCCGAGGTGTTTCGCAGGGCGGCGGACCTGGCCCAGCGGTCCTTCGCCGAACTTGCGCTGTACGTCGCCCGGGAAACCGGGGGCGCGTTATTCAAGGGCGAACACGAAGTGCGCGAAGCGATTGTGCTGCTGCATCAGGCGGCGGGGCTGTTGTCCCAACCTCACGGGGTGCTGCTGCCCAGTGCAGCAGGCCGACTGTCCTATGCCCGGCGCCAGCCCCACGGCGTGGTCGGGGTGATTTCACCGTTCAACTTTCCGCTGGTGCTGTCGCTGCGTTCAGTGGCCCCGGCGCTGGCGGCGGGCAATGCAGTGGTGCTCAAACCCGACCCGCAGACCCCGGTCAGCGGAGGGTTTCTCATTGCCCGGCTGTTCGAAGAGGCGGGCTTGCCCAAGGGCCTGTTGCAGGTGTTGCCCGGCGCGGCGCCAGCGGGGGAAGCGCTGTGCCGCGATCCTAATGTGCGGATGATTGCGTTCACCGGGTCCACTGCGGCGGGGCGCAAAGTTGCTGAAGTGGCCGGGCGACAGCTGAAAAAAGTCGCGCTGGAACTGGGCGGCAAAAACCCGCTGATCATTCTCGAAGACGCCGACCTCGATCTGGCCGCGAGCAATGCTGCGTGGGGCGCCTGGCTGCATCAGGGGCAAATTTGCATGGCGACCGGGCTGATTCTCGTGCATGAATCCATCGCCGAAAGCCTCACCCGCAAGCTGGTGGACAAGGCCCGGGCGCTCACCGTGGGCAACGCCGCCCGGGGTGAAGCGGCGCTCGGCCCGTTGATCAACCAACGGCAATTGCAGCGCGTGCACGAGATCGTCAGCGACAGCCTGCAGGCCGGTGCACGGCTGGAGGCGGGTGGCGACTATGACCGGTTGTTCTACCAGCCCACCGTGCTCAGTGGCGTGCGCCCGGGCATGCGCGCCTTTGAGGAAGAGATGTTCGGCCCCGTGGCCACGGTGGTCAGCTTTACCACCGACGAGGAGGCTATCGAACTGGCCAACCGCACGGAGTACGGCCTCTCGGCCGCCATCATCTCGCCCTCGGTCGGGCGCGCCATGGCCATCGGCGAGCGGCTGGACTGCGGCCTGCTGCACATCAACGACCAGACCGTGGCCGACGAATGCATCAACCCGTTCGGCGGGCGCGGTGCCTCCGGCAATGGCGGCAGCGTCGGCGGGCCGGCCGACTGGGACGAGTACAGCCAGTGGCAGTGGGTCACGGTGAAAAATACTCCGCCCGTCTATCCGTTCTGAGCCGTGGTCGTTCTGAGCCCTGGCTCATCGATTTGATACACCCACGCCTATACAAAAATAAGAGGGCTTGAACATGAACCTGCACAACAAAACCCTGATTGTCACCGGCGTCGCCTCAGGCATTGGCGCCGAACTGGCGCGGCTCGCGCGCTTCCAGGGCGCTACGGTGATCGGTGTTGATCGCCATGAACCGCAACTGACCCTGGATGGCTTCTTCCAGGCTGACTTGGGTGACCCTGCCAGCATTGATGCACTGGTGGCGCGCCTGCCATCGCGGGTCGACGGGCTGTGTAACATCGCCGGGGTGCCCGGTACGGCGCCCGTGCAAGCGGTGGCCACGGTCAATTATCTGGGGCTGCGGCACCTGACTCAATCGTTGCTGCCACGCATGCCGGCGGGCGGCAGCATCGTCAATGTTGCCTCGGTGCTCGGCGCGCAATGGCCGCAACGGCTGGCGCTGCACAAGGCCCTGGCCGAGACGCCCAGCTTCGAGGCCGGGCAGCAGTGGCTGGCGGCCAATCCGGTGGAGCCGGCCAGCTGTTATCAGTACTTCAAGGAAGCGCTGATCGTGTGGAGCTTCCAACAATCCCAGGGCTGGTTTCGCGATCACTCGGTGCGTATCAACTGCGTGGCGCCGGGGCCGGTGTTTACCCCGATTCTCGGCGATTTCGTCAGCATGCTCGGGCCGCAGCGGGTGGCCGAGGACAGCCAGCGCATGACCCGTCCAGCCCTGGCCGATGAGGTGGCGGCGGTGATTGCCTTCCTCTGCTCGGACGCCGCGCGCTGGGTCAGCGGGGTCAATCTGCCGGTGGACGGCGGGTTGGCGGCGACCTACGTGTAGGGGTTGCACCAGCGGTAAACCCCGGCGCGGATCCACCGTGCCGGGCGTCTTGAACAACAACAAAAATACAGGACATACAAGATGCTCAAGCCTATCTTGCGGACGGTTGCGGCCACGACTTTTGTCGCACTGTCACCGATTGCACACGCTTACGACCTGCCCGGACTCAACCTCGGCAGCACCAGTTTCTACGACGGCTCACCGGCCCCGGCCGGCCCGGGCTGGTACCTGGAGGAATACCTGACGTACTCCCGGGCCAGCCGCTTCAATGATGCCAACGGCAACAAGCTGGCGCTGCCCAAGCAGGACGTGGAAGTGGTGGCGCCTACCACGCAGATCATCTACGTCGGCCAACCCCTGGCCAATGGCGCGATGCCCGGATTCACCCTGATCAACACCTCGCTGGCCCATGTGAATGTCGACGATGGGTTGAACAATGCGGCGCTGAGTTCCCGTGCTGGCTTCGGTGACCTGACTGTCGGTGCCTTCCTGCAACTGCCAACCCTGAACCGCGCTGATGGCAGCCCGCTGTTGACCCAGCGTGTCGAGGCTGATGTCTCGATCCCGGTGGGGGCCTATGACCGCAATCGCTCGATCAACCCCGGCAGCAACTTCTGGTCATTCAACCCGTATTACGCGGCGACGTACTGGTTCAGCCCGAAATGGTCGGCGAGCGGACGCTTCATGTACCTGTGGAATGGCAAGAATGATGATCCGCAGGCAGGCTTTGGGGATGTTTCCGATACCCAGGCCGGCCAGGCATTGCATGCCAACCTGACGCTGCAATATGCCTTGAGCCAGCAACTGAGCGTGGGGGTCAACGGCTATTGGTTGAAGCAAATCACCGACACCCAGGTCGATGGACACGCCGTGAGCGGGCGCCGGGAGAAGGTCTGGGCCATTGGCCCAGGCCTGATCTATGCGTTCAGCAAGGAAGATGTGCTATCGGTAAACGCTTACTTTGAACAGCAGGCGGAAAACCGCACCGAGGGCAACAAACTGGTGCTCAATTGGCTGCATAAGTTCTAGTTGGCGCCTTACGCACCATCACGCTGATGATGGTCAGTGCGGCAATCACCACCCCGGGGGACGTCGCCAGCAGTACCCCCGCGGTGCCGGCGCCGGCGGCGAGGAGTTGCCCAGCCGCCAGGGGCCCGGCCACCGAACCCAGGCGGCCAACGGCCACGGCGGCACCGACGCCGGTGGCACGCACCGACGTGGGGTAGGAGGGCGGTGCCGAGGCGTACAGCACCAACTGCGCAGCCATCACGAACAAGCCGGCGGCAAAGCCGGCGAAGGCCATGGGCACGATGCCCACCGACAACCCCACCCCGGCCAGCGCCGCCAGCAACCCGGCATACACCGACAGCACCACTTTGAGGGCATTGCAGCGGTCCAGCAACACGCCGCCGAGCAGCGAACCCAGGGCGCCGCCGATATTGAAGAGCATCTGCACCATGCCCGCCTGGGGTTTGCTGAAACCCTGTTCCAGCAACAGCGACGGCAGCCAGTTAAGCAGCATGTACATCACGGTCAGGGTGAAGAAGTAGCTGAGCCACAAGGCCAGTGTGGTGCGGGCGCGGCCCTCGCCGAACAGCGCCTGGCCGGTGGAGGGGCGGGCGCCGTGCGTGTGGTCGAGTTGTTGGCGAAAGGCGCTGGATTCAGGCAGCAGCAGGATCATCAACGGCACGGCCAGCAAGGGCGCCAGGCCGCCGATGATAAACGTGGTCTGCCAGTGCTCACTGGAAAACATCGCCACTACCGCGGCCAATGCTCCCCCCAGCGGCACCCCGCAGTACATCACGCTGATGGCCGTGCCCCGGTTGCGCTCGGTCACCGCTTCGGCGCACAGGGCGATCAGGTTGGGCAACGCGGCGCCCAGGCCCAGGCCGGTGAGGAAACGCACCAGCAACAAGCTTGAGTAGCTGTCGACAAAGGCGGTGCTCAGGGAAAACAGCCCGAACAGCAGCACCGCGCTGACCAGGATTTTCTTGCGCCCGATCCGGTCGGCAACCCAGCCGCCGAAGAACGCCCCCGGCAGCAGCCCGATGATTCCGACGCTGAACACCCAGCCGAGCATCTTCGGATCCAGGGCGAAGGTTTGACGTAACCCCGCAGCGGCGGTGCCGGCGGCTTGCAGATCGAACCCTTCGATCAGCGCAACGATAAAGCACAACGCAATAGTCAGCGTCGAACGACGCGATGGACTGTTCATGGCAAACCTCATTGTTGTTTTTGTTGTGGTGGCGAGCTTGAGTGGCTGCTGGATATTAAGATAACAAATATAACTAAAAAATGAATCGTGGAATAAAGTCCGCAAAAAAACAGAATAAAGTCATTTAATTCAATCAATTGAGATATCGATATGGGTTTTGCCAAAAAATAGATAGTTTTATTAATGTTCGATTATCGGTCATGTGCAGTTGACGAGTGCCGTCGGCTGTTTCCATTCTTGGCTCGCGAGGCTGACAAGGCCGAGCGTGTGCCAACCCAAAAAAACAACAAAAATGGACATCGAACATGCCAGAACTCCCTATGGAGGACGCCGTTGCAGCGGCGTCTGTCTCCTGTGTGTCGAACAACACTCCACGCCGGCTGATGGCTTTGCTGGCCTTGAGCGTGCTGCCCGGTTCGCTGTGGGCTGCAGGCTTTATCGACGACAGCCACGGCACCCTGACCTTGCGCAATTACTACCTGGACCGTGACTACAAGGACGACGGTGCGAAGACCGCCGCGCGGGAATGGGCCCAGGCATTCATCCTCAACCTGGAATCGGGTTACACCCCTGGCCCAGTGGGCTTTGGCCTGGATGTACGCGGGTTAATGGGGGTCAAGCTCGACTCTTCGCCGGACCGCAGCGGTACCGAATTGTTGCCGGTGTCGGCCAGCGACAAGCGCGCCGCCGATGAGTACTCGCGCCTGGCCCCGACCGCCAAGCTGCGGTTTGCGCAAACCACGGTGAAGGCCGGCGATGTGTCGATCTTCCTGCCGTTCGCCTTTGCCAGCCCGTCGCGCCTGCTGCCGCAAACCTTTCGCGGCACCACCTTGAGCTCCAAGGACATCGATGGGCTGACCCTCAACACCGGCTACATCGACCGCATCAACAAACGCGACTCCACCGACTACCAATCCATGACTGTCGCCTCACCCAACCGGCGTTTCAACGCCACCGCCACCACGTCGCACCTGGCTTACGTGGGCGGTGATTACCAGGTCAATAAAGATTTCAGCCTGCGCGCCTACCATTCGCAGATCGCGGACCTCTACCAGCAGGACACCCTGGCGCTGCTGCACAACCTGCCGGTAGGCGATGGCGTGCTTACCAGCGACCTGCGCAGTTTTTTCAGCCGTGAGGATGGCAGTGCCAAGGCGGGCAACGTCGATAACCGCAACCTCTCGGCCTTGTTTGGCTACCGCCTGGGCGGCCATCGCGTCAGCCTTGGCTACATGCACTCAAGCGGGGAGACGGCCACGCCCTATATCTCGGGAACAGAGTTGATGGGCATGAGCGAACTGACCATGAGTTCAGACTTTCTCAACGCCAAGGAGCGCACCTGGCAAGCCATCTACGACTATGACTTCGCCGCATCGGGTGTGCCGGGGCTGAAGGCTCGGCTGCGGTATGTGCGTGGCGACCATATCGAACTGGCGGCTTTGAATGCCGAGGATCGCAAGGAGCGCGAGTTTCAGATGGAACTGGGGTATGTGATTCAGAGCGGCCCGTTTAAGGACGTCGGGTTTATGGCGCGCAAGTCGATCTACCGCAATGACTTCCCGAGCGGCGCGGCTTTTCGCGATGAAAACCAGACCCGTTTCCTGGTGCTCTACACCGTGGCGCTCTGGTAAGCCGATCAGTCCTGATAGACCTTCTTCAGCAAGCGCAGCAGCGCTTCACGCTCCTGGCCGTCGAGGGCGGCGGTGGCGTCCAGGTCGCTCTGTGCGGCGATTGCCTTGAGCTCTTTGAGCAGGGCTTCGCCGGTCTTGCTGAGGAAGATCCCGTAGGAGCGCTTGTCCGGCTTGCAGCGTACCCGCACGGCAAGGGCGCGGCTTTCCAGCTTGTTCAGCAACGGCACCACCTGGGGTGGCTCGATGGCCAGGGCACGTGCCAGGTCGGCCTGCATCATCCCGGGGTTCTGCTCGATGATCGCCAGGGCCGAGAACTGCGCAGGGCGCAGGTCGTGGTCCGATAACCGACCGATCAGGTTCTGGAACAGCTTGAGCTGGGCGCGGCGCATGGCGTAACCGATCAGATCGTCCAGGGCTGAATCCAGCGGCGGCCGTCCCTCATCGTTGTCGGGCAGGCCCTGGCTGGCGGTGGCGATGTTGGAAGGCTTGGCCATTGGCAGTGCAATCCTCAGAAGGTGGAGGTTAAGAAGGCTATCTAGTTTGCCGGTATTGGCGGGCTATGGCTACGCCGGGTTTTTACGGCGCCTGCAATGTAAGGGGTTTAATCACGTGAAATATTGGTTATTCAAATTAATAGTTAATTGACATAACTATATTTGCGGTTTAATTTCGAATCATCTTCACACCCAGAACAAGAGCGTACCGCCATGAGCAATTACGAAGGCCGTTGGACCACTGTCAAGGTTGAGATCGAAGAAGGCATTGCCTGGGTCATTCTCAATCGTCCGGAAAAACGCAACGCCATGAGTCCGACCCTGAACCGGGAAATGATCGACGTCCTGGAAACCCTGGAGCAGGACCCTGCCGCCGGCGTGCTGGTACTGACCGGCGCCGGGGAAGCCTGGACCGCCGGCATGGACCTCAAGGAATACTTTCGCGAGGTGGATGCCGGCCCGGAAATCCTCCAGGAAAAAATCCGCCGCGAAGCCTCGCAATGGCAATGGAAACTGCTGCGCATGTACGCCAAGCCGACCATCGCCATGGTCAATGGCTGGTGCTTCGGCGGTGGCTTCAGCCCGCTGGTGGCCTGTGACCTGGCAATCTGCGCCGACGAAGCGACCTTCGGCCTCTCGGAAATCAACTGGGGTATCCCGCCGGGCAACCTGGTGAGCAAGGCCATGGCCGATACCGTGGGCCATCGTCAATCGCTGTACTACATCATGACCGGCAAGACCTTTGGCGGGCAGAAAGCCGCCGAAATGGGCCTGGTCAACGAAAGCGTGCCGCTGGCTCAACTGCGCGAAGTGACCATCGAGCTGGCGCGTAACCTGCTGGAGAAAAACCCGGTGGTGCTGCGTGCCGCCAAGCATGGCTTCAAGCGTTGCCGCGAACTGACCTGGGAGCAGAACGAGGATTACCTCTACGCCAAGCTCGATCAGTCGCGCCTGCTCGACACCGAAGGCGGTCGCGAGCAGGGCATGAAGCAGTTCCTCGACGACAAGAGCATCAAGCCTGGCCTGCAGGCGTATAAACGCTGAAGGGCGCGGCCGCCTGGCCGCGCCGTTGTACTCTGCTTGAACGTATTCCCGATAAAGACAATAAAGAGGAATCACCATGCTGGACGTGCCCCTGTTGATCGGCGGCCAGTCGTGCCACGCCCGTGACGGTCGAACCTTCGAACGTCGCAACCCGGTGACCGGTGAAGTGGTCTCTCGGGTGGCCGCCGCGACCCTGGAAGATGCCGACGCCGCCGTCGCCGCCGCTCACGCCGCGTTCCCCGCGTGGGCGGCGCTGGCGCCCAACGAACGCCGCACCCGCTTGCTCAACGCTGCCGAGCAATTGCAGGCGCGCAGCAGCGAATTCATCGCTGCCGCCGGCGAGACCGGCGCCATGCCCAACTGGTATGGCTTCAATGTGCGCCTGGCGGCCAATATGCTGCGCGAAGCGGCGTCGATGACCACCCAGATCACGGGGGAGGTGATCCCCTCCGATGTCCCCGGCAGTTTCGCCATGGCCTTGCGTCAACCTTGCGGTGTGGTGCTGGGCATCGCGCCGTGGAACGCTCCGGTCATCCTCGCCACTCGCGCCATCGCCATGCCGCTGGCCTGCGGTAATACCGTGGTGCTCAAGGCCTCGGAATTAAGCCCGGCGGTGCACCGCCTGATGGGCCAGGTATTGCAAGACGCAGGCCTGGGCGATGGTGTGGTCAATGTCATCAGCAATGCCCCGGCGGATGCCGCCGCGATTGTCGAGCGGCTGATCGCCAACCCGGCGGTGCGGCGGGTCAACTTCACCGGCTCGACCCATGTCGGGCGCATTGTCGGCGAGCTCTCGGCGCGTCACCTCAAGCCGGCGTTGCTGGAACTGGGTGGCAAGGCGCCGTTGCTGGTGCTCGACGATGCCGATCTTGACGCTGCTGTGGCGGCGGCGGCTTTTGGCGCCTATTTCAACCAGGGCCAGATTTGCATGTCCACCGAACGCCTGATCGTCGATGCCAAGGTCGCCGATGCGTTCAGCGCCAAGCTGGCGGCCAAGGTTGCGACCCTGCGTGCGGGTGATCCAGCGGCGGCTGATTCGGTGCTGGGTTCCCTGGTGGACGCCAGCGCCGGCACACGCATCAAGGCCCTGATCGACGATGCTCTGGCCAAGGGCGCGCGGCTGGTGGTAGGCGGCCAACTGGAGGGCAGCATCCTGCAGCCGACCCTGATCGATGGTGTCACCGAACAGATGCGCTTGTACCGCGAAGAGTCCTTTGGACCGGTGGCCGTACTGCTGCGTGGTGAGGGTGATGAAGCCTTGTTGCGCCTGGCCAACGATTCCGAGTTCGGCCTGTCGGCGGCGATCTTCAGTCGAGACACCGGGCGCGCGCTGGCGCTGGCGCAGCGGGTCGAGTCGGGTATTTGCCATATCAACGGCCCGACGGTGCATGACGAGGCGCAGATGCCGTTTGGTGGGGTCAAGTCCAGTGGGTACGGCAGCTTTGGTGGCAAGGCGTCCATTGAGCACTTCACGCAATTGCGCTGGGTGACCTTGCAGAACGGGCCACGGCATTACCCGATCTGAGCAGGCGCCGCGACATAACAATAACAAGGCGGCTGTGATCCGCCTTGCTGGAGGACATCCTTGTGAGTTCCGAATTTCGACCGCAACCCCAGCCCGTACCGCGATACCGCGAGGTCTCCATCGGCCACGCACCGGTGGCGGTCACTGAAGAGCAGGGCGTGTTGCACATGCGCTCCCTGGAACCCCTGGCCGAGTTGCCGGCGCGCTTGCTCGATCGCCTGGTGCATTGGGCGCGGGTGCGGCCCGAGCAGACGTTTATCGCGGCACGCCAGGCCGGCGGTGATTGGCGCCGTGTCAGCTACCGCGAGATGCTCGACAGCGTGCGCGCGATTGCCCAGGGCCTGCTGAGTTACGGGCTGTCGGCGGACAAGCCGCTGGCCTTGCTGTCGGGCAACGACATCGAGCATTTGCAGGTCGCCCTCGGCGCTATGTACGCCGGCATTCCCTACTGCCCGGTATCGCCCGCGTACTCGTTGTTGTCCCAGGATTTCGCCAAGCTGCGGCATGTCTGCGACTTGCTGCAACCCGGGCTGGTGTTCGTCAGTGATGCGCCGGCCTACCAGCGTGCGATCGACGCCGTATTGCCGGCCGAAACCCCGCTGATCTGCGTGCGCGGCCAAGTGCCCGGGCGCAGCCAAATAAGCTTCGCCAGCCTGCTGCACACACCGGGTGGCGCAGAGGCTGAAGCGGCGTTCAAGGCCACCGGGCCTGACAGCATCGCCAAGTTTCTCTTCACCTCGGGCTCGACCAAATTGCCCAAGGCCGTGGTCACCACCCAGCGCATGCTCTGC
This sequence comes from Pseudomonas sp. EL_65y_Pfl1_R83, assembly GCF_963970695.1. Lineage (NCBI taxonomy): Bacteria > Pseudomonadati > Pseudomonadota > Gammaproteobacteria > Pseudomonadales > Pseudomonadaceae > Pseudomonas > Pseudomonas sp. EL_65y_Pfl1_R83. The sequence continues at coordinate 230,239 of NZ_CAXAQI010000004.1, read as the reverse complement.
GCCAACCAGCAGATGCTGTTGCAGACGTTTCCGGTGTTCGGTGAGGAGCCGCCGGTGCTGGTGGACTGGCTGCCGTGGAACCATACGTTTGGCGGTAGCCATAACGTCGGCATCGTGCTCTACAACGGCGGCACCTTTTACCTCGACGACGGCAAACCCACGGTCCAAGGCTTTGCCGAGACCCTGCGCAACCTCAAGGAGGTTTCGCCCACGGCCTATTTAACGGTACCCAAGGGCTGGGAAGAATTGGTCAACGCCCTGGAACAGGACGCCGAGTTGCGCGAGCGTTTTTTTGCGCGCATGAAACTGTTCTTCTTCGCCGCCGCCGGCCTTTCCCAACGTATCTGGGATCGCCTCGACCGCGTGGCCGAACAGCACTGTGGTGAACGCATCCGCATGATGGCCGGGCTGGGCATGACCGAAGCCGCACCGTCCTGCACGTTCACCACCGGGCCGTTGTCCATGGCCGGTTATATCGGTTTGCCCGCGCCGGGCTGCGAGGTGCGCCTGGTGCCGGTGGATGGCAAGTTCGAAGGACGCTTTCGCGGGCCGCATATCATGCCGGGGTATTGGCGGGCGCCCCAGCAAACCGCCGAGGTGTTCGACGAGCAGGGGTTCTACTGTTCAGGAGATGCGATCAAGCTCGCCGACCCTCAGCAGCCGCAACTGGGCCTGATGTTCGATGGGCGGATTGCCGAGGATTTCAAGCTCTCTTCCGGGGTGTTTGTCAGCGTTGGTCCGTTGCGCAATCGCGCGGTGCTCGACGGCTCGCCCTATGTGCAGGACCTGGTGATTGCCGCCCCCGACCGCGAGTGCCTCGCAGCACTGGTGTTCCCCAGGCTCCACGAATGCCGTCGGCTAGCGGGCCTGGACGCCGACGCCAGCGACGCCCAAGTGCTGGGCAGCGCGCCGGTGCGCCAGTGGTTCGGCGACTGGTTGCAACGCCTCAATCGTGAGGCCACCGGCAATGCCAGTCGCCTGGAATGGATTGCCCTGCTCGACGAGCCGGCGTCCATCGATCGTGGGGAAATCACCGACAAAGGTTCGATCAACCAGCGGGCGGTACTGCAATGGCGCGCCGCCAAGGTCGAGGCGTTGTATCGCGGCGAAGACACCACGCTGTTGCGTGCCGAGCCCAAGCCTTGAACGGGCAGTATTCGGCATTTGCCGATGTGGCGATTTTCGAGGCCGTGCGCACCCCCTGGATTGACCTGGGTGGAGCACTGTCTCAGGTCTCACCCATTGACCTGGGGATCAAGGTTGGCCGTGAAGTACTGGCCCGGGCGGGTATTGAGCCGCAGGCAGTGGACAGCGTACTGGCCGGCTCCATGGCCCAGGCCAGCTTCGATGCCTACTTGCTGCCACGGCATATCGGCTTGTACAGCGGTGTGGCGCAAGCGGTACCGGCACTGGGGGTGCAGCGCATCTGCGCCACCGGTTTCGAGCTGTTGCGCCAGGCCGCTGTGCAACTGCGGGATGGCGTGCAACTGGCCTTGTGTGTGGCCAGTGAATCCATGTCGCGCAACCCGATTGCGGCCTACACCCATCGGGATGGGTTTCGACTCGGCGGCGAGGTGCAATTTAAGGATTTTCTCTGGGAGGCCCTTTATGACCCGGCCCCTGGCCTGGACATGATCGCCACCGCCGATAACCTGGCGCGCCGTTATGGCCTGAGCCGCAAGTCCGTGGACCGCCACGCCTGTGACAGCCATCAGCGAGCGTTGCAGGCGCAGCGTGACGACGTGTGGGCGGAAGAAATCGTCACGGTCGACAACCAGGTGTTCGAGCTTGAGGGGTATCAGCCCAGGGGCATCAGCCTGGCGCGTCGGGCCAGTGCCGTCAGCACGGACAGCCACCCACGTCCCACCGACCTTGAAGCCCTGGCACGCTTGCGCGCCGTGCACCCTGGCGGTGTACAAACCGCCGGCAACAGTTGCGCCGTGGTCGATGGCGCCGCCGCCGCACTGGTGGGGCGCGCCTCGGCCTGCACGCGTCCGGCCCTGGCGCGTCTGTTGGCCAGCGCGGTGGTCGGTGTGGCCCCCGAGTTCATGGGCATCGGCCCGGCACCGGCGATCCGCCTGCTGCTGCAACGCAGCGGGTTGAACCTGGGTGACATCGGCCGCTTCGAGATCAACGAAGCCCAGGCCGCCCAGGTACTGGCGGTGGCCTATGAACTGGAGCTGGACAGCACCCGCCTCAACGTCCAGGGCGGCTCGCTTGCGCTGGGGCATCCACTGGCTGCCACCGGCCTGCGCCTGGTGATGACCCTGGCCCGACAACTGCGTCAGCACAACCTGCGCTATGGGATTGCCGCAGCGTGCGTGGGTGGCGGGCAGGGCATGGCGTTGCTGATCGAGAACCCTGTCTACCGCGCTTGATTGTTTTTTTAGTCGATGAGGTGTCCCGATGTGGAGCTACGAGGCGCCTTTGCGCGATATGCAATTTGTCCTTGAACACTGGTTGCAGGCGCCCGAAACCTGGCAGCGCCACCCGGCGTTCGCGGCCCTGGACCTGCCGCTGGCGCTACAGGTGCTGGAGGAGGCGGCACGCTTCAGTCAGGGCGTATTGGCACCGTTGAACAGCAGCGGTGATCGCCAGGGCTGCCGCTGGCAGGCGGGCCGGGTCAGCACCCCGGACGGCTTCGTCGAGGCCTATCGCGCCTATGTCGACGGTGGCTGGCCGGCGCTGGCGTGCGCTGAGGAGCAGGGCGGGCAGGGCTTGCCGCAACTACTCGATGCGGCGCTGCAAGAGATGCTCTACGCCAGCAACCACGCCTGGGCCATGTACACCGGGATCGCCCATGGCGCCTACCTGTGCCTCAAGACCCACGCCGCTCCCTGGCTGCAGGCACGCTACCTGCCCGAGATTGTCAGTGGCCAGGCCTTGCCCACCATGTGCCTGACCGAGCCTCAGGCCGGCAGCGATGTCGGCTTGCTGCGCTGTCGCGCGCAGCCCCAGGCGGATGGCAGTTATCGCCTCAGCGGCAGCAAGCTGTTTATCTCCGGCGGTGAGCACGACCTCACGGCCAATATCCTGCACCTGGTGCTGGCGCGTTTGCCCAATGCGCCGCCGGGCAGTCGCGGCCTTTCACTGTTCCTGGTGCCCAAGCAACTGGACGACGGCCGTGCCAATGGCGTGCACTGCGACGGCATCGAACACAAGATGGGCATCAAGGGCAGCGCCACCTGCTCCCTGGTATTCGACGCCGCCCAGGGCTGGCTGATCGGCGAGGCCAATCAGGGCCTCGCGGCGATGTTCGTGATGATGAATTCGGCGCGCCTGCATGTCGGCCTGCAAGGCCTGGGTCATGTCGAGGCAGCTTGGCAGAATGCTCGGCAGTACGCCGCCGAGCGTGTGCAGATGCGTGCACCGTCAAGGCCCGAAGGCGTGGCAGCCCAGGCCGCTGACCCGATCCGTTATCACCCGGCCATGCGCCGCGTGTTGCTGGAGCTGCGCACCACCAGCGAGGGTATGCGCGCCATCGGCTATTGGGCGGCGCACCTGCTTGATCAGGCCGAGCATGGCCAGGACTTGTCGGCCGCCCGTTTGGCGCCTTTGCTGACACCCATCATCAAGGCGTTTTTCACCGAACAGGGCTTTCGCCAGGCGAGCAATGCGTTGCAGGTGTTTGGCGGTTACGGCTACGTCACCGAGTTCGCCATCGAGCAAACCCTGCGGGACAGCCGCATCGCGATGATCTACGAGGGCAGTAACGAGATCCAGGCGAATGACTTGTTGCTGCGCAAAGTGCTGGGGGATGAAGGTCGAGCCTTTGGCCTGCTGCTGGCCGAGTTGCGTGCCGAGGCCGGGCAGGGCTTGCAGTATGTCGAGTGTGCAGGGTTCTCCCGTGCATTGGGCAGTCTGTGCGACTCGCTGGCCGGTGTGGTGACTGCCCTGCGTGAACGCTCGCAGGAAGACAGTGAATACCCCTATCGGGCTGCGCCGGATTTCCTCCAGCTATGTGGCGTGGCGTTACTGGCCTTTGCCTGGGCGCGGGCTGCGCGTGTCTCCAGGGCATTGCCCGAAGACGATCCGTTGCGTGCTGCCAAGCTGCACAGCGCCGGGTTCTTTTTCGATTACCTGCCGTCGCGGCTGGCGCACCACCTGGGTGCCATAGAGGGTGCCCGCGCCGCGCTGGCGTTCGTCTGACGGGATCGGATGCTTGCGGTACTATGGCCGGCCATGTTTTCTGGAAGTTGCCTGGATGAGTAAGCCCGGTCAATTGGTGCTGGTTGCACTGCGCAAGATGATTGCCAGCGGGGAGTTGGTGGCGGGGGAGCGCCTGATGGAAATCCCTACGGCGCAACGTTTTGGAGTGTCGCGCATGCCGGTGCGCATGGCATTTCGTACCCTTGAGCAGGAAGGGCTGCTGGTGCCGTTTGGCGGGCGCGGCTATCAGGTGCGCTCGGTCAGCCCCAGTGACATTGCTGGCGCCGTCGAAGTGCGCGGTGTGCTGGAAGGCCTGGCTGCGCGGCAAGCCGCCGAGCATGGCCTGTCGGATGCGGCGCGTGCGGCGCTGGAGCGCTGCCTGGTGGAAGGCGACCAACTGTTCGACAAAGGCTACGTGACTGAAGATGACCTTGAGGTTTACCACGACCTGAACATGCGCTTTCACCAGGTCATCGTCGAAGGCAGCCACAACCCGGCGATCGCGGATGCGCTGGCTCGCAATGATCACCTGCCATTCGCATCGGTGACCGCGCTGGCGGTGGATCGCGAGGACATGGCCCGTGAATACCGGCGCTTCAACTATGCCCACATGCAGCACCATTCGGTGTTTGACGCCCTGGTCAATCGCCAGGGCGCGCGCGCCGAAGCCATCATGCGCGAGCACGCCAATGCGACGTTGCGTTATGCCGAGATCTTCAGTTCAGCCACCGCCGACGCGCGCATGAAGGTGATTTTGCCCGCGTCGTGACACCTGTCAGATATCGAGCACCAGCAGCGGGGTCCTCGAGCGTGAACAGCAGGGCGTGAACTGATCATTCAGCGCCTGTTCCTGCTCGGTGAGGAACAGGTCGCGGTGCTCAGGTATGCCCTCCAGCACACGGGTCAGGCAGGTGCCGCAAATCCCCTGTTCGCAGGACACGGCAATCTCGATACCGTGGCTTTCCAGGACCTGGACTACGGTCTTTTCGGCGGGGATTTCGAAGACCTGGCCGCTGCTGCCGAGCTTCACCGAAAAGCTCCCGTCGAGGCTGTTATCCACCGGTGCCGCGCTAAAGTATTCGCGGTGCAGGCAGTCTTCCTGCCAGCCCTGTGCGCGTGCGCTGTCGAGTACATGCTGCATGAAGCCGCCAGGGCCGCATACATACAGGTGCACATCGTCTGCGGGCGCCGCCAGCACCTCGGCAGCATTCAAGGCCGTGTGCGGCTGCTCATCGAAATGCAGGAACACCCGCTCGGCAAACGGCGACGCCTTGAGTCGTTGTACAAATGCCGCTCGCTCACTGGCGCGGGCACAATAATGCAGGTCGAAGTCGGCACCTGCATGGGCCAAGCGCTCGGCCATGCACAGGATCGGGGTGATGCCGATGCCGCCGGCGAACAACAGGCTACGGCGTGCTTCATGGGCCAGGGAGAACAGATTGCGTGGTTCGCTGATCGTCAGGCGGGTGCCCTCGTGTACTTGCTCGTGCAAGCTGCGCGAGCCGCCGCGAGAAGCCGGGTCGTTGAGTACGCCGATCAGATAGCGATGACGCTCCTCGGGGTGATTGCACAGCGAATACTGGCGCACCAGCCCATCCGGCAGATGCACGTCAATGTGCGCGCCGGCACTGAAGGCTGGCAGCGGCTGGCCATCGACCCTGGCCAGTTCATAGCTGCAAATGTCCTGGGTTTCGTTATTACGGGATACCACCACCACATCGATCATGTTCGGTCCTCGCAGAGTGTCGCGCCGTTCAGGCGGTGGTGGTCGTGATCAGTTGCGGTTCGAGGGCGCGTTCCTTGGCAATCAGTCGCTCAAGGATCTTGCGCGACTGCACGCCGCCAGCATCGATATTCAACTTGAGCAGGTTGCGTTGCGGGTGGGCCAGCAGGTTCTGCTGCTGACGTTCGAGCATCTCCAGGTCTTCGCTGAAAATCTTCCCCTGGCCCTCGCGAATGCTGGCGGTCAGCGCTTCATCGTGAGGGTTGAAGTTGCGCGCCATGCCCCAGAAATACCAGATTGATGTCTCGGTTTGCGGGGTGATGAAGTCGACCACGATGCTTGCAGCCTTGTGTTCGGGCGCTGCGTGGTAGCCGCCCTTGCCGGCGTGGGCCACGCCGACTTCGATCAGCACATGGCTGGGCGGGGTGAAGCGACAGATCTGCCAGCGGTCCACCGGCACGTCCTCGGCAAGGTTGTTGCCGCGCAGGGCCATGCGCCAGAACGGCGGAGCCATGATGTTTTCCATGTGCCGGGCGGTAACGACTTCGTCGCCTTCAACCGTGGTGACGGGTGGGGCTTGATCGATTTCCTTTTGGCCGATGCTGGAGGCGTGGACGTAGGTTTCGTGGGTCAGGTCCATCAGGTTGTCGATCATCAAGCGGTAATCGCACTGGATATCAAAGAGCCCGCCGCCGTAGGCCCACTGATCGCTCACGGCCCATTCAAGATGATGAATCAGCGCGGGGTCCGCCTGGGCCTGATCGCCGGGCCACACCCAGATGAAGCCGTAGCGTTCCACCACCGCAAATGTCTTGTTGCACGGAAAACCGCGCACCCGCTGGCCCGGCATTTCCACCGTCTTGCCGTCGCTCCCCATGACCAGGCCGTGATACCCACAGACCAGGTTGCCGTTTTCGACATAGCCCAGCGAGAGCGGCGCGCCACGATGGGGGCAGAAATCCTCGACAGCCACGACGCCTTCCAGGCCCCGATAAAACACCATTTTTTCACCGCAGATCTGCCGACCCAGAGGTTTATGAGCGATTTCATCGGGTGTGCAGGCGACATACCAAGTGTTCTTGGGGTACATAGCAACTCTCCAGGCGAGGTATTATTCTTATTTAGTGGATCCATTAAATTTCTGGAGCTGCTGCGAGTCAATATGTAAATCAGTAATTTCAGGTTGTTTTGGGCGATTATCGACAAAATATATTTTAATGGATCCATTGAGTTGGAGTGGTTTCGTGCGCCGATGGCAGAAGCGAAAGGCCTGCCGGCTGATTTGATTTGCTCATTAAATCCGACCTCACTAGCGAGTCTCCACCGACTTCAGTTAGGTGTAATCATCAATGAATGCTCTGCCAAACCCGCGACCCACTTTAACGAAAACGCCGATCAGAAATGGTCGGCGTTTTTGTTTGTGCATTTTTATATTCGTCGCTGTGCGTAGGGTAATCAGCATCCGGCGGCAACCCTGGCGAACGCTCCCGCGTCCAGGTTTCGTCATAGGCTGCGGCGAGCGGCAAACGTGGCGCCCAGGCGCGGCTCACAACGCCAAATCCGGGCGGTTGGTTTTTGTAGCAGGCCGCGTTCTGCGCTATGCCGTTGGCATCGAGTTCGCCGTCGTGATGGTTGGCCCGATCGAGGCACCACACCGGTTTGTCGATGGGCTCGATCTCTGGCCCTCGAAGATCCCCCAGTTGGAACGCATATTGAAGCGCGCCAGGGTCGGTTCGGCTACGGCTACGGCTACGGCTACGGCTACGGCTACGGCTACGGCTACGGCTACGGCGATGTAGCGGGTGTGGCGAAAGCCGGTGTCGGGGTGAACAGGCCTAACGGCGACTCCATACCAAGGCGCTACATCCAGCCGGCCGAGCCTGTGTACCACGTCCAACCACCGCGCCCGGCATGGGGTGCAAGACCATAAACATCGGCGGCCTGGTATGGACCCTGCTTGTCGCTGAACTACCCTGGGCTGCGGCCAAGGACGGGACATTTCCCCAGGCGTTCGCCATGACTAACAAACAGGGCTATGCGTCGGTCTCGCTGTGGGTTTCCACCTTCGTCATGCAGGCGGCGATGATTCTGATGTTCTTCTCGAACAACGCGTGGAACGTGATGCTCTCCATCACTGGCGTGATGATATTGCCGGCCTACATCGGCGCCACGGGCTTCTTGTGGAAAATCATCGCGAATGGCAGTTACCCGACGACCGCAAAGCTCGGTAAAACCACGGCGTTGGTTAGCAGTGTGTTGGGTACGGTCTATGGGTGTTGGCTTGTTTATGCCGCTGGCCTTGAATACATGCTCGCCGGCGCCATGTTCTTTGCCATAGGCAACGGGGTGTTTATCTGGGCACGCAAAGAGCACTCGCCGACTGAGCCTGTGTTCAAAAGGCTCGAGATGATTGTTGCCGTGCTGCTTGTCGTCCTTGGCGTATTAGCGCTGTGGATGCTGTTCAGCGGCCACCTGGCACAGGTCTATTCTCGCGTTCCCGGTTGAACTGTTGTGACGATTCATTCGGCGCAGAGGCCTTGATCGAAGCACAGTCGAGGTCGACAGACAGCGATTTGTCCAAGGCGAAGCTGATTCAGTTGGCTTTATCTACGCTGGCGCTGATCGACGCTCCACGACGTCTGCGTCGCTCGAGCCATTCAAAGAGTCCCATGCCGGCTAACATGGCGATGACAAAAACCACACCTTCAGGAATGCCCGAGCCTAGCAGCACCAAGGCCGGCCCCGGACAAATACCCGCCACGCCCCAACCGACGCCGAATAGAAGGCTACCCATGACCAGGCGCCGATCAATATTTCGAGCGGTGGGCAGGTTCATCGGCAGCCCCAGCAGCGATCGGGTTCGCGTTCTTGCGAATTTGAAACCGACTGCCGCCACCGCAATGGCGCCGCCCATGACAAAGGCCAGTGAGGGATCCCAGCGTCCGCTCACGTCGAGGAAACCTATGACTTTGGCCGGGTTTGTCATTCCGGAAACCAGCAAGCCGATGCCGAACACCAAACCGGCAACCCACGCATAAAAAAGCGGCATGTTCAAAGGCCTCCCAGGAGATGGCCAACGACATAAACGGTGATGAAACCCGCGCTCATGAACACGAGTGTGGCGACCACGGAGCGCGGGGATAAACGCGACAGGCCACACACACCGTGACCACTGGTGCACCCAGCCCCATAGCGCGTGCCAATACCGACCAGCAGGCCGGCAAGGATCACGAGTGGATAACCGGCGTCGATCTGCACCGCAGGCAATGGCGCGATAAGTTGGTAAGCCACGGGTGCCATCAGCAGCCCCAGCACAAATGCCGTTCGCCAGGCCACGTCCCCGGTCACCGGGCGTAGCAGGCCGCCGACGATGCCGCTGATGCCGGCGATGCGACCGTTGAACAGTATCAACAGCACGGCGCCCGAGCCGATCAATAGGCCACCGACCCATGCACTCAGCGGCGTGAAGTGGCTCATATCGATCATAGCGATTTCCTTTCAGGGCGCTGCGAGGAGGATGACTGATTGGGGCGGGCGGGCATTAATTCATGCCCAGCCAGTTGGGCAGTGCCAGGGTAATCCAGGGTACATAGGTAATCAGCACCAGGAACAGCAGCAAGAGCACCAGCCAGGGCATGGCTGCCTTGATGGTGGCAGGCACTGACATGCCCGTCACCGCGGACGTCACGAACAAGTTCAGACCGACCGGGGGCGTGATCAAACCGATCTCCAGATTGACCACCATGATGATCCCAAGGTGAATCGGGTCGATACCCAGCTTCATGGCGATCGGGAAAAGGATCGGCGCCAGGATCAGGATAATGGCCGAGGGCTCCATAAAGGCACCTGCCACCAACAAGACGATGTTCACCACCAGCAGGAAGGTCACCGGTGTCAGCCCCGCCTCGATCACCCAGGCCGTGATTTGTTGGGGTAACTGCTCGGTGGTTAATACGTGAGCGAAGAGCATGGCGTTGGCAATGATGAACATCAGCATGATGCTCAGCTTGGCAGCGTCCAGCAGCACTTTAGGTGTCTCGCGAAACGTCAGATCCTTGTAGACGAACAAGGCGATGAACGCCGAATACACGGCCGCCACGGCAGCGGCTTCCGTCGGCGTGAACATCCCGGTGTAAATGCCACCCAGGATGATCAGCATCAACAGCAATCCCCAGACGGCTTTACGCGCAGCACTCAGAAACTCACGCAGGGTTGCGCGTGGCAGGGCCGGCAAGTTTTTCTTAACGGCGACGATGTAGATTGCCACCATCAGCGTTATCCCCAGCAACAGGCCAGGTATGACGCCGGCCATGAACAGCTTGCCAACGGATGTCTCGGTGGCGGCGGCATACACCACCATCACGATTGAGGGCGGTATCAGGATACCCAGTGTGCCCGCGTTACAGACGATTCCCGCGCCGAATGCCTGCGGGTAACCAGAGCGCACCATGCCGGCAATCGCGATCGAACCCACCGCCGCAACCGTTGCGGGGCTGGAGCCGGAGAGGGCTGCAAACAGCATGCAGGCCATTACGGCGGCGATGGCCAACCCCCCACGGATATGGCCGACGCAGGCGTTGGCAAAGTCGATCAGCCGGCGTGCGACGCCGCCGGTGGTCATGAAGGCGCCCGCAAGCAAGAAAAACGGAATCGCCAGCAGGGTGTAGTGCTCTGATGTTTCAAACAACTTTATGGCCAGGGAGCGAACGGAGTCCGGGCTGAAAAATACAAGGGTCAGCGAGCCCGCCAGGCCCAAGGAAATGGCAATGGGCACACCAATGAACATCAATGCGAAGAGTGCCGCGAACAGGAAGGCAATGGTCATGGTTTATTGTCCTCGTGTTCGGTCAGTTTCATCACGTCGGCGGCTTCATCGGCCAGGCCGAGACCGGTTTGGCGGTGCAGCAGGATGCGCACGAAAATTTCAGCGAAACGGATGAATACCAATGCAAAACCCACAGGGACAATCAGCCCTATGTGCCATTGCATGATCCCGAAATGGCCAAGGTCCTCGGCGCCTATTCCCGCCGACATCAAGGTATGAATCCACTCGAAGCTGGCCACGCTGAACAGGCCGGCATAGAGCAGGCAGCAAAGACAGGCCAAGATCCCAATGAGCCGTTGGACGGGTTTACTCGCCAGCTTTACCAGCGCGTCAACGCCAATATGCCCGGCGGTGCGCACGCCATAGGACAGGCCGAAGAAGATCAGCCAGCCGAACAGCGCCTTGGTGAGTGAGGTGCTCCAGGTCATGGCTTGAGCCATGCTCATGACGCCATCGCCGATGGTGAACAATAGGTTGCTGGCGCCTTCCCAGTTATCGGCAAGCCGGTAGAAAAGCGTATAGAGATTGTTGAGAATGACGTAGACGAACGTTACCAATGTCATCGCGGCCAAAAGGAAGACAATGAAGCCTTCCTCAAAGTGTTCCCAGATGCGCCGAAAGGCCTGCATGGATGGCATCTCCCGTATCGTGATGACTGGCAGGTGCTACCACGTCGGCAACACCTGCCTCCCGGTCATTGAGCCTTGTTGGCGGCTTCGGCTGCGGTGATCAGCTCAGGGCCGATATCGGCTTCGAATTTTTTCCAGACGGGTTTCATCGCGACGCGCCATTGTTCGCGTTGTTCAGGTGTCAGGGTAATGATTTCGGTGGTTTTGGCGGCAATGATGCTTTGCTTGGCGTCCTGATTGAGCTGCTCGGCATCTTTGTTAACCTGCGCGGTCACCTGCACAATAATCTTGTCCAGTTCACTGCGAATGTCCGGCGGCAGGCCATTCCAGAACTTGGTGTTGGTGATCAGCATGTAATCGAGCACACCATGGTTGGATTCGGTGATGTATTTCTGCACCTCATGCATTTTCTGGCTGTAGATGTTCGAGTAAGGGTTTTCTGCACCGTTGACCACACCGGTTTGCAAGCCCTGATACACCTCGGCAAAGCTCATTTTGCGCGGGTTGGCGCGCAGGGCCTTGAACTGCTCCTCAAGCACGGCAGAGGCCTGCACCCGAAACTTCAGGCCGCGGGCATCCCCAGGAACACGCAGCGGTTTGTTGGCCGACAACTGCTTCATCCCATTGTGCCAATAGGCCAGGCCGGTGATGTTTTTACTCTCCATGGACTTAAGCAGCCCCTGGCCCTGCGGGCTCATCTGGAAGCGGTCAACCGCAGCGATGTCATCAAACAGAAAGGGCAGGTCATACAGTTGCAGGGTCTTTGTGTACTGTTCGAACTTGGCCAGTGACGGCGCAATTAACTGCACATCCCCCAACAACAGGGCTTCCATCTCTTTGCCGTCACCAAACAACGATGAGTTGGAATACACCTCGACCTTGACCTTGCCGGGTAAGCGTTCCTCTACCAGTTTCTTGAACAGCAGTGCGCCTTGGCCTTTGGGCGTATGGTCGGCGACGACGTGTGAGAACTTGATGATGATTGGATCAGCTGCCATGACTGCACTCATGCTCCCTAGAGCAACCGTGCAGGCGAGTGCCTTGCAGATGGATTTGAACATTTTGGGGGATTCCTCTTATTTTAGTTTTTGTGCGGCCTGTGCTCTGACGCGCATTTGGTTATACGGCTAAGCGTCCAGTCTAGGCAAAAAAACATCACTGGGTGCAGGCGCGTCAGCGTGACAATGGAAAGCGCCACTGAGTAGTTTTCGCACCTTTTGCCCCTGCGCGACATCTGCGGCTTTAGAACGGGCCAGACTCTGGGGGCGCACGGGCCTCCTGGTATCCGCCCAGTCATACCGCCCATGCTTGTCTGTAGGCAGTTTCCGAGGCTACTCAAGCGCCTCTCAGGCCGCTAACGTGGGGGTATGCCGTATTGGCGTAGAGCGCACGCTCAAGTCGGCGTTGCCTGGCCGCTGAACTCGCGTGCTCCGCACCGTGTCAAGGGTGCCGAAAAAAAGGTTACTGAATATGTCGGAGACGCCAACCCCCCAGCAGAACCGTTTACTCGCCTTACTCCCTGGCGATGTTCGCCATGGTCTGTTTCCTGAGCTCGAGGGGGTATCAGTTCCCGTTGGCAGGGTTTTATATAACCTCGGGGAGGTGCTGCGTTGAATCGGCCAGCAGCGGTGTCGTTGGTTATTACTGCCGTTGGATCGCCTACCCGATCACGCATTGGTGATGACCCAAGAACGCATTGCCAAAACCGCGCAGTCTTTGGAATAGGCTAAGGTTGACGAAGCGACCCGTCGGCCCTAAAAAATTTACGAGAAATTTACGGGTGGAGACGTTTTGGCGCCGCGATACTGCGCGGCGCTAATTTGCCAGGTTATTGTTTATGTCCCACGCGGCAATACGACTCATCGGCTTTGTCTTAGGTCTGTTTCTGATTACGTTGGCCATCAGCATGGCCATCCCCATGATCACCTTGGTGGTCTATGAGCGCAGCGACGATCTGTCCGCCTTTCTTTGGTCCAGCTTGATTACGTTCATCTGCGGCCTGTTGCTGGTCATGCGAGGGCGCCCAGAGACCGCTCAACTTCGCCCAAGGGACATGTACCTACTGACGACCGGCAGTTGGGTGGTGGTGTGTATCTTCGCGGCGTTGCCAATGGTGTTTATCAGTCACATCAGTTACACCGACGCTTTTTTTGAAACGATGTCTGGCATTACAACCACCGGCTCAACGGTGTTGAGTGGTTTGGACACCGCCTCGCCGGGGCTGTTGATCTGGCGATCGATGCTTCACTGGCTGGGTGGGATCGGTTTTATCGGCATGGCCGTGGCGATTCTTCCGCTGCTGCGAGTAGGGGGCATGCGGCTGTTCCAGACAGAGTCTTCAGACTGGTCGGAAAAAGTGACGCCGCGCTCCCATGTGGCAGCCAAATACATTCTTTTTCTCTATCTGGGACTCACGGGGGGCGGAACGCTCGCGCTCTGGATTGCCGGGATGACGCCATTTGACGCCGTCAATCACGCCATGTCGTTGATCTCTACCGGTGGTTTCTCGACGTCGGACGCCTCGCTTGGGCATTGGACACAGCCTGCTATTCACTGGGTGGCAGTTGCCATCATGATTCTGGGTAGCCTGCCTTTTACGTTATACGTCGCGACATTGCGCGGCCATCGGCGCGCGCTGCTGAAGGATGACCAGGTTCGTGGATTTATTGGGTTCTTGGTCTTCGCGTGGCTGGCGGTAGGTACTTGGCTTTGTCTTCACAGCGACTACGGATGGTGGGATGCATTTCGTATCGTGGCGGTGAATGTGACATCGGTTGTCACCACCACCGGCGTCGCTGTCGGCGATTACACCGTGTGGGGCAGTTTCTCCGTGTTGCTTTTTTTCTATTTGACCTTTGTGGGGGGCTGCTCAGGTTCCACAGCGGGTGGTCTTAAAATCTTCCGTTTTCAAGTGGCGGCAACTTTACTGGTGAGCAGTTTGAAGCAACTGATCCATCCACGCGCCGTGATTCAGAAAAAGTACAATGGCCACCCCATCGACGAAGAGATCTTACGTTCGCTTTTGACGTTCTCATTCTTTTTCACCATCACGATTGCTCTGATTGCCTTGGGCCTGAGCCTGATTGGGCTGGATTGGACAACGGCGTTGAGCGGTGCCGCTACGGCGGTGTGTAACGTCGGGCCTGGGCTTGGCACAATCATTGGGCCGGCCGGTAATTTCTCATCACTGCCGGATGCCGCCAAATGGCTACTGACCCTAGGCATGCTACTTGGACGGCTGGAAATCCTGACAGTGTTAGTGCTCGTCACGCCGGTATTCTGGAGATATTGAGTGTTCACTGTTGAGAGGCTTTAGCCAGGATAGACGGTCAGCACTCAGGGCCGTCGCGACGCGAAGCGCCGATGCATGTGCGGCCCAAAGGCTACTCGGTGATCCCATTCAGCGTGCAGTAATCCTTCCATGGCATCTCAACTATTTCTGACACTTCCCGATGAAACGCCAGGGTCAGGCGTTTCAACTCTTGGGGAGACTGCGAAATCATTGTCAGCGTCAGCTCCCACACTTCTACCCCAAGCCTTGCGGCCTCTTGCTCAAAGGCCGATTCGATACACAGTTTCCTTTCAGCCTGACTCAGTCCCTGTACAGCGTCATTGACGGATGAATCGCCTTCGAAGAATTTTGATAGCGCGAGTTCTTTGCGTAGATCATCGGAGTTCATGACCTTCTCCTCACTATTCACGTTACCTGGGCCTCATCGAACCAGCTGCGGACCGTCTGGGTAAAAAACAAATGCACGGTATCCCACCAGCGTTGCCACCAATGACCTTGCTCTGCGTCCACAAGGACCACCAATGACCGACTCCCCAGCTTATGCTCGGCGTCGAACAGGTCGAGCCTTCCGACGACCGTGCCTGCCGTGATAGGGGCTTCGATGGGGCCATCAAACGCCAGGCGCATCTCGACGTCTCGGTTTTTATTCTTGGGCAGCGTGAGGGTCATGTCTTTAAGCAAACCCACATTCACGTAGGGTTGTATGCCTTTCCAGAGCGCGACCTGCGAGAGTACTTCGCCACCTTTCTTATAGGTTTGGGTGTCGTAGAAGCGAAAGCCATACCCCATCAGCTTTTCCGTTTCTGCCGTGCGCTTGTGGGCGCTACTGGCGCCCAGGACTGCGCTGATCAAACGTTGCCCATCGCGCTGTGAGGAGGCGACCAAGCAGTAGCCCGCTGCCTCTGTGTGCCCGGTCTTCAAGCCGTCGTAGGTGGAATTACGCCACAAAAGCGTATTGCGGTTGGATTGCTGAATGCCGTTCCAGGTGAAGGTTTTCTTGGCGTAAAGAGGGTAGTAGGTGGTCCCTTCGTTGATGACTTTTCGAGCCAGGGTTGCCATGTCACGTGCGGAAGAATAGTGCTCCGGGTCCGGTAGGCCGGTGGCGTTCATAAAGTGGGTGTTGAGCATTCCCAGTGTTGAAGCGGTTGAGTTCATCATTCCGACAAACCCGGCTTCGCTTCCAGCGATATGTTCGGCCAGCGCAACGCTCGCGTCATTGCCTGAGTCGATGATTACGCCGTTTAGCAAATCGTGAACCGAAGCAGAGCTGCCGGGCTTGAGAAACATCCGTGATCCACCTGTTCGCCAGGCATTTTCGCTCACGACGACCTCATCATCTGCGCTGATCAGGCCGGCCTTAATCTCATGCGTCGTGATGTACGCAGTCATTAACTTGGTCAGGCTGGCCGGTGGTAGGCGTGCATCACTGTTGTGGCTGGTAATGACCCTGTTCGTTTCCGCGTCGATGAGTATCCAGGCTTCGGCGCCCAGCTTCGGCGCAGCGGGGATCATTGTCCCCAGGGTTGCGTTGGCAGCCATAGCGGCATTCGCCCAAAGAAGCGGTGGTGTTACGCAGAGCACGGTTAACACACGCAGCAACAACAGATATTTCACAAGCAAAAGGCCTTGGGTCAGCAATATGTGCTGCCAAACTAGGCCTGGGCGCAGAGGCGCTCAAATTAACCAGTATTAAGTTAAATTTAATGTTGAGGTACAAATCGATCCGTGGCTTGACCGCTGAACATCGGGCAGTGAATCAATACGCGTGTTCCCCTGCCTGAGGCACCAGGGTGGATATCCAGTGTGTATCCGTGCAATTTCACGATGGCGGCGACTAATGACAGGCCTAAGCCGTGGCCTGGGTTTATCTGGCTTCCCTCGCCGCGATAGAGCCGGCGAATGACATGCGTACGGTCCGCTTCAGGGATGCCGGTACCATCGTCCACGACTTGAATAATAACAGCTGAGTCCTTGATGCTCCCCCGCAATTCGATATGGCCGCCCTCCGGGGTAAATTTAATGGCGTTATCGAGCAGATTGACCAGCGCTTCGAACAGTAACGAAGAGTCGCCATACACCTGGGCGCAATCGCTGGGAATGTCCAGCGAAAGCGTTTGGGCGCGGTCAAGTGCCATCGGCTCGTAAAACTCATGCGCCTGTTTCAACAACGTCATGATCGGGAAGGGCGCAAAGGCAGAACGGCGACGAATATCCTCAAGCTCTGCGACCCGCAGCAGTCCTTGAAAGCGCACCATGATCGACTCGCTCTCCTCAAACGCCTGGTTCAAGGTCTGCTTATGTTCACGGGCCAGCGGCAATTTCTGGAGCTGATAGAGCCGTGCGCGTAAGCGTGTCAAGGGCGTGCGCAAATCATGGGCAATACCGTCGCAGACGCTTTTCACCTCGTGCATCAACTGCTCAATGTGATCGAGCATCGTGTTGACAGCGTTGGCCAGCATATCCAGTTCATCGCGGCGTGTTGACAACGGCAAACGCTCAGCCAGGTTGCCCGAAACGATACTTTCGGTACACAGCTGCAGGCGTTTGACACGGCGCAATGGGCGACGTCGCAGTAAGCGCCAGCCAATCAAACCGGGGATAAGGGTTAATGACAACCCCCACATCAGGGCCTGCTCAATAATGCCGCCCACGGCGGAAATCGACCCGCCGTCACGTGCCAAAATCAGGATATGCCCGTCGGCGCGCCGTGCCAGCAAGGCATAGCTGCTTCGGGTTTCTGTGTTGGGTAACGCAATGCTCAAGCCGCGCTCAAGGTAATGAACCTGGCCATCGTCGGGCAGGTTGGAGCGCAGCTTCAGCAGGTCGCCGGCGACATGGGTGCCATCGGGTGCAAATAACCCGTAGGCGTCGATCCCGGGGGTCGAGTAAGCCTCACTCGCCGCCAACTCAGCAAGCAGGTTCGAGTCGTCGACCTTTTGATAGTAGTGGGCGCGTTGCAACAACGTACGCTCGGCAACCGTGCCCAGATAGTGGGAGATTTCCCAGTACAGCGCACCGGTAAAGAGTGCTCCCCAGGCCACGAAGAACACCGCGTAAAACCCGATCAATCGACTACCGGACGAGCGCCATTCCTCATTTTTTGGTGGCGAGGACATAGCCGGCACCGCGTATTGTATGGATCACAGGTGAGTCTTTGTCGCTTTCCAGCTTTTTACGCAGCCGACCGATGTGCACATCAATGATGTTTGTCCCGGGGTCGAAGTGATAGCCCCAGACGCCTTCAAACAGCATGGTGCGAGTGACCAGTTGGCCGGCACTGCGCATCAGGAAATTGAGCAGTTTGAACTCGGTGGGCAGCAATTGGATGTCTTCGTCATTGCGCGTCAGCTTGTGCTCCACCAAGTCCAGTCGCAGGTTGCCGCAACTGAGGTGTGGGTTGCTGGGGTCTGCGGCGGTGCGTCTGAGCAATGCGTCAAGGCGCGCGACCATCTCGACGGCCGAAAAGGGCTTGGTCAGGTAGTCATCGCCGCCCGCACGAAGTCCCAGAACGCGCTCATCCACGTCCGAAAGAGCGCTGATCATCAGGACCGGCGTCTGAATCCCAAGACTGCGCAAGGTGCTGACAATCGTCAGCCCGTCAAAGTCCGGCAGCATGCGATCCAGCGTGATGGCGTCGTAGCCGCCTCCAATCGCCAGGGCCAGCCCGTCGCGCCCGGTGGCCGCCCACTTTGAGCTGAAGCCGTGGCGCTGGAGTTCGGCGACGATGATTTCCGCCGTTACTTGGTCGTCCTCTATGACCAACGCATTACTCATGATGTCCTCCCTTTGAACCTGTTTTTCGGTGTTCCCGACTCAATGCCGACACCCAGTGCCAGCGAACCCTATTGATCTAAGGCGCGTGCGAACACTAACTATTTCTTAACCCACCTTAACCTTCCCACCTCGCCTGCATGGATATATTCCTGATAACACCCTAACGTGCTGGCTGAGATGAGCGGAAATGAGGGTGAACGTGGTCATCCGGCCATCAGTCGGTTTTGCACGTCCACAGTTGAATGAACGGATGGCGAGTGGTTGGCGCGCCCACCCAATGACTCAGGGCGGAACACTGGCCATCAACACACAGCTGGTAATCGCCAGCCTCCGGTGTTCGCCCCAGGCGCAAGGGTTGCAAGGGCGGCAATAGGCGCCGGTAGTGCCAACTGCCATTTTCCAGTCGCGCGTCGTCTGGAACCTCCATCCCTGCGCCGTTACCGCGTACACGTGCTTCTTCCAGCACTAGCCCTTGCTCGGTCACGCGGTAGTCTTCCTCCCAGCGGATCTTTTCAATGGTGTGATCCCAGGCCAGCGTGAAGTGGGAAATCGACAGCTGGGCCCACACCACACCCGTCAGGCCCAGGCACACGCCGATCATGGGAGGGCTGGCTCGGCACGACGGGACCGCCAGATATGCTGGAATATCACCACGATCCCCAGCGCGAAGCCCAATTCATCGGTCAGCGGTAACGCCACCACCAGCAAGGCCCCAGCAGCCACACACAGCAATCGCTCCCATAAGGGCATTTTGCGCTGCAAATACCCGGTGGACGCCATTCCCCAGAGCCCGACCGCCAGCAGGGTCTTAATCAGCATGTACGCGGCCATCCACAAATTACCACCTTGCAGCATCAACGCCGGGTTGTAGACCGCCATAAACGGTATGACAAACCCCGCCAGGGCAATTCGCACCGCCCACAGGCTGATCTTGAACCCGGTCTCTTTAGCGATGGGTGCCGCGGCAAAGCAGGCGAGGGCGACGGGGGGCGTCAGGTCGGCGAGGATGCCGAAATAAAATACGAACATGTGCGACACAATCAACGGCACGCCCAATTCCAAGAGGGCAGGCGCTGCGATCGAGCTGGTGATGATGTAGTTGGGAATGGTGGGAATCCCCATGCCCAGCACCAGGCACGTGATCATCGTCAGGATCAGCGAAAGCAGTAGGTTATCTCGGCCGATCGCCAAGATATACCCCGCAAACGTCGAAGCGACGCCCGTCAGTGAAACCACGCCGATAATGATGCCCACCAAGGCACACGCGATGCCAACCGGTACAGCATGGCGTGCACCTTCTACCAGCGCGTGCAGGCAAATGGTCAAGGTCTCGTGCCCGCCCTTGATGAACCCACAGACCGCCACCAGCACTGCAATCACGGCAAAGATCACGCCGATTCCCAGTTGGAAAAAACCGGTACATAGGATGCCCAGCGCTATCCAGAAGGCGCAGCGCAAGCCAAAGCTTTGTACTCTCAGGATGATCGCCGAGCCGAGAATCACGATGGCCGTGAGTGCCAGTCCGACCATGCCGGAAAACAACGGCGTACGCCCTGAAAACAGTAAGTAGACCAATACCAGCAGTGGGATCAGCAGGTACCAGTTCTCCTTCACAGCGTTCAACGCACTGGGGCATTGATCCTTGGGCAACCCCTTGAGGTTGGAGCGCTTGGCTTCCAGGTGGACCATCCAGAAGACCGAACCGAAATACAGGATGGCAGGGATCAATGCCGCTTTGGCGATCTCCACAAACGGTACGTTGATGGTTTCGGCCATGATGAAGGCGACGGCGCCCATGACCGGCGGCATCAGTTGACTGCCCATGCTGGCGGTCGCTTCCACCCCGCCGGCAAAGGCACCCCGGTAACCAAAGCGCTTCATCAGCGGGATGGTGAATTGCCCTGTGGTCACCACGTTGGCGATCCCCGAGCCGGTAATAGTGCCCATCAGCGCCGATGAGGCCACGGCGACTTTGGCCGGCCCACCCAGTTTGTGGCCGAACAGGCCCATCGCAAAGTCGGTGAACAGTTTGATCATGCCTGCCTGTTCGAGGAATGCGCCGAACAGGATAAATAGGAAGATGTAGGTCGCCGAAACATAGGTGGGCGTGCCGTACAGCCCTTCGGTGCCAAAAGACAGTTGGTTGATGATTTGGTCGAAGCCATAACCTCGATGGGCCAGTTCACCCGGTAGATACTCGCCAAACAAACCATACGCCAGGAACAACCCGCATATGATCGGCAGGGCAATGCCCATCACCCGTCGCGCGGCTTCGAACACCAGCACCACCAGCACAATGCCGATCACCGTGTCCGCGGTTGTCAGGTCCCCAGAGCGCTGGATCAGGTCAGCCTCGTACCGCCATTGATAAAAGGCGGTGGCAATGGCTGCCAGGCTGAGAACCCAGGCCAATGGTTGCCAGGGGCGCTTGTTGCCATAGGCCGGATAGCTCAGGTAGACCACCCACAATAAGAAGCCGACGTGTATGGCGCGCAGTACCTGGCTTGAAAAGGGTGAAAACGCTGCCGTGACGATCTGAAAGATCGAAAATAACAACGCGACGTAAAACAGCGTTTTTGGCCAGTCTCGCGGGTTCGCAGAGATGCCGTGATGATCTTCACTCATTAGCTGCCTGCCTCACTGCATGGAAAAAGGGCGGACCGTTGGCGCAGCGATCGGGTGCCGCTGCGCCGTGCGTCGCTAGAGCGCGCCTTTTTCGGTGTAGTAGCGTTCGGCACCCGGATGCAGCGCAATCGGCAGGTTCTTGGTGGCGTTTTCCAGGGTGATGTCCTTGGCAGCCGAATGAGCGTTACCGAGGCGGGGGAGGTTTTCGAACAATAATTTTGTCATCTGGTAGGCCAGCTCATCGGGTACATCCGAGCGGGTCACCAGAATGTTGGTGATCGCAACCGTCGGCACCGCGTCAGGTTGGCCGTCATAGGTGTTGGCCGGAATCACCGCGCTGTGATAGGCCGCGTTGCCGATGTTCGCCACCACTTCCGGGGGGATCGCCACATAGTTCAGCGGCATCACCGATGACAAGTCGCGGATGGCGGCCATGCCCAGTCCGGAAGACTGCAGCGTGGCATCCAGTTGCCGGTTCTTGATGAGCTCAACTGACTCGGCAAAGGGCAGGTATTGCACCTTGCCCATGTCTGCGTAGGTCAGGCCCGCTGCCTTGAAAATCGCCCGTGCGTTCAACTCGGTACCCGATTTCGGCGCTCCGACTGAGAGGGTCTTGCCTTTAAGGTCCGCCAGCGTCTTGATCCCCGACTCTTTGCTGGCCACGATTTGAATGTAGTTGGGGTACGCGCCGGCAATGGCGCGTAACTTGGTCAGTGGTGTATTGAAGCCTGCCTCCTCGACGCCGTTCTTGGCATCCGCCACCGAGTCACCCAGCGCCAGTGCCAACTCGCCTCGACCCGATTGCAGCAGGTTCAGGTTCTCCACGGAGGCCTTGGTGGCCTGAACCGAAGTCTTTACGCCGGGGATGCCTTCATTGTAGATCTGGGAGAGGCCGACCCCGATCGGGTAATACACCCCGCTGGTGCCGCCTGTCAGGATGTTAATGAATACCGGGGCTGCCTGTGTCGCGGTGGTGAGTGTCAGGGTTGCGGCGGCTGCCAGCAGGATGAAGCGGTTCTTTACTCGCATGGGAATCTCTCCGGCTTGTCTTGTTTTTATTCAGAGCGACTCAACTGTAGTTGATTGATCACCGCAGTGGCGAGCAGACAGTCATACTATGTATCAGAATGGCTGGGTGAGGGGGCCGAGCGAGCGGTTAGACGCGAGCCGGGGTTGTAGTGATCGGGTCACTGCCGGTTGGACCTGACCGTTTAACCCGTTAATCTGGTTATTACATTTTATTGAATCTCAACAACGGGAATCCGCTCGGGTGATCAAACCGATATTGCTGATACGTCGTCGTTTTGCCTCGATCCGATGGCGTACTCGAGTGACGCTCTGGGCTGCTGCTACCCTCGCAGGGTTGCTGGTTGTGATGTTCGCCCGGCTGGCTGACCTTGCGCTGATGCAGTTCGCCCAACAGGCCGCCGCCCGGCCGTGGCTGCCGTTTATCTACACGCCGCTGATCGGCATGTTTGTGGTGTGGATGACCTCGCGTTTTTTTACAGGCGCCCAAGGCAGCGGTATTCCCCAGGTGATCGCGGCCACACGGTTGGCCCACCAAGGCAAGCCTGTGAATACGTTGGTGTCATTGCGTCTGGCCTTCGCCAAGATAGGCCTCGGTACCCTGGCCCTGACCGGTGGCTTTTCAGCGGGGCGTGAAGGGCCTTCGGTGCAAGTCGCCGCTTCAATCATGCATTTCTTTCATCGTTACCTGCCCAACGCACGCATCATTCGCCCTGAAGACCTCATCCTGGCCGGTGGCGCAGCGGGTATTGCCGCCGCCTTCAATACGCCCCTGGCCGGTGTGGCCTTTGCGGTAGAGGAGCTGGGGCGCAAGTTGGAAACCCGCACCAGCGGAGTGTTGCTCAGCACGATCATCTTGTCGGGGATGGTCGCGATTGCCTTGCAGGGCAACTACAACTATTTCGGGCACTTCGACGTACAAGAGGCCAATCTCGATATCGTTCTTCCGATACTGACGATTGGTATTGGCTGTGGCCTTATGGGGGGATTGTTCAGTCGGATGCTCCTGTGGCCACAGCGCTATCGCCGTTTTGTCGTCTGGGAATGGCGCCGCCTGCATCCAGTCTGGTTCGCCGGTGGCTGCGGCATGATCGTGGCGATTCTCGGTTGGCTCAGCGGTGGCATGTCCTTTGGCAGCGGTTACGGGATCACCTCCCAGATCATCGTGTCCGATGTCGGTTTGCCGTGGCACGCGCCGATTACGCGTTTTCTTGCGACCGTCGTGACTTATTTTTCGGGCATACCGGGCGGTATTTTTGCCCCTTCTTTGGCGGTAGGCGCTGCTGTGGGGGCCAATGTCGCTGAATACTTCGCCCTGGCGGCACAGCCCATCATTGCACTGTGCATGGTGGGGTTTCTGGCAGCGGTCACGCAATCGCCGATCACCTCTGCAATCATCGTGATGGAGATGATCGACAGCCATGGCATGGTCATCAGTCTGATGGCTGTTGCGCTGATTGCCAAAGCAGTCAGTGCCAGGATGGGCCCCGAGCTCTATCAGCAGTTGGCGCGTGGCTTTCTGCAATCGGACGGCAGTGGCGCCGCCGCGAAAAAAATTAACACGTAGAGTGGTCAGTGCAGCAGCGGTCGCGCCGCTGCGCTGAGCGTGTGCCGGTCCTCTTCGAGTACAAGCGCAGTGTTCGCGTGCTTGAGCAGCCGTTCTGCGTGCCGGGTACAGGCACCCCTGAACATCGCCGGGTTTATCTGTGCCAGGCTTACAAGGGTCTTCATCATGCGTAGGTCGACTTCCAACAGGCCCGCGCCATCTCTGGCAATCGGTGCGAAGAAGTCATCGAAGAGGTCATCCACGGTCAAACCGCGCAGGTAAACGTGCTGGCAGTCAGCGTCGATTTTCGCGGCGGGTTCTTTAGGTTTACCCCAACATGTCAGGCTTCTGACACCGCGCCCAATGACGTCAATGGCGGTGCCGGGGTCATTGACGGCCGGCGACAAGGCGCGGGAGGCGATCTCCGACAACACTGACAAGCCGAACCGGGGGTCGTGTTCGAACGTTCGACGCACGCCGATAGCCAGGGTAGCGATGATTTTTTCGTTGCTCGACGCCAGTTCTTCCCCGCGTGCCTTGTTCAAGCTGACGGTTCTTGCGAGCGGCATGCCGACATGCACAAAGCTTCCCGGCAGGACGTCCATAAATATCTGTATCTCGTCTGCTTTGGCGATCGCGCCTAACGCCTGAACGTCAATGTGCTGAACGTACCCCGTGTGGAGGCTTGTGATGATCAGCGCAGAGCGGGGGATCACTGACTCGCAAGGGTAGGCGGCTGCCCCCAAATGCGGCCATTGGACTCGATTGTTAATGGCATCTATGGTTGCCTGCTCGACACGGTCAATGGTTTCTCCCACCCGGCCAAGCTTGGACAAATGATCGATCCAGCGCAAAAGGGTGTAGACAATCAGAATGACCACGGCGATGGTCACCGCGAATAGCAAAACCCTCCCTTGTGTACCGTAGGCGCCGGTACTCAGCGCAATGATCCCAACCAGGCTGAACAGGAATGAGCCGATAAAGGTGGCCAGGGCATTTTGTGTCGTGGTGTCTTCCATCACCAGTGTAGTGGCGCGGGGCGTCACGCCGCTGCTCGCTGCAGCGTAAGCGCTGACCATGGTACTTAACGAAAAGGTCGTCACCGCGAGCATACTTGAGGCAATGATGCCCAATATCTTATCGACGGCGTCGGCACCGATGCGGGCGGGCAACGACTCGGGAATGTAGTCCTTGAAGACAACGGCGAGTAACGCGGTCGCAATACCCAGCAAGGAAAACAGACTCGCCCTGAACCACAGCCGTTTGGTCAATTGGTGTAGCACCCAGCGCCAGCGTGCGAGCATTTTTTATCCCTTCTGCCAATAACACGATGGAACCCACCGCAAGGATTCAGGGAAACGAAGGCGGTGAGTTGATTATCCTTAATAGAGTCTTTTGCCGGGCCAAGGGTTCATCCAGCGTCTTTGGTTGCTGCACAAGGAATGACTCGCTTGACCAATTTACCGATCGACATGCCTTGGATCAGGATAGAAAAAACGACCACCAGGTACGTCAGGGAAACCACGATATCGCGAGCTGCGCCTGGGGGCAGCGACAACGCCAATGCCACCGATATCCCGCCACGCAGGCCGCCCCAGGTCATCACACTCCAGGCACCTTCCGGTAGGCGGAAGCGTTTACCCAATACCGCAATGGGAACCCCTACAGTCAACAATCGTGATAACAACGTCAGCAATATGACCAGCAGGCCCGTGGTGAGCAATGGGTTGGAGAACTGGATCAGAACGACTTCCAAGCCGATCAATACAAACAGCACTGCGTTGAGTATTTCATCGATCAGTTCCCAGAACATGTCCAGGTTTTTTTCAGTCTGCTCGGACATGGCATGGGAGCGTCCTTGGTTACCCACAATCAGTCCCATCACCACCATCGCCAATGGGCCCGAAACATGGAACTGAGTGGCGACTGCATAGGCGCCGAGAACCGCGGCCAGGGTGATGAGCACCTCTTCCTGATAGCTATCGATACTCTTGAGCATTCTGTAAGTGATATAGCCCACGCAGGCGCCTAACAGGGCACCGCCCCCGGCTTCCTTCAGTAACAGCTGCGATGCGCCGATAACCGACGGAGCCTCCCCGCTGGCAATCATTGCGACGATCAGCGAAAACAGCACGACACTCACACCGTCGTTGAACAGTGACTCACCGGAAATGACCAGCTCCACGCTATTTGGCGCGCCGGCAGATTTCAGAATACCCATCACGGCGATGGGGTCGGTGGGGGAGATCAGCGCGCCAAACACCAGGCAATAAGATAACGGTAGCTGCAGTTCGGTAAGGGACAACAGCGCCCAGAGCCCAAAGCCGATGAACAATGTCGAGAGCGTTGTCCCTACCACGGCCAAGGATGCAACCTGCCATTTGTAGGCCCGCAGCTCCGACAGGTCCACATGCAACGCGCCAGCAAAGAGCAGCAATGACAACATGCCTTGCATCAGCAGTTCGGAAAAGTCGATGGACTCCACCAGCGATTGCTCAAGGGTATGCAAGGCATGAAAGCCCAGCGCATCGGATGCCATATTCAACAGTGACAGGCCCAAGGCAATGCCCATTACACCGATGGCGGATGGCAGGCCGACGTAGCGCCGATTGAGATAGGCGAGTACTGCTGTGATGCAAAGGAAGATCGCAATAATGTTCAGCATTGACCCGCTCCAAAAACACAGGATGAGGAAAGCACCCTAGGCAATGCAGATCGCAAATACCTCTGAGCGTTCAGAAATAACCACCGCCTGCGCTGTGCATTCAGTGAATGCCGCGCCTGCCGGGAGTGTAAATATGACGGTCAGCCGTTACGCAGCAGTTGTTGCCACTCATAGCGTAGATCAGACGTGGCGCTTGATCCTCGTATCGGGATGTGATGTGGTGGGCGACACAGAAAGACCACTGCCCTTTGCGATGTAGGGCGCTCGCAAGTTTAATTCTTTTCAGCATTTCGAGGTTTCATGCAAATCGAGTTACAGGAGATTAGCGACCACCTCTACCGTTTCGCTCCATTTGATACGCTGCCAAAGGAATCGGTAGACGCCATCGCTCGGCGGGTAGAAGTAAGTTATTTCAAGGCCGGCAGTGACATCCTTGAAGCGGGCGCGATCATTCATGACTTGCACTATGTGCGTAGTGGTGCGGTGGAGATTTACCGGCGCAATGGCGAGCTCTACAACCGACTTGTCGAAGGCGACCTCTTCGGTCAGGCCGGTTTGCTGCGCAGTAACAAGGTGCGTTTTCCCGCCAGAGCCTTGGAAGATAGCCTGATTTATTACATACCCGCCGACGTCTTCGCCGACCTGTGTGCGCAGCATGATGCGTTCGCCGACTTCGTTGAAGCTGAGGGGCACTCCAGGCTCAAGACTGCCGTTGAGGCGCAGGGGCGTGCGAGTGAGCTTATTCAGCTCAAATGCCGCGGCCTTATCTCTCGGCCTTTGGTATGGGTCACGTCGGATACCTGCGTTGGCGACGCGGCAAAAATCATGACAGAACAAAGCGTTTCTTGCGTGCTAGTGATGTCATCAGCGGGCTTGCAGGCGGCTCAAATCCAGGGAATCGTGACGGATCGGGACCTTCGCACACGCGTTGTCGCGGCCGGCCGAAACGCTGGCGAAACGGCTGCCCGAGACATCATGACGGCCGAGCCGGTAACGATAGGCGCCGACGACTCAGTGTTTGAAGCGATGCTGGTGATGTTGCGCCGTAATATTCACCATCTGCCGGTGGTCCACCATGGCCATCCGATCGGGCTGATCAACCTGTCGGATATCATCCGCTACGAGTCACACAGCAGTCTGTACCTGGTCAACAGAATCTCTAACCAGACGTCGGTCGACGGTCTGAAATCGCTTTTGCGTGACCTGCGCGGAACCTACATCCGCATGGTGCGTGACGGCGCGACGGCGCACATGATTGGTAGCGCGATTTCCGGCATTGGCCGTGCCTTTACCCAGCGTTTGCTGGAACTGGCAGAGAAAAAGCTGGGGCCGCCTCCGGTGCCTTACTGCTTCATGGTGCTGGGTTCCATGGCGCGTGATGAGCAGTTATTGGTGACTGACCAGGATAATGCCCTGGTGCTCGACGACGGCTTCGATCCACTCCAGCACGATGCTTACTTCCGAGCGTTGGCGACGTTTGTGAGTGATGGCCTGGCCGCGTGCGGTTACAGCTATTGCAAAGGCGGGATCATGGCGACGAACGACCAGTGGCGTCAGCCATTGAAGGTATGGCGAAGTTATTTTGATCAGTGGATCGAAAAGCCTAACCCGACGACGTTGCTCAATAGTTGTATTTTTTTCGACTTGGACGGCGTATTTGGCCAAGTGGAACTCGTACAAGAGCTTAAGGTGCTGTGCGCTCGAAAATCCAGCGCACATCCTGTTTTTTTGAGTGCCATGGCTCGGATTGCGCTTAACCGGACGCCGCCATTGGGCTTTTTCCGTACTTTTGTCGTTGAGACAGACGGGCAGCACAAACGGATCATCAACCTCAAGGGTCGAGGCACCGCACCGCTGACGGACCTGATCCGCATTCATGCGCTCGCGTGTGGCAGTACCGCGCAGAATTCATTTGATCGCATGGATGCCATCGCGAAGAGCAACGTCATTCCGCCTGAAGCATTAAAGCAACTGCGATACGCGCTGGAGTTCCTGTCGATGGTGCGAATTCGACACCAGGTTGACGCACTGGAGCAGGGCGCTGCGCTGAATAATTACGTCGAACCGGAACGCTTTTCCAACAGTGAGCGACATAACCTGAAAGAGGCGTTTCAGGTTTTGAGTAATGGCCAGAATTTCTTAAGATTCCGCTATCCATCAAAGGGTCGCCTGCCGTCATGAAACACGTGAAAGCGCAACCCGATCATAAAATGCTGGAGTGGTCTTCGAGGTTCGAGACCCTGGCAGACAATGCCGTTAACAGCCGCTTGCGACAGTTCTATCAAGCCGGCGCGGTCTCTGCGCAGGCCTCCATTGACAGCGTGCAACTGCTGGCCATGGACGTGGAAACCACCGGCCTTGATGCGCAAGCTGACAGCGTTGTGAGCATCGGGGTCATGCCGTTCACGCTGCAGCGCATTTATTGTGGGAACTCGCTTTACTGGGTAATAAAACCAGCGTCCGAGCTGAATGAAAAGTCGGTGACGTTTCATCACATAACCCATGCTGAAATTTCAGATGCGCCCACCTTTGAGCAGGTGCTGGCCCCATTGCTGGAGGCCATGGCAGGCAAGGTGATGGTGGTCCATTATCGGAATATTGAGCGGGCCTTTTTGGATCAGGCAGTGCGTAGGCATTTAGGGGAAGGGTTTGAGTTCCCGGTCATCGATACGATGCAGTTGGAAGCCCGACTGCACCGGCAAAAGCGCGGGTGGTTTGCCCGACTTATGGGGCGCTCACAACCGTCCATAAGGCTGGCAGATAGCCGAGCGCGCCTTGGCCTTCCGGCTTATCACGCGCACCATGCATTAACCGATGCCCTGGCAACCGCAGAACTGCTGCAGGCGCAGGTAGCGACTTATTACTCAGCGTCCACGCCTGTTGGCGAGTTATGGAACTGAGTCACCGCTTGATAGTGAAACGCTAACGCCTGTCCGACCGATATTCCTGTGCGCATTGACTCGCCAGCGGTACTCAGTACGGTGAATGCTTGTGACATCCTGGCTCAGGCATTGGCCGTAACCTGACCGAGGTGCGGGAGGAATAGCCCGCAAGCGCGGGCTGCCATTACCTCGGCCATTGAGCTTGCAAAAGACTGCCAGTCAAGCTCTCAGCGTGTCTCATGATCCGTTTGAGAGCCCTCATCGCGCCAGGCACACATCGCGTGTCCTGCGTCATTTTTTCAAACGACGAAGCGATTCACCATCCTATTAAGGTCAACCGCCAACTTTGACATTTCCCCGCACGCGCTGGCTGTTTGACTGGCGCCCGCAGAACTCTGCACGGCAAGCTCTCGAATGCTGACGAGATTACGATCAACTTCTCGGGCAACATGGGCCTGTTCTTCAGACGCCGTTGCGATCAACATATTTCGCTCATTAATCTGCGTAATGGCCTTGGCGATCTGATCGAGTGAACTGCTGGCCTCCTGTGCCACATCGAGGGATTGGGTTGCCAGCTCTTTACTTTTACTCATGGCTTCCACTGCTTCAGCTGAATCGCTCTGCATTGCAGAGATCATCTGTTCGATCTCTTGAGTGGAAGACTGCGTTCTGTGCGCCAACGCCCTGACCTCGTCAGCAACGACTGCAAAGCCGCGGCCTTGCTCACCAGCCCTGGCAGCTTCAATCGCTGCGTTCAACGCCAGAAGGTTAGTTTGCTCTGCGATTGCACGAATCACTTCGACGACTTTGTTGATGCTTTGAGCCCGCTGTGACAAAACCTGAATCTTGTCACTCGTGGCTTCAACATTGCCGCTGAGTTTTTCAATCGACTTCAACGTTTGAGAGACTCGCTCTAAACCGGTTTCAGTAAAGCCCTGGGTGCGACGCGACTCTTCCGAGGCCGACTCCGCATTACGGGCCACCTCATCAACCGCCGCACTCATCTCAGTTACCGCAGTGGCCGCTTGGTTGACTTCATCATTTTGGGAGATGAGACCTCGACTGGATTCCTCAGTGACCGCTGTCATTTCTTCTGCGGCTGAGGCCAGCTGTGTAGATGAGTCGCCGATTTGCATGATGGTTCTGCGAAGGTTCTCTTGCATCTGGGCCAGCGCTTTTAACAGGCGTCCGGCTTCATCCTTCCCGCTGACGTGCACTTCTTTGGAGAGATCACTGCCGGCGATGCGTTCTGCCACAGATAACGCTGCACCGATTGGGGTCGTAATGCTCTTGGTCAGAAGTATTGCCAACCCGACAGTCAGGACGACGACGACGGTAATAAGGCCAATTATTGTCCAGATGCCGTCGGAGTACGTATTGGTTGCGTATTGCCCAGCCGCTGTGGCGCCGTCGTTGTTGAAGTCAGTCAGGGCTTTGATTTCGCCCTCCAACCTATTCGTCAACGGCCGTATACTTGTACTCACGAGGTTAACGGCGGCAGGTATGTCACCGCGCGCCATCAACGGTTCGAGGATATCCAGTTGTTTGCCGTACGCATCGGCGGACGCCATCACTACTTGATAACGCGAGCGTTCGTCGTTACTAGTGATCAGAGGTTCATAATTTAGCACCGCATCCGCGAAAGCCTTCCGGTAGCCTGGGAAGGACGCAACCGTCGATTGAACTGCTTGAGGGTCAGCAAGTGCACGCTGGGTTTCAAGCCTGAGCCGCATTGCGCCAACGTTCATAAGCGCCGTTTGTCGGATACTTGCAAGCCAATTGTTTTCGACATCTTTTTCGGCGTCCCGCAGCTTGCCCATTTGCACAGCAGCGACCGCGCCGAGTACAAAGACCAATGCAATGATCGACGCGAAAAACAAGGAAGCTCGGGGTGCTACGTTAAGGTTTCTAAGGTTCATGCGAACTTCCTGACGCGAGGGAATGATCTAGGTAACCAGTCTATCGACCTGACGGTAATAAACTTAATCAGGCCTCTCGCTTTAGGTGCTCTGCTCAGTCGTCTGCGCGCATCAGTCGATGCACTAAAGTGCTGCGCTACGTTTAAGTGTCTAATACCAAGCGCTGCTGACAACCAGAACGTGAGCGTTCATGCATGCATGTACCAAGTTCTTACCGGGGTGGTTTTTTCTGTCGTTAATACCCGCCTGCTCAGACGGACGCCATCGCCCCGGGCGATGGCGTCACGGGTGTGTTTGCTGTGCGCTGACAGCGAAAGCCCTAAGTGCTAACGGGGCTCAGACATCAGTCCTTTCACGAGGGATATGCATCCCAGCATTAAAACGATTGCGAAAGGCAACCCGGTGGACACTGCCATTGCCTGCAGTGCTACAAGACCGCCGCCCAACAAGAGGGCAATCGCAATCACGCCTTCGATGACCGCCCAGAACACTCGCTGAGGCACAGGCGCATCCACCTTGCCGCCGGCGGTGATCGTGTCGATTACCAAGGAGCCTGAGTCCGAAGAGGTAATAAAAAACACAATGACCAGAACGATGCCCAGGAAGGAGGTGATCTCTTTAAGCGGCAGCTCTCCCAGCATGGCGAACAACTTCAGCTCCAGCACAGCGTCCTTGACGCCCACCAGGCCCTGTAAGGTCGCTTGGTCAATGGCGGTTCCGCCGAACGTTGTCATCCACAGCACAGACACCACTGAGGGAACGAGCAAGACCGAGATCAGAAACTCTCTGACCGTGCGACCACGACTGACGCGCGCGATAAACATGCCTACAAACGGCGACCAACTGATCCACCACGCCCAGTAGAAGGCCGTCCAGCCTTGGGTGAATTGGGTGTCAGTGCGGCCGAATGGGTTTGACAGTGCCGGCAGGTATTCAGCATACGTCACCAGGTTCTTGAAGAACCCTGTGAAGATGGCCAAGGTCGGTCCCACTACGATGATAAACACCAGTAAGAGCAATGCGAGTCCCATATTGATCTGGGAAAGCATTTTGACGCCCTTGTCTAAACCGGCAAGGACTGACCACAGCGCGATCAAGGTAATGCCAACGATCAGCACGACTTTACTGAGGTTCGTCGATTGTATCCCGAAGAGGTATTCAATCCCCGCGGCAGCCTGCTCTGCACCAATGCCCAGAGAGGTTGCCAACCCGAATAGCGTGGCGAATACCGCCAGGATATCGATGATATGCCCCGGCCAGCCCCAAACGCGCTCACCCAACAGTGGATAGAAAATCGAGCGTATCGAAAGCGGTAACCCCTTGTTGTAAGAAAACAACGCCAAGGACAACGCCACAATCGCATAGATCGCCCAGGGATGAAGTCCCCAGTGAAAGATCGTAGCGGCCATTGCCAAGTCGGCGGATGCTTTCATATCGCCTGCTGCACCGCCCAACGGCGCCCAGTCCGTACGCACGCCGCTCGCATCGACTGTCACGCCTCCCATGGACGCCGCGTAATGCGACATCGGTTCGGCGACGCCATAAAACATCAAGCCGATGCCCATGCCCGCGGCAAACAGCATTGAAAACCATCCGACGTAGGAGTGATCGGGTTTGGCATCTCTGCCGCCCAAACGCACCTTCCCCAGCGGGGAGAAAATCAGCGCAATGCACAGCACCACAAAAACGTTCGCAATGCTCATGAAAAGCCAGGCGAGGTGGCTGGTTAACCAGTTCCGGATAGCGCTGAAGAGGGGTTCTACTTCATTCTGCAAGGCCAGTGTCAAAATCACGAACAGCAGGATGGTGGCCGCTGAAATGATGAAGACTTTGCCGTGGATATCGAGCGAGAACGAAAACTCTCCCTTGATATTGTCTTGACCAATAACATAGTCGGTGTCGATCAGATTGGCAGCTCCACTTGGAGCCGGAATACCGTCCTCACTGGCAATGTGAGGGGTGTTAGGCCGATCATCCGTAGGCTTTTCAACCATAAGAATCTCCTTATTGTTGGCACGTCTTAACGTGTAGTTGTGATTATCCCCGCTGTTCCTATGGTAAAACGAGATGTAAACGCCTGTATCCTAACAAGCTTTTAGAACAAAACCGCCAAAACCTGCCGATTGCATAGCCCTTCGATCGAATATGTCACCGTCACATGACGTCTTTGTGGGCTGCAATCTATTCGATTGAGTGCAATGAACAGGTTTGCGCGGGCCCGCTTAATGCCCCATCAACTTATTTATGCCATCGGGTTTGTCGTGAACGCCAAAGCGATCCACGATCGTGGACGTAGCCTGGTTCATCCCGATGACATCTACGTGAACCCCTTCTCGGCGTAGCTTGAGCACGACCTTATCGAGCGCAGCGACTGAAGTGATATCCCAAAAGTGGGCCTCTCGAAGATCGATGGTCAGGGTCTCCAGTCGTTCCTTAAGATCGAACGAATGAGTGAACCTGTCCGCAGAGCCAAAAAACACCTGGCCTGTGACGTAGTAAGTGCGATGGGCATGTGCGGGGTCACGCTGAGAAGTGACCTCCAGGTAATGTCCGATCTTGTTGGCGAAGAACATGGCGGCCAGCAAGGTGCCTGCGACAACGCCGTAGGCCAGGTTATGGGTCGCGACGACCACGACCACCGTGACCAGCATGACGATGTTCGTTGAGAGCGGATAGTCTTTGAGATTGCGGATGGAGTCCCAACTGAAGGTGCTGATGGAGACCATGATCATCACGGCGACCAACGCGGCCATCGGTATGCGGGCGAGCCAGTCGCCCATGAAGATCATCATGATCAGCAGTGAAACGCCTGCACTCAGCGTAGACAAGCGGGTTCGTCCGCCAGATTTAACGTTGATCATCGACTGCCCGATCATCGCGCAGCCTGCCATGCCGCCAATGAGGCTGCTGGTGATGTTGGCGATACCCTGGCCTTTGCATTCACGATTCTTGTCGCTGCTCGTGTCTGTCAGGTCGTCGACGATGGTTGCTGTCATCATCGACTCCAGCAAACCGACCACTGCCAGCGCGGCAGAGTACGGCAGTACGATGATCAGTGTTTCAAGGTTTAGCGGCACGCTTGGCCACAAGAATATCGGCAGACTATCAGGCAGCGAACCCATGTCGCCTACCGTATGTATATTCAGGCCCATGTAGATCGAAATCGCCGTCAGCACGATGATGCATACGAGCGGCGAGGGGAGCAGTTTTCCTACGCCCGGCAGCCTTGGGAACAGGTAAATAATCGCCAGTCCGCCAGCAGTCATGGCGTAAACGGGCCAGGTTACCCCGGTGAGTTCTGGCAGCTGCGCCATGAAAATCAGGATCGCCAAGGCGTTAACGAAACCTGTGACGACTGATCGCGATACGAAGCGCATCAGCTCGCCCAGCCGCAGATAGCCCGCGATGATTTGAAGTACGCCGCACATCAGCGAGGCGGCGAGGAGGTACTGAAGGCCGTGATCCTTGACCAGGTTGACCATGAGCAATGCCATGGCGCCGGTGGCCGCCGAGATCATCGCCGCACGCCCCCCGACAAACGAGATCACAGTGCAGATACAGAAAGAGGCATAAAGGCCAACCTTTGGGTCGACGCCGGCAATAATAGAAAAGGCAATAGCCTCTGGAATAAGGGCCAGTGCGACAACGAGGCCCGCGAGGACATCGGCTCGGATATTCGACAGCCAAGCGACTTTGATCTTTTCAAACATTGATTCACCCATGGCAGGTACCACATCCCGCGCAGCGGTGGGCGCTGAGCAGTGCGTGTGTATCTGTCTTCAATTGAGTTGTGGAGTGGCTGCGGCCAAAAAAGCAGGCGCGGCAAAATACGACCGCAGCTAGGGGGCGGTCAGGGGCGTGCGAGGGGGCGGTGCGCTATGGCGGCGTAGGCAGCCAGCTGGAACGGGGCAAGGTAACTCCTTTGGCGTGTCGTCGATAGACCGCAGGATAATAACCGGCAGTAGCGCACGCGCACAACCGATAGGCGGGTTTGCACGAACGTATCATGTAGAATGCGCCCATGGGTGTCACCGCAAAACGCGGGAGGGCAGGTTTAATTCAGCGCAGGTCGGGCCGCCGCGCGGAGTGGCTGTGCCTATGAGCTTGAAATCTTCACGTCCTGATAAAAACCAGGGCCATCGTGAATCACGCGACACGCGTGCTTTTTTCTCCCGATTCCTGGCCGCGGAATCCGCGGGTGGCCTGATACTCATGGCCGCTGCTTCGATAGCACTCCTCGTCGCCAACTCCCCGTTGGCAGACATTTACTTCTCGTCACTGCACGTAAAAGTCGTTGGCCTCTCGATTGAGCACTGGATCAATGATGGCCTGATGGCTGTCTTTTTCATGTTGGTCGGGTTGGAGATCAAGCGTGAAATGCTGGTTGGCCAATTATCGAGCTGGAGCCAGCGCGCACTTCCAGGGTTCGCCGCGGTAGGCGGTATGCTGGTGCCTGCTTTGATCTACATTGCGGTCAACTGGGGCAATGCCGAAACCTTGGGGGGTTGGGCTATTCCTGCAGCGACCGATATCGCGTTTGCCTTGGGCGTACTGTCGCTGCTCGGTAAACGTGTGCCCATTTCGTTGAAAATCTTTCTATCCGCGCTGGCGATTCTTGATGACCTTGGCGCCGTACTGATCATCGCCCTGTTTTACACCAGCGGCTTGTCGGTCAGCATGTTGCTGGCCTCACTGAGCGTTATTGTGTTCCTGGTGATGCTCAACCGATTCGGTGTGACCCGGCTCTGGCCTTACCTGATAGCGGGCGGTCTGCTGTGGTTCTTTATGCTTCAGTCGGGTATCCACGCAACCCTGGCAGGTGTCATTCTCGCACTGTGCATTCCGATGCGGGCGGCGAGCAGCGAGCGCAAATCGCCGCTCATCCACTTGGAAGAAAAGCTGCACCCGTGGGTCGCTTTCGCCGTTGTACCCATCTTCGGTTTTGCCAATGCGGGTGTATCTCTTGCCGGTATCTCGCCCAATAACCTGATCGACCCGGTACCTCTGGGGGTTACGCTTGGGCTATTGTTAGGCAAGCAAATTGGCGTGTTTGGTTTGGCTGCGTTGGCGATTCGCGCAGGGCTGGCCAAGCTGCCTGAGCAATGTAATTGGTCTCAGCTGTACGGTGTAGCGCTGCTGTGCGGCATTGGTTTCACAATGAGCCTGTTCATCGGGGCGCTGGCCTTCCCGGATAACCCGCATTTGGTCGATGAGGTGAAGGTTGGCGTGCTTATGGGCTCTATTCTTTCCGCTGTCCTCGGTGTGGCTGTTCTTTTGAAGGCTAAACGTTAATCCTGAGCTTATCTGTCCGTTGATAACTGCATGGGGGGATGAGCATCCAGTCGCGCCGAGGGGTTCAGGCATCACGAAGGCTGATGTTCGATTAATTTTTTGGCCTTGAGATGCTCCGAAAACAAATCCAGAATTAAATGATTTCCTGCTCCGGCAAGAAAAGCCACTCTGGTGAGTGGCCTTTTTTTGCCTGCGATTTATGAAATAGACGCTTAAGTGTCTTTTTTGTAAACGCCGTCAGTCGCAAGCAGTATCTGAGCCATTTCACCTGTTAGGCGTCTTTATAGAACAACGGACTATTTTTAAAGCCAGGCAAAGGTTGATAGCATCAAGCCACCCTTTTTGAGTGTCCGCAATGTCTCGTTCTTACAAC
This sequence comes from Pseudomonas sp. EL_65y_Pfl1_R83, assembly GCF_963970695.1. Classification (NCBI taxonomy): domain Bacteria; kingdom Pseudomonadati; phylum Pseudomonadota; class Gammaproteobacteria; order Pseudomonadales; family Pseudomonadaceae; genus Pseudomonas; species Pseudomonas sp. EL_65y_Pfl1_R83. Next base: position 193,519 of record NZ_CAXAQI010000004.1, on the reverse strand, counting down.
CGTAGAGTGATGCTGGGCCTCGTTTTGATGCTATCAAGCACGATCACCCTGGCTGCCAATACGCCTTGTTCAGGTCGCAAGGGTGGGATTGCGGGCTGTGATGGTGACGCGTTCCTGTGCAACGACGGCTCCATCAGTGCTTCGAAAAAAAGTTGTCCGGCCTACATCGGCAATCGCCAGGCACGGCCCGCGTTGCAACCGCTGCAAGATCTTAAAGATAGCTGCGGCTGCGGCAGTGGTGCTTACTGCACCGGACCAAGGGGTGGGGTTTACTGCCTCACGCCTTCCGGGCAAAAAAGTTATCGGCGTCGTTGACATCATCGCCTGCGCTTACATGCACCACGCATGATTGCCCATTGATGCGGCTCTCTGCGCAGGCGCTTATGCCTTATCCAGCAACCCAGGCAGATGGATTCTGCCCGAGCCCGTAAGAGCGGTGAGGGGCGGGGGACAAGCGTTGTGCCCCGGCTTCACCCAGTGTCCGCAGCTTTTCGATCTACGCAGTTCGCCGCGTACTCAACGAAACGCCGGCACCACATGCTTGATAAACAATTCCAGGGATTTTTTCTTCTCTGCGTGGGACAGGCTGTTGTCACACCAGAAGCTGAACTCGTCGACACCCAGCTCCTGGTAGTACTGGATGCGCGGAATGATCTCTTCCGGCGTTCCAATCATCGCAGTCTTATGCAGGCTTTCCAGTTCAAACTCAGGGCGACCGGCGAATTTTTCTTCCGGGCTAGGGTCGAGGAAGCCGTTGACCGGCACGCTCTTGTTACCAAACCAGGCATCGAAGGTGCGGTAGAACTTCGAGATTGCCTTGGCCCCGACTTTCCAGCCTTCCGGGTCGTCAGCCGTATGCACATGGGTGTGGCGCAGCACCATCAGTTGCGGGCGAGGTACGTCAGGGTTGTTGTCCAGAGCGGCCTGGAATTTGTTTTTCAGGTCGAGGACTTCTTCATCACCCTTCATCAGCGGCGTGACCATTACGTTGCAGCCGTTGGCCACGGCGAAGTTGTGGGAGTCCGGGTCGCGGGCGGCGATCCACATCGGCGGGTTAGGCTGTTGGATCGGTTTGGGCACGCTGGTGGAGGTGGGGAACTTCCAGATATCGCCGTCGTGGGCGTAGTCGCCTTTCCACAGTGCACGCACCACCGGTACCATCTCGCGCAGGGCCTGACCGCCGCTTGAGGCGGGCATGCCGCCAGCCATGCGGTCAAACTCGACCTGATAGGCACCCCGGGCCAAGCCGACTTCCATACGCCCGTTGCTGATCACGTCGAGCAGGGCGCATTCGCCTGCCACCCGCAATGGATGCCAGAACGGCGCGATGATGGTGCCAGCGCCCAGGTGAATGGTGGTGGTCTTGGCCGCGAGGTAAGCCAGCAGCGGCATCGGGCTTGGCGAGATGGTGTATTCCATGGCGTGGTGCTCGCCAATCCATACGGTGCTGAAGCCACCGGCCTCGGCCATCAGGGTCAGTTCGGTCAAGTCTTCGAATAGCTGGCGATGGCTGACACTCTCATCCCAACGTTCCATATGTACGAACAGGGAAAACTTCATGACGCTTACCTCGGATCTATTGTGATCGGCCTGTCGACTGCGGGCCCTTAAGTGCTCTCGCCAATGTGACGCGTGCCGGTGATAACGGCTGTTCGGCGGATTGATTGTTGGTATACCATAATACGGAATATCCGCAAAACTTTTCTCTCCAACGGTTGCACCCTCACCTCACAAGGAAGGCGAGCTCGATGAACATAAAACAAAAATTAATCCTGGCCTTTGCGGTGATCGCCAGCCTGCCGGTGATTCTGGTGGCTGTGCTGATCATCCTCAATGTGCGTCATGAGGCCAGGGACGGCTTTGTCGACAGCAATGGGCGCGAGATCCGCCAGGTGGACAATGCGATGCAGCTGTTTTTTGAAGGCATCAGCCAGAACGTCGCCTATCTGGCCGGACACCCGCAGTTGCAGAGTATCAATGGTGACGTGAAACGCTACCTGGCCAGTGATGCGGCGCAGATCGCTCCCGGTGCGCGTGACGGGCAACTGTTCACGTTGTTCGAGGGGCTGGCCAAGAGTCACTCGGCCTACACCTATCTGTCCCTGGGCACCGAGGACGGCGGCTATGTGTTCTGGCCCGGCGACCCCAAGCTGGCCAGCTACGACCCACGCACGCGGCCTTGGTATAAAACGGCCATGGCCCAGCCAGGCAAGACCCTGCGCACTGAAGCCTATTACTGGGCCGCCGACGATGTGGTGCTGGTCAGCACCGTGCAAAGCTTCAACGACCGCCAGGGCAAGGCGAGCGGGGTGGTGAACATCGACGTGTCCCTCAAGCAACTGACCGACCTGGTCAAGCAGATCAAGCTGGGCGAGAGCGGCTACCTGATGCTGATGGAGGCCAATAACACCGTGCTGGTGGACCCGAATGACCCGTCCCACAATTTCAAGAAGCTTGGCGAGCTGGGGGAAGGCTATCGGCAGTTGAGCGAAGCCGGCGAGGGCCTGGTGCAAGTCGAACTGGCGGGTGAGCGCTATATGGCCTTGGTATGGCCATCAAAGGCCTTGGGCTGGCGGTTTGTCGGGCTGGTGCGTGAGAGTGAGGTGATGGCCGGCGCAGCACGCCTGACCTGGCTGATTGCGGCCATCGCGCTGGTGTGCGGTGTGTTGTTCGCGGTGGCCGGCGCCTGGTTTGCCGGGCTGATCGTCAAGCCGATTCGTGGCGTGGCCAGCGGCCTGGAAGGCATTGCCCAAGGTGAAGGTGACTTGACCGCGCGCCTGGAGGTGAAAGGTCGCGATGAAACGGCGCAGCTTGCCGGTTGGTTCAACCAGTTCCTCGAAGCCATCCGCACGCTGATCCAACGTATCGGCCAGGCCGCCGCGCAGATTCACACCAGCTCAGGCAGTGCCACTGAAGTCTCGGTGGAGATGGCCGAAGTCGCCGAGCGCCAGCGCGAAGCGGTGGACATGGTCTCCACGGCGTTTCATGAAATGGTCGCCACCTCCAACGAAGTCGCGCGCTCCTGCAGCCAGGCGGCCGACTCGGCCGACAACGGTCAGCGTCAGGCCCATACCGGGCAGCAGCAGATCGACGCGGCGGTGAGCAGTGTCGGGCGCTTGAGCGAGGAAATCGGCCACTCCGCCCAGGCCATGGAGCAGCTGGAAAAAGACAGCAATGACATACAGTCGATCCTCGGCACCATCCGCTCCATCGCCGAGCAGACCAACCTGTTGGCGCTGAACGCCGCTATCGAAGCCGCGCGGGCGGGTGAACAGGGTCGCGGTTTTGCGGTAGTGGCGGATGAGGTGCGCGCACTGGCCAAGCGCACCTCCGACTCCACCGGTGAAATCGACGGACTGCTCGGCAACCTGGCACGCCGCACTCATCAGATGGGCAAGCAGATGCATGCGAGCTTGGAGGTTTCCCAGGAAACGGTGGTGTCGATCAACGACGCGCGGGCCAGTTTTGGCCTGATCCGCGAGTCGGTCGACGTGATCCGCGACATGAACACGCAAATCGCCACCGCCGCTGAAGAACAGCACCAAGTGGCCGAAGACATCAATCGGCACATCAGTCAGATTCATGGGGATGCGCAGTTAGTAGCGAGCCTGGCCGACTCCACGCGCCAGGATGCGCAGCAATTGACGGCGCTGTCGCAGACGTTGAATCAATTGGTCAGCCGCTTCCGAACCTGACTGACACCGCCCTCCCTTTGGAGTAGGTTCGAATGTGGAAGCGAGCAAGCCCGCTCACACATTTGATCTTCGGTGTTTTCAGAAAGGTGTCGGGGATCAGGCAACCAAGGGCAGGGCGCCCATCTTGCCGTGGCAATACACCAGTGGCCCGGCGTTCTGCTGGGGCACGATCAAGTTTTTCACCGAGCCGACCATGATTGCGTGGTCGCCGCCTTCATATTCGCGCCACAACTCGCATTCGATCACCGCTGTGGCATTGGCCAGAATCGGGTTGCCCAGTGCGCTCAATGTCCACTCAATGCCTTGGGCCTTGTCTTTGCCCTTGCGCGCAAAGGCATAGGCTTCGGTCTGCTGCCCACCGGAGAGCACGTGGATGGCAAAGCGTTTGTTCTTGATCAATACCGGGTACGAGTCGGAGCTGTAGTTGGGGCAAAACAGTACCAAGGCCGGGTCCATCGACAACGAACTGAAAGCGCTGGCGGTCAGCCCGACGATTTGCCCGTCGTCATCAAGCGTTGTGATCACGGTGACCCCAGACGGAAACGAGCCCATCACTTGTTTGTAGATAGCGGCATCGATCATGGGACGGTCCTCTGAAAATAAGCAGTTTTATGAGTCTTGTAGGTCTGATGGTATACCGTAATACAATCTGTGCAACAGCTTTTTCAACCGTCCGATGAACGTCAAATACCGGTAGTACAGTCAATAAATACGGGGAATCAGTCGGGAGAAGGCGCGACGTCATGTGGCACAATTACGGATCAGATGCGCTCCGAAACTGCGGATCAGTCTTGTGGAAATATTGGAATACCATAATATGGTGTTCATCTGAGGGTGACCATGAAGCTCCCCCGGTTTGGCGTCAAACAACTATAAGATCAGACAAGCGCGAGTTCATTTCCATGCCCCAGATGTCCCGGCAAGACCCCTTGATCGAGAATCACACGGTCGACTACGTCCCCTTCGCAGAGCGCCATGGAAAGGCCCGCGACCTGTTCACCTTATGGTTCAGCACCAACATTGCACCGCTGCCCATCGTCACCGGCGCCATGGTGGCCCAGGTGTTTCATCTCAACCTGATGTGGGGGCTGCTGGCGATTGCCCTCGGGCATATGCTCGGCGGCATTGTGATCGCTCTTGCGTCGGCTCAGGGCCCACGCATGGGCATTCCGCAGATGGTCCAGAGCCGTGGTCAGTTTGGCCGTTATGGCGCGCTGCTGATCGTGTTTTTTGCGGCACTGATCTACATCGGCTTTTTCATCTCCAATATCGTGCTGGCCGGCAAGTCGATCGTCGGCATTGTGCCTTCGGTTCCGGTGCCGGCGAGCATCCTGATCGGCGCCCTCAGCGCCACCGCCATCGGCGTGATCGGCTACCGCTTTATCCATACCCTCAACCGCATCGGCACCTGGGTAATGGGCAGCGCGTTGCTCGCCGGCTTCATCTACATCTTCGCCCACGACTTGCCGGCGGATTTCCTCACCCGTGGCGGCTTCCACGTGGCTGGCTGGCTGGCTACTGTGTCGCTGGGCGTGATCTGGCAGATCAGCTTTTCGCCCTACACCAGCGACTACTCACGCTACCTGCCGGCCGATATCGGCATTGCGCGGCCTTTTATCGCGACCTACCTGGGCGCGACCCTCGGCACCATCCTGTCCTTCGCGTTTGGCCTGGTGGCCGCATTGGCCACACCCGAAGGCACCGAAGCCATGGTCGCGGTCAAGCAGGCAACAGGCGTCCTGGGGCCGATCCTGATGGTGCTGTTCCTGCTCAATATCATCAGCCACAACGCCCTGAATCTGTATGGCGCGGTGCTGTCGATCATCACTTCGATCCAGACCTTCGCCAGCCAATGGACCCCGAGCATCAAGGTGCGCGTGGTGCTGTCGGGCGTCGTCCTCACCGGTTGCTGCGTGGTGGCGTTGGGGGCGTCAGCCGACTTCATCTCGCAATTTATCGGCCTGATCCTTGCGCTGTTGTTGGTACTGGTGCCATGGGCGTCGATCAACCTGATCGACTTCTACATCATCAAGCGCGGCGCCTACGACATTGCCTCAATCTTCCGGGCGGACGGTGGAATCTACGGTCGATTCAACCTGCATGCGATCGTGGCGTATTTCATCGGCATCATCGTGCAACTGCCGTTTGCCAATACGTCGCTGTACGTGGGGCCGTGGGCCAACCTGGTGGAAGGCGCGGACTTGTCGTGGCTGGTGGGATTGGTGGTGACGTGCCCGTTGTATTACTGCCTGGCGACACGTCAACACACCCAAAAGGTCAGGGCGGCGCGGTTGGGCTACACCGACTGAGCCTCCCCGCCGAACTCCTCCAGCGCATCCCGCAACGCGCCCTCGAAGTATTCCTTCGAGGCGCGATCCCAGAGGATATGAAACGCCGGCAGTTCCACACTGCTTGTGTGGATGACAATCGCATTGACCCGCGCCACCGACGTCTGCGCCACCATCCCCGGCTTGAAGGCTGGAAAACTGAGATCCACCCCGCACAGCTTCGCCATCACCTGCGCAATCACCTCCCCGCTGAGCCGCACACAGGCATGGCTATCCTGGCGCGGCAGCAGGTAGTTGGCGCGGTGGTCCAGTTCCCAACGCGCTTCTTCATCGGCAATCCGTTGCCCCTGATCCCGTGGGCTGCCCAGCACTAGGTATTCGTTCTGCGACAGGCGCGCCACCCAACTGCCGTCCGCTTGCTCGCAGGCTTGGTTAGGCGCGCCTGGCAACGTGAAGCCGCGCGCTGTGAGGTACTCGGCGCTTTGTGCGCCGCGAAAGCCGACCCGGGGCAGGTCGGTCTGATCTTGCAGTTGGCAGGGCGGGGTGAACAATTCGTGGGCCTTCAGACTGGTCATGGCTTAACCCTCCTGGCGTTGGTTGGTGGGGTCGAAGAACGGCAGTTGCACCACCTCGGCCTGGACGACGATGCCGCCTTCGACGCGAATCGGAATGCGCTGCCCCGGTGTGCTTTGATCGATCCCGGCATAGGCCAGTCCGATGATGCGGCCCAGGCTGGTGGAGTATTCGCACGAGGTGACGTTGCCACTGATGTCCGCGCCGTTGAGTACCAGGTGGCCTTCCAGCGGTTGCACACTGCCCTTTGGCAGGCTGAAGCCCACCAGTTTGCGTTTCAGCGGCTGGGCTTCGAGGATGTCCACCGAGCGGCGGCCGACGAAGAACGGCTTGTTGCGGCTGACCGCCCAGCCCATGTCGATTTCTGCCGGGTGAGTCATGCCGTCGGTGTCCTGACTGATGATCACGTGGCCTTTTTCCAGGCGCAGCAGGCGTTGGGTTTCGACGCCGAAGGGACGCATGTCAAAGGCCTTGCCGGCCGCCATCAACGCGTCCCACAACGCCAGGCCGTGGCGTGCCGGTACGTGGATTTCATAGCCCAGTTCGCCGACGAACCCGACCCGCAGCAGGCGTGCCTTGATCCCGGCCACCGTGCCCTGGCGCACGCCCAGATAGGGGAAGCCTTCGGCACTGAGGTCGAGATCGCTGCACACCTGTTCCAGCACCTTGCGCGAATCCGGCCCGGCGACGTTGACCGCACAGATCGCAGCGGTGACGTTCGCTACATCCACGTCCAGGCGCCACTGCGCGTTCCACTTGAGCATCTGCTGGTAGATGCGGTCGACGCCGCTGGTGGTGGCGGTGACGTAGAAATGGTTGTCGGCCAGCCGTGCGCACACGCCGTCGTCGATCACCACGCCGTGTTCGTTGGTCATCAGCGCATAACGCGAACGACCCACCGGCTGCTTGAGGAACGCAAAGGTGTACATACGGTTGAGCAATTCGGCGGCGTCTGGGCCACGCACGTCGAGGCCGCCGAGTGTGGACACATCGATCAGCCCGACCTTGTTGCGCACGTGCAGCGCTTCGGCCTGCATGCACGCTTCGCGGTCCTGTGTCTTGCCGTAATAGGCCGGGCGCTGCCAGATACCGGCGGGCATCATCTTCGCTCCGGCTTGCACATGGCGCGCGTGCATCGGCGTTTGACGGTAAGGGTCGAAGGCGCGCCCGGCGACATGCGCGAGTTTCTCCGCGACGAACGGCGGCCGTGCGGTGGTGACCCCGGTTTCGCTGATATTACGCTGGGTCGCCCAGGCCACCAGCCGTGCAGTCGGCAGCGCCGAGTGGCGCCCCTGGGACGGGCCCATGCCGACTGTGGAATAGCGCTTCACCAACTGCACATCGCGGTAGCCGATGCGGGTGGCGTTGACGATGTCCGCCACTTGCAGGTCTTCGTCGAAGTCGACGAAATCCTTGCCCTTAGGGTGCGCGAAGATCGGCCAGTGGAAGTTGACCTGGGCTTCGCTGCGCAGCGCTGCAGGCGAGCTGGCGCTGTTCAAACCGAGGGCGCGCAGGCTGTCGGCGGCGGCGTTGGTCGCATCCGCCAGCACATTGTCCAGTTGATGCCGCCCGTTTACGGAACCGGCCACTCCCAGGTTGCGCGGCAGGCCACTGAGACTGAACTCTGCCCGCGAGTCGTCATAGGCCAGCTTGCCACCTGCCTGGCATAGCAGCTGATAGACCGGCATATAACCGGCCGACATGCACAGCAGGTCGCAGTCGATCACTTGTCCGCTGGCGCTGACCTGGCCCTGGCCGGTGATCTGGCGCACGTCGACGCCTTTCACATGGCGCAGGCCTTTTTCATACAGGGCTTCGAACACCGTGCTGTTGCTCAGACACGGGATCTTGCGCTGGGCCAGGGCGCCCGGCAGGGCTTTGTCCGCCGGGGCGTGACGCAGGTCGACCAGAGCGGCCACGTCCACGCCCTGGTCATGCAGGTCGAGGGCGGCCAGGTAGCCGTCATCGTTGCCGGTGAGCACCACCGCGCGCTTGCCGGGCTTGACCGCATACAGCTTCATCAGGCGTTGCGCCGCGCTGGTGAGCATCACCCCCGGCAGGTCATTGTTGCGGAAGACCACCGGTTGGTCGAACGAACCGCTGCACACCAGGCACTGCTGCGCGCGCACTTTGTACAGGCGCTTGCCCTGGATCACCGGCAGGTAGTTGTCGGTGAACCAGGCATTGCAGGTGGCGTCGGTGAGTACCTGGATATTCGCGTGTTGCTGCACCGTGCCCAGCAACTCGCGGCGCAAGGTGTCGGCACGGGTGCCGGCAATATCGAAGCGCGCGTAGGTCAGCGACCCGCCGAGGATCGGTTGCTGCTCGATCAGCAACACCTTGGCGCCGGCATTCGCGGCGGTCAGCGCGGCCTGCAAGCCAGCGGGGCCGGCGCCGATCACGGCGAGGTCGGTAAACAGGTAGGCCTTGTCGTAGTACTCGGGTTGGAACGTCAGGTCGAGCACGCCCAGGCCGGCCTTTTTGCGAATGATCGGCTCCCAGACTTTCCACATGCCCTTGGGCTTGTAGAACGAACGGTAGTAGAAACCCACCGGCATGAACTTGGAGAACTTGCCCAGGTAGGCGTCCTTGTCGTTGTCCAGCGAGCCGTTGACGTTCTGCGCCGTCACCGCCAAGCCGGCGGACAGCGTGTGGGCGTCGGCTAATACGTTGGGTTCGCGAGGCAGTTGCACCAGGCTGTTGGCGTCCTGGCCGGCCATGGTCAACGGGCCGCGTGGGCGGTGGTATTTGAACGAGCGCGACATCAGGAAGCGCCCGTTGGCGAGCAGGGCGCTGGCGATGCTGTCGCCCTGCAAACCTTGGTAGGGCAGGCCGTCGAAGCTGAAGTCGAGTGGCTGGTCACGCTGGATCAGCAGGCCCATGGGGGCGGGGAGGCGGTTCATCCGGCGATCTCCTTGGCGGTGGTGAAGTCGACGCGGGTGGTGAACACTTCGCGCGGATCGAAGGTGCGCACGATCTCGTCGGTGACCGTATGGCGCTCGGCGAGGAACCAGTAGCTGGACGGCGTGTGCATCCACCATTCGCGCACCACACCGGCGAGGTTGTCGGTGTTGAACACGTAGTCGGCCCATTCGGCATCGCTGCAGGTCACCGGGTCGGGCATCGGTTTGAATTCACCGCCGTAGGTGAACTCGCTGATATTGCGCGGCCCGTTGAGCGGGCAAATCATGATTTTCATCGTCTGCTCTCCGTCAGTGGCTGGCCGCTGTGGCGCCCATTTCGTTGACCTGCTGGAAGGTCGAAAAGCGCTCGAGGCCGAAGGGTTTGATCAAGTCCGGCACCTTGCCGCCGCTGGCGACCAGTTCGGCCATGGTCTTGCCGCAGATCGGCGTGGCCTTGAAGCCCCAGGTGCCCCAGCCGGCGTCGAGGTAGTAATTCTTCACCGGCGACAGGCCCATGATCGGGCTGTAGTCGGGGGTCATGTCGGTGATCCCGGCCCACTGGCGCATCAACTTGGCGTTGGCCAGGAACGGGAACATCTCGATGGCATGGGCCAACAGGCTTTCCTTGAGGTCCAGGGTCGAGCGCGTGTTGAACAGCGGGTACGGGTCGGAACCGCCACCGAACACCACTTCGCCACGGCTGGTTTGCTGCACGTAGCAGTGCAGGGCCGAGGAGCTCACCAGCGGATCGAGGAACGGCTTGAACGGCTGGGTGACCATGGCTTGCAGCGGGAACGTCTGGATCGGCGAGCGGATACCGGCCTTGGCCATCAGCAGCGAGCTGTGCCCGGCAATCGCTTGCACCGCGCAACCACACTTGATGGTGCCGCGATTGGTTTTCACGGCGGTGATAGTGCCGTTTTCGATGACCAGATCCTGCACTTCAGTAAGCTGGTGGATTTCCACGCCGCGCTTGGCCGCCTGCTTGGCGTAGCCCCACGCCACGGCATCGTGGCGCGCGGTGGCGCCGTCGATATGCCAGAGCCCGGCAATCACCGGCAAGTGGCCGGGGTCGAGGTTGAGGCTGGGCACCAGCTCGCGGATCTGCTGGCGGTCGATCATCTCGGTACGCCCGCCGAAGTGCTTGTTGACCTCGGCGCGCTGGCGGAACGAACGCACAGTGGCGTCGGTGTGGGCCAGAGTCAGTTGGCCGCGCTCGGAGTACATGATGTTGAAATCGAATTCGTTGGACAGCGACTGGAACATCTTCACCGACTCGGCGTAGAAACGAACGCCTTCGCTGGTGAGGTAGTTGGAGCGGATCACCGCCGTATTGCGCGCGGTATTGCCGCCACCCAGGTAGGCCTTTTCCAGCACCGCGATATTGGTGATGCCGTGGTACTTGGCCAGGTAGTAAGCCGTCGCCAGGCCGTGGCCACCGGCGCCGATGATCACCACGTCGTAACTCGACTTGAGTTCCTTGGGCGGTGGCAGGTCCACCTCCACCGGGTACTCCGAACTCAGCCCGTATTTCAATAGATTGAATGGCATACGGCCTCCGATTGGCTGCGTAGGGCGTGGTGTTGCGCCTGGGCGGCGGCCACGGTGTTTTTCATCAGGAAGGCAATGGTCATCGGCCCGACACCGCCGGGCACCGGGGTGATGGCGGCGACATGGGGCAGGGCGCTGTCGAAGTCGACATCACCCACCAGGCGGCTGCGGCCGTCGTCGTCGATGCGGTTGATGCCGACATCGATCACCACCGCGCCGGGTTTCAACCAGCTCGCGTCAATCAAGCGGGCGCGGCCCACGGCAGCGATCACGATATCGGCCTGGCGGCACAGGGCCTGGGCGTCGTGGCTGCGTGAGTGCAGCACGGTCACCGAGCAATCCGCCTTGAGCAGCAGCGCGGCCATGGGCTTGCCAACGATGTTCGAGCGGCCGATCACCACCGCGTGTTTGCCGCGCAGGTCGCCGCAGGTTTGCTCCAACAGGTACAGGCAACCACTCGGCGTGCACGGCGTGAGCACCGCGCGCCCCTGGCTGAGGCCGCCGACGTTCTGGCTGTGAAAACCGTCGACGTCCTTGTCCGGCGCGATGGCCTCCAGGGCGCGCAGTTCGTCCATCTGCGGCGGCAACGGCAATTGCAGGAGGATGCCGTGGATCGCCGGGTCGGCATTCAATTGGCCGATCAGGATCAACAATTGTTCGGTGCTGGTATCGCTGGGCAGGCGACGCTCCACGGAGCGGATGCCCACCTCTTCGGCGCGCAGGATCTTGTTGCGCACATACACCTGGCTGGCCGGGTCGTTGCCCACCAGGATCACTGCCAGCGCCGGTTGAATAGCCTGCCCATGCAGACGCGTTACGTCCTCGCGCACTTGCAGCAGCACCCGTGCGGCGGCGGCTTTGCCGTCGATCAGTTTATGCGCGTTCACCGGAACACCACCGTTCTGTCCTGATTGAGGAAGACCCGGTGCTCCAGGTGGTACTTGACCGCCTTGGACAGGGCCACGGTTTCGGTGTCGCGACCGATGGCGACCAGGTCGTCGGGCTTGTACACGTGGTCGACGCGCTGCACTTCCTGCTCGATGATCGGGCCCTCATCCAGGTCGCTGGTCACGTAGTGCGCGGTGGCACCGATCAACTTCACGCCGCGTTGATAAGCCTGGTGATAGGGCTTGGCACCCTTGAAACCGGGCAGGAACGAATGGTGGATATTGATCGCCCGCCCCGACAGTTGCCGGCACAGGTCGTCGGAGAGGATCTGCATGTAGCGCGCCAACACCACCAGTTCGGTGCGGGTGTCGTCGACGATCTTCATCAACTCGGCTTCCTGCGCGGCCTTGTTGTCCTTGGACACCGGCAGGTAGATAAAGCGAATGCCCTCGCGCTCGGCCATCGGCCGCAGATCGAGGTGGTTGGAGACGATGGCGGTGATGGTCATGTCCATCTCGCCCTTGTGGTATCGGTAGAGCAGGTCGGTGAGGCAGTGGTCGAACTTGCTCACCATCAGCATCACGCGCATTGGCTCGCGGGTGTCGTGCAGTTCCCACTGCATGTCGAAGGCCTGGGCGACATCGGCGAAACCGTCTCTGATCTGTTGCAGGTTGCCTTCGTGGCCATCGTTGAAGCGGAACACGGCGCGCATGAAGAAGCGGCCGCTGAAATCGTCATCGAACTGCGCCATCTCCCCGATGTAGCACGCCTTGTCCGCCAGGTAAGTGGTGACGGCAGCGACAATTCCGGACACCGCGGGACAAGTGACCTTGATGATGAAATGGTTTTTTTCGTGTTGCATGACACGTCCTCGGGATGATGGCGGCAGCTCATCGCATAGCGAAAAATGTCTGAGGACAGCAGGCTCATTCCATGAGCGCGTTTTCTTTTGGGGAATAAAATATTCCTGAATTGGCTTTATAGGGGAATGAAGGCGGGGCGTCTAGGGCTTTTGGGAAAGATTTTTAACTGGGGGGAATTTTTTTTTGCGGGGCGACGGGGAGGTCCAATGCGATCAAAGGTGGGCGCTGGCTTGCCTGCGATGGTCATAGGTATCTGCAAAAACTGTGAGCGGGCTTGCCCCGCGCTGGGCGGCGAAGCCGACTCAAACCAGGCGACTTGGTCTTATCTGGAACTCGGCGATGTTTTTACTGGGGCGGCTTCGCCGCCCAGCGCGGGGCAAGCCCGCTCACTACAAGGTGCTCATGTGCCCTTAAAAGATGTGCAGATACCCATCAGGCTCCCACAGCAGAGCCGCTCTCGGTTCGTGCATCACTCCTTGTCGTTACCGTAGTTCATGATCGACAACAACCGAATCGGCACCCTGACCAACTCCTCGGGCCCATGGGGAATCTCGCCCTCAAACGTCAGGCTGTCCCCGGCCTCCATGCGATACAACTGGTTGCCGTGGCGATAAATCAGCTCCCCTTCAAGCAGGTGCAGAAACTCGGTCCCTGGGTGCGCAAACGTAGGAAACTCCTCGCTCGCATCATCCATGCTGACCATGTACGCCTCGAAGCTCTTCTTCGGCCCGCGCGTATGGTTGAGCAGGTGATAGGTATGGCCCTTCTCGGTCCCCCGGCGCACCACTTCCATGCCTTGGTCGGCCTTGACCAGCAAGGCGCTGCCATCCTGCTGGTCGTATTCGCTGAATAATTTCGACAGCGGCAGCCCGAGCACATCGCACAGGCGGCTCAAGGTATCGAGGCTGGTAGAGACCTGGGCGTTCTCGATCTTGCTCAACATGCCCTGGCTGATATCGGCAATTTTTGCCACGTCAGATAGCTTCAGGTCCTGGGCCTGGCGCTGGCGTTTGATCTGCAGCCCCAGGTATTGCTCAAGCTTGAGGCGCGGGGCGGTTTCGGTGGACATGATCATCGGCTCCTGCACGGTTTCCGTTCAGTAATATTATTTTCGCACTGGGAAAGTGCAAAGTCTGGCGCTTAAAGGCCGCCCCGCTGTACGTATTCCTGCGGAGAAAAGAATTTTCTCATATATACAGCACAAAAGCGCTTTTCACCGGCACATCAAACAGTCGTCCGCGATTCTGGCAAGGGTATTGCATTCCTGTAGGGAAACTAACTTTCTTTTTAGGAATAAAAAGACAGCCTAGCCCACCCACACGGTTTTGCCTTTCGCGAGGAGTGACGAGCAATGTTGCCAGCAGAAACCCAGCGCATCATCGATAAGCACGGGATCAAGTACGTGCTTGCGCAGTTTGTGGATATACACGGTGCGGCCAAGACCAAGTCGGTGCCGATCTGTGGGCTTAAGACGGTCGCCAAAGAGGGCGCGGGGTTTGCCGGATTCGCCATCAGCGGCATGGGCATGGAGCCTCACGGGCCGGATTTCATGGCGCGGGGCGATCTGTCGACATTGACCCCGGTGCCGTGGCAGCCGGGTTACGGGCGGGTGGTGTGCGTCGGTCATGTCGACGGCAAGCCCCATCCCTACGACAGCCGCTACGTGCTGCAGCAACAGGTGCAGCGCCTGCAGGACAAGGGCTGGACGCTGAACACCGGCCTCGAACCCGAGTTCAATCTGATGCGCCGCGACGAGCAGGGCACGTTGCAATTGGTGGACCCCAGCGACAACCTCGACAAGCCTTGCTACGACTACAAGGGCCTGTCGCGTTCGCGGGTGTTCCTCGAGCGCCTGACCGAAGCCTTGCAGGCGGTGGATTTCGAGGTCTATCAAATCGACCATGAAGACGCCAACGGCCAGTTCGAGATCAATTACACCTACAGCGACGCCTTGACCTCCGCCGACCGTTTCACCTTCTTCCGCATGGCCGCCGGCGAGATCGCCAATGACCTGGGCATGATCTGCTCCTTCATGCCCAAGCCCGACCCGAAACGCGCCGGCAATGGCATGCACTTTCACCTGTCTATCAGCAGCGCCGAGAACAAAAACCTGTTCCATGACGCCAGCGACCCGAGCGGCATGGGCTTGTCGAAACTCGCCTATCACTTCGCCGCCGGCTTGCTCGCCCACGGCCCGGCGCTCTGTGCGTTCGCTGCGCCCACGGTCAACTCGTACAAGCGCCTGGTGGTCGGCAACTCGTTGTCCGGCGCCACCTGGGCCCCGGCCTTCATCGCGTTTGGCGCCAACAACCGCTCGGCCATGGTGCGCGTGCCGTACGGTCGCCTGGAATTTCGCCTACCGGATGCAGGCTGCAACCCCTATCTGGTCAGCGCCGCGATCATCGCCGCGGGCCTGGACGGTATCGATCGCCAGCTGGAAATCGACCACGTCTGCAATGAAAACCTCTACAGCCTGAGCCTCGAGCAGATCGCCGAGCGCGGCATCAAGACCCTACCGCAATCCCTCAAGGAAGCCTGCGACGCACTGGAAGCCGACGCGCTGTTCGCCGAAGTGCTTGGCCCGCAGATCGTGGGCGAGTTCATCACGCTCAAGCGCATGGAGTGGGTGGAGTACAGCCGCCATGTGAGCGACTGGGAAATCCAGCGCTATACCGAATTTTTCTGACACCGTGTGACGGAGACTTGTTATGTGTGGAATCGTAGGCCTGTACCTGAAGAATCCGCAGCTGGAACCCCAGCTCGGCAAGCTGTTTGAACCCATGCTGCAAGCCATGACCGACCGTGGCCCGGACAGCGCCGGTTTCGCCATCTACGGCGATGAAGTCGCCGATGGCTGGGTCAAGCTGACCCTGCAAGCCACCACCGAAGCCTTCGACTGGAAAGGCTTGATGGGCGAGTTGGAAGGGCGCCTCGGCTGTTCCCTGGATTGGTTCCAGAACGCCAGCGCCGCTGTACTTAAGATCCACGCCGACGAAGCCCCGGTACGCCTGGCCCTGGCCGAACTGGCGCCGAGCGTGCGTATCATGAGCGCCGGTCAGAGCATCGAGATCCTCAAGGGCATGGGGCTGCCCCAGGAGATTTCCCAGCGCTTCGGCCTGGCAAACATGCAGGGCAGCCACATCATCGGCCATACCCGCATGGCCACGGAAAGCGCGGTGACCATGGAAGGCAGCCACCCGTTTTCCACCGGCGCCGACCTGTGCCTGGTGCACAACGGTTCGCTGTCCAACCACTTCCGCCTGCGCCAGGAACTCAAGCGCGAAGGCATCCATTTTGAAACCGACAACGACACCGAAGTCGCCGCCGGCTACCTGACCTGGCGCTTGCAACAGGGCGATTCGCTCAAGGAAGCGCTGGACCATTCCCTGGAAGACCTCGACGGCTTCTTCACCTTCGCCATCGGCACGCGCAATGGCTTTGCAGTGATCCGCGACCCGATTGCGTGCAAGCCGGCGATCTTGGCCGAGACCGACGACTACGTCGCCATGGCCTCCGAGTACCAGGCGCTGTCGAGCCTGCCGGGCATCGAGAACGCGCGGATCTGGGAGCCGGCACCGGCCACGTTGTACATCTGGGAACGCCATTCAGCTTAAGGAGCGCACACATGAAAACCATCGATCTTTCCACCGCCACCGTGCGTGACCTCAACCAGGCCCTGCACGCCCATGCCATCGACAACGAGTGGCGCATCACCCATTCCAACGGCAAGCACAACCTTGCGGTGGGGGTGAACCAGGCCGTGTCCATCGATATCGAGGGCCACGCCGGCTACTACTGCGCGGGCATGAACCAGCAAGCCTCGATCACCGTGCACGGCAATGTCGGCGTGGGCTGCGCCGAGAACATGATGTCCGGTTCGGTGCGCGTCAAAGGCAGTGCGTCCCAGGCGGCCGGGGCCACGGCCCATGGCGGTTTGCTGGTGATTGAGGGCGACGCAGGCGCGCGTTGCGGGATTTCCATGAAGGGCATCGACATCGTCGTCGGCGGCAGCATCGGCCATATGAGCTGCTTCATGGGCCAGGCCGGGCGTCTGGTGGTGTGCGGCGACGCCGGCGATGCGCTGGGGGACTCGCTGTACGAAACCCACATCTACGTGAAAGGCACGGTGGAGTCCCTGGGCTCGGACTGCGTCGAAAAAGAGATGCGCAGCGAACACCTGCACGAGCTGCAGGAACTGCTCGACCGCGCCGGTTTCGCCCACCAGGCGGCAGATTTCAAGCGCTACGGCTCGGCCCGTCAACTCTACAACTTCAAAGTCGATAACGCCTCCGCGTACTGATCAGGAGCTCCACCATGACTGAACAAACCCCTCCGGTCCTGCGCGAGTCGGCCACCTTCGACCGCCTGACCATCCAGGAAATCCAGCGTGCCGCCGAAACTGGCATCTACGATATTCGCGGCGGCGGCACCAAGCGCAAGCTGCCGCACTTCGATGACTTGCTGCTGCTCGGCGCCAGCGTGTCGCGCTACCCGCTGGAAGGCTATCGCGAGAAGTGCGGCACCGATGTGATCCTCGGCAATCGCTTCGCCAAGAAGCCTATCCACCTGAAGATCCCGGTGACCATCGCTGGCATGAGTTTCGGTGCGTTGTCGGCCAACGCCAAGGAAGCCCTGGGCCGTGGCGCGACGATCGCCGGCACCAGCACCACCACCGGTGACGGCGGCATGACCCCGGAAGAGCGCGGCCAGTCCCAGCACCTGGTGTATCAGTACCTGCCATCGCGCTACGGCATGAACCCGGATGATCTGCGCAAGGCCGATGCCATCGAGATCGTCCTCGGCCAGGGCGCCAAGCCCGGCGGCGGCGGCATGTTGCTCGGCATGAAAGTCACCGAGCGTGTGGCCGGCATGCGCACTTTGCCCATCGGCGTGGACCAGCGCAGCGCCTGCCGCCACCCGGACTGGACCGGCCCGGATGACCTGGCGATCAAGATTGCCGAGCTGCGCGAAATCACCGATTGGGAAAAACCGATCTACGTGAAAATCGGCGCGAGCCGGCCGTATTACGACGTGAAGCTGGCGGTCAAGGCCGGGGCCGATGTAATCGTGCTCGACGGCATGCAAGGCGGCACCGCCGCGACGCAGGAAGTGTTTATCGAGCATGTGGGCATTCCGATTTTGTCGGCCATCCCGCAAGCGGTACAGGCTTTGCAAGAGATGGGTATGCACCGCAAGGTCCAGTTGATCGTGTCGGGCGGGATTCGTAATGGTGCCGATGTGGCCAAGGCCATGGCGATGGGCGCGGACGCGGTGGCCATCGGCACTGCGGCGCTGATCGCCCTGGGCGACAACCACCCACGGCTGGACGCGGAACTGAAAAAGATCGGCTCGGCCGCCGGCTTCTACGACGACTGGCAGAACGGCCGCGATCCGGCGGGCATCACCACCCAGGACCCGGAGCTGTCCAAGCGCCTCGACCCGGTGGAAGGCGGACGGCGCTTGGCCAACTACCTGCGGGTGATGGTGCTGGAGGCGCAGACCATGGCGCGTGCGTGCGGCAAATCGCACCTGCACAACCTCGACCCCGAGGACTTGGTGGCGTTGACCGTGGAATCGGCGGCCATGGCCCGGGTGCCGCTGGCGGGTACCCGTTGGGTGCCGGGTTCGGGTAGCGGTTACTGAGGCGGGATAAGCATCTGTGGCGAGGGAGCTTGCTCCCGTTCGACAGCGCAGCTGGAGCCGGCTTTTTAGGGCTGCTTCGCACCCCAGCGGGAGCAAGCTCCTTCGCCACAACAGATAGGCAAATCAAGGCGCCCGCCAAGAGGCTCTCCAAACAACAACTGCTCGCTGCCCGACACTTCCCATTTCTTTTGCAGGAGCTTTGAACATGGTCAATCGTCTTCTCGGCAAATCCCTCTTCGGTTTATTGGCGGCCGGTGCCTTTGCACCCCTGGCCCAGGCCGCCGACGCACCCACCTTGAACACCGGCAGCACCGCCTGGATGGTCACCGCCGCCGTGCTGGTGCTGTTCATTTGCCTGCCGGGGCTTGCTTTGTTCTATGGCGGCCTGGTCCGTGCGAAAAACATGCTCTCGTTGTTCACCCAGTGCTTCGGTATCGCCGGCCTGGTGGGCGTGCTGTGGGTGGTCTACGGCTACAGCATGGTGGTCGACACCACCGGTATGGTCGAAGGGCAGGTGACTTTCAACAGTTTTGTTGGCGGCCTGAACCGCGCCTTTCTGGCGGGCATGACCCCGGAGAGCCTGGTGGGGGATATTCCGGAAGGGGTGTTCGTGACCTTCCAGATGACGTTCGCCATCATCACCCCGGCCCTGATCGCCGGCGCCTTTGCCGAACGCATGAAATTCTCGGCGGCGCTGCTGTTCATGGCCATCTGGTTCACCCTGGTCTATGCCCCGGTGGCGCATATGGTCTGGGGCGGATCGGGGGCCTTGATGCATAACTGGGGCGTGCTCGATTTTGCCGGAGGCACCGCCGTGCACATCAATGCCGGTGTGGCTGCGCTCGCTGCGTGCCTGATCCTCGGCAAGCGCAAGGGCTACCAGAACACGCCGATGCCTGCGCATAACCTCAGCCTGACCATGGCCGGCGCGGCGATGCTCTGGGTCGGCTGGTTCGGCTTCAATATAGGCCCCGGTGGCGGCCTCAGCGGCACCTCGGGCATCGTCATGCTCAACACTCAGTTGGGCGCCTGCGCCGGGATTCTTGGCTGGATGTTCACCGAGTGGTTCAAGGTCGGCAAGCCCAGTGCCCTCGGCCTGGCCAGTGGTGCGCTGGCCGGCCTGGTGGGGATCACCCCGGCGTGTGCCTACGTGGGCGTCGGCGGTGCGTTGGCCATCGGCTTGCTGTGCGGGGTGTTTTGTTATTTGAGCGTGACGGTGTTGAAGCGCCGCTTCGGCTACGACGACAGCCTCGACGTGTTCGGCTTGCACGGCATTGGCGGGATGATCGGCGCGGTGTTGACCGGTGTGTTCTGTGTACCGTCCATGGGTGGCCTGGTGGAAGGCGTGACCATGGGCGGGCAGGTGGTCGCCCAGCTTAAGGGGGGGCTGCTGACCACGGCGTACTGCTTTGTGATCAGTTGGATCATCCTCAAGGTGGTCAATGCCTTGGTTGGCTTACGTGCCCATGAGTCGGTGGAGGAGATGGGGTTGGACCTGGCCGAGCATAATGAGCGGGCCTACAACCACTGAAGTAAACGCAGCTCAAACTGTTTGCCAGTCAGTTAAGGGCGAGCACTGTACCTGTGGTGAGGGAACAAGCTCCCCTCGCCACAGACCGCTGAAAAAAGTTGTGTAGATACCCATGCCCCGATGAGGGAGTGTCAGTGAATGCACCTGTAACTGACACACTGCTATCGGGGGCAAGTCGAATCATCGCACCGCCCCTCCTACATGTGTGACTCAATGGGCGCCGGCCGCCTTGTTCAGATCGCTTTCGGCCCACTCCGTATACACACACGCATCGGCCGTCGCCCAGCGCACACGCACCGGGTCGCCGGCCTTGAGCGGCATGCCCGCAGCGGACAGCGCCTTGACCGTCATCGATGTGCCGCCGAGGGTCTTCACCGCGCAGGTCTGGCTTTCGCCAAGAAACAACACCTCACCGACAATCGCCGACACTTCATTCCAACCTGACAGCAGCGGTTGCTCGGCGGCTTGTTCGGCGCTCAGTGCCAGGGCTTTTTCCGGGCGCACCATCAGCAGCACGTCCTGTTCTGTACGCAGCCCGCTGGTCAGGCGGATCGACAACGATTGGCCTTCGAACGACGCCACCGCGTTGCCCTGAGCCTTGAGTTTGAGGAAGTTGGAGTTGCCGAGGAACGACGCCACAAAAGCGTTCGGCGGGTTCTGGTAGAGGTCGAAGCCGCTGCCCAGGCCGACGATCTTGCCGTGGCTGAAAATCGCGATGCGCTGGGACAGACGCATCGCTTCTTCCTGATCGTGGGTCACGTAGACGATGGTGATGCCCAGGCGCCGGTGCAGTTGGCGTAGTTCGTCCTGCAGGTCTTCACGCAGTTTCTTGTCGAGCGCGCCGAGGGGTTCGTCCATCAGCAGGATGCGTGGCTCGTACACCAGCGCGCGTGCGATGGCGACCCGTTGCTGTTGGCCGCCAGACAATTGAGAAGGGCGGCGATGGGCGAACTGTTCCAGCTGCACCAGCTTGAGCATGGCGTCGACGCGCTTCTCACGTTCGGCGCTGGGCAGTTTGCGTATCGCCAGGGGGAAGGCGATGTTGTCGCGCACCGACAAATGCGGGAACAGTGAGTAACGCTGGAACACCATGCCGATGTCGCGCTTGTGCGGCGGTACGTTGACCAGTGATTGGCCGCTGACAAGGATCTCGCCGCTGCTCGGCGTTTCGAAGCCGGCAAGCATCGAAAGCGTGGTGCTTTTGCCCGAGCCGCTGGAGCCGAGGAAGGTGAGGAATTCGCCGTCCTGGATGTCCAGCGAGATGTTGTCCACGGCGGCAAACTCGCCGTAGTACTTGTTCAGGTTGCGCAGGCTGACCAGGGGCTGGCCATGGCTCTGCGCGACGTCTTGGATCACTGCACTCATGTTCTACTCCTCGGCGCTCAAGCGCGGGTTTCAGTGCGTCGACGAACGACGGCGGCAATCACCATGACCAGTACCGACAGGCCGATCAGCAGCGTCGAAGCGACGGCGATCACAGGCGTCAGGTCCTGGCGCAGGGTGGTCCACATTTTCACGGGAAGGGTTTGCAGGGTTGGGCTCGCCATCATCACGCTGAGCACCACTTCGTCCCACGAGACCAAAAAGGCAAACAGCGCACCGGCGACCATACCCGGGCGGATCGCCGGGAAGGTCACCTTGAACACCGCCTGCAAGCGTGACGCGCCGCAGATCACCGCCGCGTCTTCAATCGACTGGTCGAAAAGCTTCAGCGAGTTGATGATCGAGATGATGGTGAAGGGCAGCGCGACGATCACATGGCTAACCACAAAGGCGAACATCGTGCCGGTGTAGCCCAGCTTGAGGAACAGCGCGTACACCGCCACGGCAATGATCACCAGCGGCACGATCATCGGCAGCGTGAACAGGCCGTAGAGCAGCTCGCGGCCGGGGAAGCGTCCACGCACCAGGGCAAAGGCGGTCGGCAAACCCAGCGCCACCGCGAAGATCGTTGTCAGCACCGCCACCTTGAGGCTGGCCATTGCAGCGTTCATCCAATCCGCGTTGGAGAAGAACTGGTCGTACCATTTGAACGTCCAGCCTGGCGGCGGAAACACCAGCCATTGCGACGAACCGAACGATAACAGCACGATAAACACGATCGGCAACAGCAGGAACAGGCCGATCAATCCGGTGGTGGTGTAGAGGCCCAAGCGCATCCTGCGGCTCATGGCGTTGGGGGTCAGGAGCATGACGGCTTACCTCGCGTCGCTGGCGCCAACCGGGGATTCCGGCTGGAGTTTCAGGTAGAAGTAGAACAGCACCAGCGTGATGAAGATCAGCAACGCGGCGCCGGCACTGGCCAGGCCCCAATTGAGGAACGATTGCACCTGCTGGATGATGAACTCGGGCAACATCATGTTCTGCGCACCGCCGAGCAGCGCCGGGGTGACGTAGTAACCGAGGGACATCACGAACACCATCAAACCGCCGGAGAACAAACCCGGCCGACACAGCGGCAGGAACACCCGGAAGAAGTTGGTCCACGGGCTGGCGCCGCAGATGGAGCCGGCCTGCAGGATCATCGGGTCGATGGCCTGCATGGTCGCCTGCAAAGGCAGCACAATGAACGGGATCATGATGTAGCTCATGCCGATCACCACGCCGGTCAGGTTATGCACCATCTCCAGGGGCACATCTATGATGCCCATGGCCATCAGCGCCTTGTTGATCACCCCGGAGGCTTGCAGCAAGACCAGCCAGGAATACGTGCGGGCGAGCAGGCTGGTCCACATCGACAGCAGCACGATGTTGAGGATCCAGCGTCCCCAACCGCGTGGCACCAGGGTGATCGCCCAGGCCAGCGGAAAGCCCAGCAGCAGGCTGAACAAGGTCACCAGGCCCGCCACCGAGAACGTGTTGAGCAGCACCCGGGCATAGGCCGAGTTGGCGAACAGCTGTTCATAGTTGCCCAGGCCCGGCACCGGCTCCAGCACGCCGCGCAGCAACAGGCCGATCAGCGGCGCCAGGAAGAACAGGCCGAGGAACAGCAGGGCCGGGATCAGGTTGCTCGACCCCCGCCAGCGCTGCGCCAGGGACGGCGCCCCGGCCTTGGCCGAAAACGCGCCGGCAGCGCCGAGGGCGCTCCCGGTCGGTGTGGTTGCCGTCATTTTCATTTGACTAGCCATTCATTCCACCGTGTCGCAATGGCCGGGCCGTTCTTGGCCCAGTAGGCGAAATCGAGGGTGATCTGGTCCTTGACGTAGGCGGTCGGCAGGTTCGGCGCTAGCACCGAATCCAGACGCTGCACGCTGTCGATGTTCACCGGTGCGTAGGCGGTCAGGTTGGAGAAATCAGCCTGGCCCTTGGCGCTGCTGGCGTTGGCCAGGAACTTCATCGCGGCGGCTTTGTTTTTCGAACCTTTAGGCACGACGAGGATGTCGGCCATCACCAGGTTTTGCTTCCAGCTCACGCCAACCGGTGCGCCGTCTTCCTGCAGGGCATGGATGCGGCCGTTCCAGAACTGGCCCATGCTGACTTCGCCGGAGGCCAGCAGCTGTTGCGACTGCGCGCCGCCGCCCCACCAGACGATGTCTTTCTTGATGGTGTCGAGTTTCTTGAAGGCGCGGTCCAGGTCCAGCGGGTAGAGCTTGTCGGCGGCTACGCCGTCGGCCAGCAGCGCCAGTTCAAGCACGCCAGGGCTTGGCCATTTGTAGAGGGCGCGTTTGCCAGGGTAGGTCTTGGTGTCAAACAGCGCGGACCAATCCTGAGGCTTGCCAGCGCCGAGCTTGCCTTCGTTGTAGCCGAGCACGAAGGAGAAGAAGAACGAGCCCACACCATGGTCGGAGACAAACCGCGGGTCGATCTTGTCGCGCTGGATCACCGAGAAGTCGAGGGGTTCGAGCAGGCCTTCGGCGGCGGCGCGCAAGGCGAAGTCGGCTTCGACATCCACCACGTCCCACTGCACGTTGCCGCTTTCGACCATGGCCTTGAGTTTGCCGTAGTCGGTGGGGCCATCCTGGACCACGGTAATGCCGCTGGCCTTGCTGAACGGGTCGGCCCACGCCTGCTTCTGCGCGTCCTGGGTGCTACCGCCCCAGCTCACGAAATTGACGCTTTCGGCCGCCATGGCCGCGTGAGTGGCCGTAGCCAATAAACCCGCGAACAGCACCGCGGTTGC
The DNA here is from genome assembly GCF_963970695.1 of Pseudomonas sp. EL_65y_Pfl1_R83. Taxonomy (NCBI): domain Bacteria; kingdom Pseudomonadati; phylum Pseudomonadota; class Gammaproteobacteria; order Pseudomonadales; family Pseudomonadaceae; genus Pseudomonas; species Pseudomonas sp. EL_65y_Pfl1_R83. The sequence continues at coordinate 169,464 of NZ_CAXAQI010000004.1, read as the reverse complement.
ACGTTTATTCAACACCATTTTCACGCCCTCATTTGTTTTGTTATTGAGCGGGCTTGGTAATGCCCGCCTATCGGGAGCAGTAGGTCCATCGGGAGCCTCTAATCGAGACCCCAAAAGGCGACCGTGCCAAGGGCTTTTATTGGTGCTCTCCCTGGCGGGCGCACTTGGCAGAAGCGTTCGGTCTATGGAATATCATATTATGGTATTCCAAACTTTGTGCAAGCATTTTGCCTTACCGGTTATCCGTCATTCGGTGAAGGGAATGCTCTCGATCACCTCCAGGTCGTAGCCGGTCAGCCCGGCGTATTTGAGGGGCGGGCCGAGGTGACGCAGCTTGCCGACGCCGAGGTCCTGCAAGATCTGCGCCCCGGTGCCCACTTCAGAATAGATGCGCGACTGCGAACGGTTGAACTGGCGCGGCGCCTGGGTCAGTTGCGGCACGCGTTCCAGCAGCGCCTGGGACGACTCATGATTAGCCAGCACTACCACCACGCCGCTGCCTTCAGCGGCGACACGTTGCAAAGCCGCCCACAGCGTCCAGTTGGACGGGCCGCTGTAGTCGGCGCCGACCAGGTCGCGCAGCGGGTCGATCACATGCACGCGCACCAGCGCAGGTTCATCGCGGCGCAACTGGCCCATCACCATCGCCATATGCACACCGCCGTCGATGCGGTCTTCAAAGGTGATCAGGCGGAACGTACCGTGCACCGTGGGCAGGTCGCGTTCGCCAATGCGCACCACGGTGCGTTCGGTGCTGAGGCGGTAGTGGATCAGGTCGGCGATGGTGCCGATCTTGATCCCGTGTTTGCGCGCGAAAATTTCCAGTTCGGGACGCCGCGCCATGGTGCCGTCGTCATTCATGACTTCTACGATCACTGAGGCGGGCGTGTGCCCGGCCAGGCGCGCCAGGTCGCAACCGGCCTCGGTATGGCCGGCGCGGGTCAATACACCGCCGTCTTTAGCGCGCAACGGAAAGATATGCCCCGGCTGCACGATATCGGCAGGCCCGGCATTAATATCGACGGCGGCCGCGACGGTGCGCGCCCGATCGGCGGCTGAGATGCCGGTCGTCACGCCGGTGGCGGCCTCGATGGACACGGTAAATGCCGTGCTGAACACGCTTCCATTGCTCGGCACCATCTGTTCCAGGCCCAGGCGCTGGCAATGTTCATCGGTGAGGGTCAGGCAGATCAGGCCACGGGCTTCGCGGGCCATGAAGCTGATAGTCTCGGCGGTGCAGCACGCGGCGGGCAGCAACAGGTCGCCTTCGTTTTCTCGGTCTTCGTCATCCACCAGGAGCACCATCTTGCCTTGGCGGTAGTCTTCGATGATGTCTGCGATGCTGTTGAAGGACATGGAGAGTGCTCGATTTGTTGGTTGTATGTATTATGGTATACCACAAAATTCAACAAGAGGATGTTACGATGAAGGCCTACTGGATTGCCCATGTGGATGTGTCTGATGCAGAGCAGTACACGCAATACACTCAGCGCGCGCCGGCGGCGTTTGCCTTGTATGGCGGACGATTCCTGGCCAGGGGAGGGCGCAGCGCAGCGATGGAAGGCGGGCCAGCACGGCAGCGGAATGTGGTGATCGAATTCGACAGCTACGAGCAGGCGGTGGCGTGTTATGAGTCGGCGGAGTATCAGGCGGCGAAGGCGCACCGAGAGGGCGTGGGGCAGGCGCAGATTATTATTGTGGAAGGCCTGGCACCTTAGATTTTTCGGGTGTAAGCCGATTTAAATGTGGGAGCGGTTCGGCCTGCAAGTCAGCGGATGAAGTGAATCTTGCCGCTGTCGTCATTCCCAATGTAGATGCCATACACCCCAGCCTGCCGCTCCTCGATATACCGCTCAAGGATCTGCCGGATCGCCGGATAGTAGATGCTGTCCCAGGGAATGTCCTCGGGGGCGAAAAACTTGTAGTCGAGGGTCTCGGGCCCGAACTGGCCGGTGATCTCCAGCGCGATGGCGCGGAAGATGATGTACACCTCGCTGATCCTGGGCACGCTGAAGATCGAGTAGGGCGAGAGGATCTCGGCACGTACGCCGCTTTCTTCCCAGACTTCGCGCAATGCGGCCTGTTCGGTGGTTTCGCCACCTTCCATGAAGCCGGCGGGCAGAGTCCAGGTGCCGGGGCGCGGCGGAATCGCGCGTTGGCACAGCAGGTATTTACCGTCTCGCTCGATGATGCAGCCGGCGATGATCTTGGGGTTGATGTAATGGATATAGCCGCAGCCCCGGCACATCAGGCGCTCTTGGGTATCGCCCGGTGGCAGCTGGTGACCGAGGTCACTGCCGCCGCATGTCGGGCAAAAGCTGGGGCCGGGCATGGTCAGTGACCTATGCGCGGTTCTTTGAGCGCGATGGGCAGGGTGATCTCGGGGAGTTTGCCGGTCTCTTCCTGTTTACGCTTGAGGTAATCCAGGGCGACGGCGGCGGCGGCGCGCACGTGATCGACACAGGCCTGGTGGGCGGCGAGGGGGTCACCGCTCTTGATCGCCTGGACCATGCGTTCCATTTCCTGGTTGCTGGCGCCACGGCGGTTTTCCTGGGACACCGAGGTCGCGCGCAAGTAGCTGATACGCGCCTGCAACTGGCGCAGCTGGGTGGCGGCCACATGGTTGCCGGAGCCTTCGAGCAGCACGTCGTAGAAACCCTGCACCGAATCGATCACCTGCTGCAATTCGCCTTCCTTGAGGGCCTTGCGGTTTTCCTCGAGGGCTTTTTCCAGGGCCTTGATGTCCTTGGCCTTGGCGCGCAGGGTGAATAACTGCACGATCAAGCCTTCAAGCACGCAGCGCAGTTCATAAATATCGACGGCATCGGCGAGGGTAATGATTGCCACCTGCGGACCCTTGGCATCGGCGAACTCCACCAGACCTTCCGACTCCAGGTGGCGCAAGGCTTCGCGCACCGAGGTGCGGCTGACGCCGAGGCGGTCGCACAGGTCGCGTTCTACCAGGCGGTCACCGGGCAGCAGTTGGAAATTCATGATGGCGCTGCGCAGCTTTTCCAGCACGATTTCGCGCAGGGTGACCGGGTTGTGATTGACCTTGAAGCTGTCGTCGAGGGGCGCGCGTTTCATGGGGTCTGCTCTGAATGTAACGGTTAACTGGAGGTCTCGGCATCGGCTTCAGCGAAGGCTTCACGGGCCAGCCGGAAGCTGTCCACGGCGGCGGGAACCCCGCAATAAATACCGACTTGAAGCAAAATTTCGCGTATTTGTTCACGACTCAGCCCGTTACGCAAGGCGCCGCGTACATGCAGCTTGAGTTCGTGGGGCCGATTGAGGGCTGAAATCATTGCCAAGTTTATCATGCTGCGTTCTTTAAGCGACAAACCCTCCCGGCCCCACACGTGGCCCCAGCAGTACTCGGTGACCATCTCCTGCAGCGGCCGGGTGAAGTCATCGGCATTCTCGATCGAACGCTGCACATAGGCGTCACCCAGTACCTGAGTACGAATCTTCAGGCCCTGCTCGTATTTGTCGTTACTCATGCTTCAGCGCCCCTCAGGCCAGGGTGGGCAGCGGGCCCAGCTTGCCTTTGTGATAGATCATCGGTGTGACCGGCTGCTCGGGCAGGATCAGGTTCTTCACCGCGCCAACGATGATTGCGTGATCGCCGCCGTCGTATTCGCGCCACAGTTCGCACTCGATGATCGCGGTGGCCTTCGCCAGCAGCGGGTTGCCCAGTTCGCTCAAGTGCCACTCGATACCTTTGGCTTTTTCCTTGCCCTTGCTGGCAAAGGCATAGGCTTCGGTGGTCTGGTCGGCTGACAGTAAGTGAATCGCAAAACGCTTGCTGTCGCGCAGGATCGGGTAGGTGTCGGAGGCGTAGTTGGGGCAGAACAGCACCAGCGCCGGGTCGATCGACAGCGCGCTGAACGCACTGGCGGTAATGCCGACGATGCCGCCGTCCGGGTCAAGGGTGGTAACCACCGTGACGCCGGAAGGGAAGGAACTCATGACGTCTTTGTAAATGCTGGGTTCGATCATGGTGGTGGACTCTTAACGCATCACAAAAGGATCAGGCATGGGCGCCTGGGAGAGGTTGATCCACACCGTCTTCAGCTCGGTGTAGGCGAGTACCGAATCGATGCCGCTTTCACGTCCGTAGCCGCTGTTCTTGAAGCCGCCGATGGGCGCCATGGCCGAGACGGCACGGTAGGTGTTGACCCAGATGATGCCCGAACGCACGTCGCGGGCCAGGCGATGGGCGCGGCCCAGGTCACGGGTCCAGATGCCGGCGGCAAGGCCGAACTGCGAGTCGTTGGCGATGGTCAGCGCTTCGGCCTCGTCCTTGAAACGGATGACCGACGCCACCGGACCGAACACTTCTTCCTGCATGATCTTCATCGAGTTGCGGTCGCACTCGAACAACGTCGGTTCGTAGAACCAGCCTTCGCCAAGGTTCGGCGGGCGCTTGCCGCCGGTACGCAGGCGTGCACCTTCAGCGATGGCATCCGCCACCAGGCCTTCGACCACGGCCAGTTGCTGTGCGGTGGCCATGGGGCCCATTTCACTGGCGTCGTCCTGAGGATTGCCGATGCGTATGCGTTGGGCGCGCGCCACCAGGCGCTCGACGAACTCGTCGTAGATTTCATCCTGCACCAGCAGGCGCGAACCGGAGACGCAACTCTGGCCCGATGCAGCGTAAATACCGGCAATCGCACCATTGATGGCGCTGTCCAGATCCGCGTCGGCAAAGATGATATTCGGTGACTTGCCGCCCAATTCCAGGGACAACTTGGCGAAGTTCTCCGCGCTGCTGCGCACCACATGCCGTGCCGTGGCCGCGCCGCCGGTAAAGGCGATCTTGCGCACCAGCGGGTGGCGGGTGAGGGCGGCTCCGGTACTGGGGCCATACCCTGTGACCACGTTGACCACGCCAGGTGGGATGCCCGCTTCCAGGGCCAGGCGCGCCAGCTCGAGGATGGTCGCCGAGGCATGCTCGGAGGGTTTGATTACGATGGTATTGCCTGCTGCCAGGGCCGGCGCGAGTTTGATCGCGGTCAGGTACAGCGGGCTGTTCCATGGAATGATCGCGGCGACCACGCCCATGGCTTCGTGCACGGTGTAGGCGAAGAGGTCGGGCTTGTCGAGGGGCAGCGTGCCGCCTTCGAGCTTGTCGGCCAGGCCTGCGGTGTAGTGGAAGAACTCCGGCAGGTAGGTGACCTGGCCACGGGTTTCGCGGATCAGCTTGCCGTTGTCGCGGCTTTCCAGCTGGGCCAGTTGCTCTTTGTTCTCGGCGATCAGGTCTCCGAGGCGGCGCAGCATTTTACCCCGCGCGGTGGCAGTAAGGCCACGCCAGGCCGGGCTGTCAAAGGCCGTTTGGGCAGCCTGTACGGCGCGCTCCACGTCCGCTTCGTCGGCGTCGGGCAGTTGCGCCCAGGGCTCGGCCAGGGCCGGGTTAAGGCTGTCGAAGGTCTTGCCGGAAAGGGCATCGACCCATTCACCGCCGATGCACATCTGGAAGCGTTCAAGCATCATGCAACGATCCCCTTTATTGGATTATTGTGGGCGTATACGGTGTCAAGAAACCCCAGCAGCAACTGATTGACCAGGCGCGGCGATTCCACCGGCATCATATGCCGTTGCTCAGCCAGCACCGCAACCGTGGCACCTGGAATACGATCGGCGAGTTGCCGGGCCATTTCCGGCGTTGAGCCGGGGTCCAGTTCTCCGGTGGCGACCAGGGTGGGGGCACGCAGACCCTTGAGGTCATCGGCGCGGTACATGTCCTGGGTTGCAAATAGCTCATACGTGGTCAGGTAGCCTTGGGGGTCGTTGCCCGCAAGGGTCTGACGCAACGCGGCGATCTGCGCTGGGTTGGCCGCCTGATATTCGCGGCTGAACCAACGCGACAGCGCCGATTCGGCATTCGCATCCGGCCCGTGTTCGGCGGCCTGGGCGGTGCGTTCGATCACGCCGGCACGCTGCTCGGGGCTGCGGTTGAACACACTGTTGAGCACCACCAGGCTTTTGAGGCGGTCGGGGTAGTGCAGGGCAAACGCTCGCGCCACCAAACCGCCCATGGAAAACCCGATCACAGTGGCCTGGGGCAGTTGCAGGTGGTCGAGCAGCTCCAGCAGTTGGTCGGCATAACCCAGCAGCGGCGTGCCGGCGGCCGGGCGCGGGCTGGCGCCATGGCCGAGCATGTCGTAGGTGATCACGCGGTAGTTTGTGGCTAGGCCAACGACTTGCCCGCCCCACATTTCTTTGTTCAGGCCCACGCCGTGGATCAATACCACAGGCTGGCCTTGGCCGGTCGCCAGATAACTGGTGCCAGCCGGGGTGCGTTCAGCGGTGAGCCGAATCATGGAGCGCTCCTGCATGCCTTTTCTTATTGGGGTGCTTGCCTGGCTTACTGGGCCTTTTCGGCGGCCAGTTCTTCCAGGTCGATATACCGGTTGCCGATGCGCGGGTGCAGGCGGCCGCCATCGGCGCAACCCAGCACCACGACAATTTCATCGGCCCGCGGCGCGTCTTCGATCTGCATTTCCAGAGTGATGTAGTGCGAGCGAAGGCCTTCGTCGTCCTTGTGCATCATCGGGATTTGGATCGAGGTGCCCGGGCCGCCACGCTTGTTGGTGAAGCTCAGGTAGCTCTTGGCTTTTACGGCTTCACGGTAATGGTTGCCGAAGCGCAGGGTATGGATGATCGCACTGGCATGTTCTATCTCGCCGTCGGCACCGACAACAGCCGCTTTGCCGTAGGCCTCGATGTTCTCAGCACCACCGATGATGCCCACCAGGCGCTCGACCATCAGCGCGCCGAGGTCGGAGCAATTGGCACGGATCTCCGGCTTCAGATCTTCGACGAAACCACGCCCCAGCCAGGGATTTTTCAACACCACGGCCAGACCCACCATTTTCACGGGGGTGTCGGAGGCCTTGCCTCCTTCGATAAAGGTTTCTTCTACGTAGCTGACGATCTTGCGGATTTCGAAACTCATGGCTGCTCCAACGGGATACGATTGGTTTGCGTATGATGGTATACCATAATACCAGAAGCGCAAGAGTCAGAAATGAACCGAGGACGGAGTGATGCGATGAAAGGTCGAAGAGATGACTTGTTGTGGAGGGGGGTAAACGTCTCCTCATCAAGGTAAGTATGTGGAGCAGGGAGCATCAAGTGGTCATGAACGTTGTCGACAACCAGCAGGGCACCGATCCAATACCTGAGTTCGCCTTCAGAAGGACGCCTGGCAACATCGATCTGATCCCGACGGTTTGCCTGCCAGTACCCACAAGGCGTACAAGCCGGGGCTCCGCGAGAGTCTGCCCATAACAGAGCGGCATAAACGCAGGCCGTACACCGATGTCGATATCAGACCAATCCCTGCCGCTTTCAGGCTGTTTTCAGTGAAGTCAGGCCGCGTAAGGTGACCCATCATTAAGAAATGATGATCGCCTGACCCTTCAGTCAGTACGCCCTGACGTCGATCACCGAGAACAACAAAAACAATGAATAGCCTGAATTCCAACGATTCGAACGGCCAGTTGGCGCAGGGCTTCAAGCCGCGTCATGTCACCATGCTTTCCATTGCGGGCATTATCGGCGCGGGGTTGTTCGTCGGTTCCGGACACGCGATCGCCGCGGCTGGGCCGGCGGTGCTGCTGGCCTATCTGTTCTCCGGCACGCTGGTGGTGCTGGTTATGCGCATGTTGGGGGAGATGGCGGTGGCCAACCCCGATACGGGGTCATTCTCGACCTATGCCGACCAGGCCATCGGCCGCTGGGCCGGGTTCACCATCGGTTGGTTGTACTGGTGGTTCTGGGTGCTGGTGATCCCCATCGAAGCCCTGGCCGCCGGGCATATTCTCAACCAGTGGTTCCCACAGATCGACGCTTGGCTGTTTGCCTTGCTGTCGATCTTTTTGTTGGTGGTCACCAATCTGTTCAGCGTGTCCAAGTACGGTGAGTTCGAGTTCTGGTTCGCCATGGCCAAGGTAATTGCGATCATCGGCTTCATCGGTCTGGGCTTCGCGGTTTTGATGGGCTGGATTCCCGAGCGGGAGGCCAGTGGGTTGAGCCGGTTGATGGAGGAACATGGCGGTTTCGCGCCCAACGGGCTGTCGGCAGTGGTCGGGGCTTTCATCACGATCATGTTCAGTTTCATCGGTACCGAAGCGGTTACCATCGCGGCGGCCGAATCCAGTAACCCGGCGCAGAACATCGCCCGGGCCACGCGCTCGGTGATGTGGCGCATCGGCGTGTTCTATCTGTTGTCGATTTTCGTGGTGATTTCCGTGGTGCCATGGAATGACCCGCTGTTGGCGTCTGTAGGGTCGTATCAACGGGCACTGGAGCTGATGAACATTCCCCACGCCAAACTGCTGGTTGATGGGGTGGTGTTGATCGCCGTGGCCAGTTGTATGAATTCCTCCATCTACATCGCCTCGCGCATGCTGTTTTCCCTGGGCAAGCGGGGCGACGCACCCCAGCTGATGAGGAAGACCTCGGCGGCGAGCGTGCCAAGGGCGGCGGTGATCGCCAGCACGATCCTGGGCGCGGGAGTGACCCTGTTCAGCTACTTCGCGCCGGCCGGGCTGTTCCACTTCCTGCTGGCCAGTTCGGGCGCCATCGCCTTGCTGGTGTACCTGGTGATCGCCATTTCCCAGTTGCGCATGCGCAAGATCCTACGACAGCGCAACGTCACGCTGACCTTCCAGATGTGGCTGTTTCCGTGGCTGACCTGGTTGGTCATTGCGTTCATCTGTACCGCATTGACGGTGATGTTGGTGACCCCCGAGCACCGTTCTGAAGTGTCCTCGACAATCGGCCTGGCCTTGATAATTTCCCTGATTGGCTTGCTCACCGCGCGGCAGCCTGAACGCGCGCAAAAAACAGTGGCCGCAGCTTCGCAGCCATGAGTGCCCGTCCTGTCAGCAGCATCGTTTTCGTTCTGCTGGACCAGTTCACCTTGATGTCACTGGCGGCTGCAGTCGAGCCCTTGCGCATGGCCAATCAGTTGTCCGGCCAGGAGCTTTACAAGTGGCATACCGCGAGCCCGGACGGCAACCCTGTGTGGGCCAGTGACGGCGTGCCCATCACGCCTGACGGTTCGATAGTCAGCGTGCCGCCCGCCGACATTGTGATTGTCTGTGGCGGCATCGGCATCCAGGGCACCGTGACTGGCGAACTGGTCAAGTGGTTGCGCAGCCAGGCGCGTTACGCCAAGCGATTGGGCGGTATTTGTACCGGTAGCTTTGTGTTGGCGCGGGCCGGCTTGTTGGATGGCTATGAATGCAGCGTGCATTGGGAGTGGTTGGCCGCCATGCAGGAGGCCTTCCCACGGGTGACTGTCAGTTCCAGCCTGTTCAGCCTCGACCGGGACCGTCTCACCAGCTCGGGCGGTACCGCGCCCTTGGACATGATGCTGCACTTGATCGGTCGGGATCACGGGCATGAGCTGTCGGCGGCCATTTCCGACATGTTTGTGTACGAGCGGATCCGCAACGAGCAGGACCATCAGCGCGTGCCCCTCAAGCATATGCTGGGCACCCAGCAACCCAAGTTGCAGGAACTCGTGGCATTGATGGAGGCGAATCTGGAGGAACCGATCAACTTGGACGAGCTGGCCGCGTATGTCGCGTTGTCGCGTCGCCAACTTGAGCGCATGTTCCAGAAGTACCTGCACTGTTCGCCTTCGCGCTATTACCTCAGGCTGCGGCTGATCCGTGCGCGGCAGTTGCTCAAGCAGACACCCATTTCAATCGTGGAATTGGCCGTGCTTTGTGGCTTTGTGTCCACGCCGCACTTCTCCAAGTGCTACCGCGAATACTTCGGCGTACCGCCCAGCGATGAGCGTTCAGTCACGGACAGCGAGCGATCCGTCGCGCTCAAGCCGGTGCTGCACGCGTTGCCTTCGCCTGCGCCCATGAACGTGTTGGAGCAGGCGCGGGGCGAGGCCACGTTTGCCAGCGTGAAAAACCTGAAGTCCTGAATTCAGCGCATATGCAGGATGATCGGGCTGCTGCTCGCCGGGTCGGTATGCCCGCGCAGCTTGCCCACCGCCTTCGCGTCCACCGTGCCACCCTGATTACCCCAGGTTCCGCGCACGTAGCTCAGAACTTCAGCGATTTCCTGGTCGGACAATTGCTCACGAAACGCAGGCATGCGGTAGGCGTCCGGTACACCGGCCGCGACTACGCGTTGCGAGCCGTTGAGGGTGATGTTGATCGCGGAGGCGCTTTCCTTGGCCTGTGCCGAAGTGGCGCCGGCCAGCGGGGGCATCCACTCGGGCTGGCCCTTGCCGTCCAGGCCATGGCACGAGGCGCAACGGGTCGCGTAAGTGCGGGCGCCGGGGACGTCCTGGTTCGTGGTCACCGCCTGATACTGCCAGGGCGTGCCGTCGCGCTGCGGGTCGCCAGGCAGCGACTTGAGATAGCGAGCGATAGCGGCCAAATCGTCGTCCTGCATGAACTGCGTGGAATTGTTAAAGGCTTCGGTCATAGAGCCGTAGACCACCGCATGCGCGTTACGCCCGGTCTTGAGGAACTGCACGATCTGCGGCTCGCTCCAGCGCCCTAGCCCAGTATTGGGGTCCTGGCGCAGGCTCGGTGCGTACCAGCCGTCGAGCAGGGCGCCGGCGAGGAACGGCTTGCCGGATTCATCCAGCGCTTTTTCGTTAAAGGCCAGGCCGCGTGGTGTGTGGCAGCTGCCGCAGTGGCCGGGGCCTTGAACGATATAGGCGCCGCGGTTCCACAGTGCGTCCTGGTCTGGCTTGGCTGCATAGGTGGCAGTGGGGGCGAACACGCCATTCCACAGCGCGATCGGCCAGCGCATATTCAGCGGCCAGGGAATATCGCTGGGGATATTCGGTTGGTTGGCCGGCTGTATGCCCTGCATGAAGAACGCGTACAGCGCTTTTATATCGTCATCGCTGAGTTTTACGTAGGACGGGTAGGGCATGGCCGGGTACAGCCGTCGCCCACCCGGCGCCACGCCATGGCGCACTGCGCGGTCGAAGTCAGCCAGGCTGTAAGTGCCGATCCCGGTGTTTTTGTCCGGCGTGATGTTGGTGGCGTGAATCGCCCCCAACGGCGTGGCCATTTCCAGCCCCCCGGCGAACGGTGCCTTGCCTGCCAAACTGTGGCAGGCCACGCAATCGCTGAGGCGGGCGACATACTCGCCACGGCTGACCAAGGCGGGTTCGAAGCTGGCACCCGCCTGTTCCTGTTCGAACGCAGTAGCAGGTTCACGGGTGACATACCAGGCCAGCAGGCCTGCGGCAGCCAGGCAGGGCAGCGCCAGCCAGCCTGCGGTTCTTGCGAATCGACGGTTGTTCATGGGCGTTTCCTGAGGGTCAGCTGAAAGTGTGTCGGCTCAAGGGCAGGCTGCGCACGCGCTGGCCCGTCAACTGCGCCACCGCATTGGCCACGGCCGGTGCCACGGCGGGCAACGGCGGTTCGCCGATACCGCCCATTTTTTCGCCACTCTCGACCACCCGTACATGCACCCGCGCCATCTGTGCGGGCGCCAGGATCGGGTACAGGTCGTAGTTGCGCGCCCGTGGTTTTCCATCCACGTACACCGCTTCTTCCAGCAAGGTCTGGGACAAGCCCAACGCCACGGCACCATTGACCTGCGCCTCGACAATCGCCGGGTTGACGATGCTGCCCGGGTCGATGGCCTGCCAGATATCGTGCACCTTGACCTTTCCATTCTCGATGGACACTTCGGCGATCGCTGCCGTGTGGGAGCCGAACGGTGAGGCCATGGCCACGCCGCGAGCGCGTCGGGTACCGTCCTCGGCGGTGAAGGGGCCACGCTTCCAGCCACCGGACAATTCACCCGCCGCTTGCAGCAACGTGGTCAGCCGTGGGTTGTCGCGCAGCAGATGCAGGCGCAGCTCATAGGGATCATGTCCGCCTTTGTCCGCCAGTTCGTCGAGAAACGACTCATAGAAGAAGTCGTTGAGCGAGTTGCCCACCGAACGCCAGTAGCCGAGCATGGGCGCGCCTTTGACGTAGATCTGCGCGATGCGTTTGTTGGGAATGGTGTAGGACTTGCCCGACAACCCTTCGAGGGCCGTGGGGTCGATTTTATCGCCCTGCTTGCCGGCCAGCGCTTCGGCCGGGCCTTCGGTCGCGCTGACCGCTTCGATGGCCACCGGGAAGCCTTTGTCATCCAGCGCGGCGCGGAACTTGACCACGGCCAGCGGGCGCAGCACGTCGCGCAGGAATTCTTCTTCACGGCTCCAGATCAGCTTGATCGGACGCCCCACGGCCTTGGCCAGCGCAATGGCCTGGGGGAAGGGATTGGCGGAGTCATACAGAAAGTGCCGCCCAAAAAAGCCGCCCAGCAGTGGCGAGTGCAGGGTGATTTTGTCGAGGTCGAGGCCGGTGCGCTTGGCGATGTCGGCGCGGAACATGTCAGGCGCCTGGTTAGGCAGCCAGATCTCCAGGGTGCCATCGGGGTTGAAGCGTGCGAGTGCCGACGGCGGCTCCAGTTGGGCGTGGTTGAGGTATTGGTTGTGATACGTCGCTTCGATTTTGGTCTTGGCGCCTGACAGGGCGGCGGCCACGTCACCTTCGTTTTCGTCGTCATGGGCCGGGCCTTGCTGGGCAGCGAGGAAGTCGCGGTGCTTGTCGCTGGAGAAGTCTGCCGGCATGACGCGCAGTGTCGAGTCGGCAGCCGCTTCTTGCCAGTCGACCTGGACCGCTTCAACCGCACGCTTGGCGTGCCACCAACGTTCAGCCACCACCGCCACTGCGCCGGGCAGCGCGTGCACCGAATGCACGCCTTTCATGGCTTCCACTTGCGACTGGTTACGCACACTGCCCACGGTCATGCCCAGGCGTGGCGCATGCTGGACCGCCGCGTGAAGCATGTTGTCGACTTTCAGGTCGATGCTGTATTGCGCCTTGCCGGTGGATTTGTCGTAGGCATCCAGGCGTTTGACCGGCTTGCCGATCCAGCGGAACTGGCTTGGGTCGCGCAGCGTGACGCTGGCCGGGTCGGGCACTGGCATGTCCAGAGCGCGACTGGCCAATTCGCCGTAGCCCAACGAACGGCCGGAAGCCGTATGTACCACCCGGCCAGGCTGGGTGGTCAGTTCCGCAACCGGTACACCCAACTGCGCGGCACCGGCTTGCAGCAGCATCGCGCGGGCGAGGGCGCCCAGGCGGCGCATGGTCGGGTAGCTCATGCGCACCGACATGCTGCCGCCGGTGATGCGCAGGCCGTTGTCCATCACCACATACGCTTCGCCGGGTGGCGCGGCTTCGACGATGAACCTGGCGGGGTCGGCATCCAGCTCTTCGCCGACAATCTGCGCCATGGCGGTGTGGGTGCCTTGTCCGCCTTCCATGAACGGACTGAGCAGGCGCACCGTGCCGTCCGGGCGAATTTCAAGAAACGCTGGCACCTGAGTGCCCCGTTCTGCGGCGTTGGCCGTGGCCGCCTGCACCCTCGACGAGCCAAGCGGCAGGCCGAAACCGATCACCAGCGCGCCCACCGCCGTGCTCGCCAAGAAGCGGCGGCGCGACAGGTTTACCGGTGCCTCGAGCAGTTCATTGAGGATGCTCATCAGACGCTCTCCTGCTTGGCCAGTGCGTCGACCGCCGCATGGATGGCGTTATAGGTGCCGCAACGGCACAGGTTGATCATTGCCGCATCAATCTGCGCTTTACTAGGGGCGGGACTGTGTTTGAGCAGCGCAGTCGCGGCCATTACCTGCCCGGACTGGCAATACCCGCATTGCGCCACCTGATGCTCGACCCAAGTCGCGACCACGCGCTTGCCCACCTCATCGTCTTCAATCGCTTCGATGGTGGTGATTTCACGCCCGACCACTCCGGCCACTGGCGTGACACACGAGCGCACCACATTACCGTCCACCAGCACCGAACAGGCCCCGCACTGGGCCAGGCCGCAGCCGTATTTGGTGCCGGTCAGGCCCAGGTCGTCGCGGATCACCCACAGCAGGGGCGTGTCAGCGTCGGCTTCGACCTGATAGGTTTTCTGGTTGATTCGTAATTCCATGGCTCACCTGCTGATCATCGGTGTATGCGGCCATTTTTAGTATGAGGTTGCGGCGGCCGCTTATTGTCGAACTCTAGACCACGGTGCAAGGGCTATCTATCCGAAATCCGAGAAGTCGGAGGATCAGGCAAGTATTCAAGAGGATTGAGCTAGCGTGCCTGATCCCATTCTTGACGTACCGCACTGCGAATCCCGTCCAGCAACATTGCAAATGCCGGGTTGTCGTTGTTCTCGCGCCAGATCAAATGCAGCTCACTCTGCGCCCCTTCACCCAAGTCGATATCGCGGAACACCACGTTCTTGAACACCACACTGCTGGCGCAACGTGGCACCAATGCCAGGCCCATGCCCGCATTGACCAGCGCCAGGATGGTCAGGGATGACCCCAGCCACTGCACAAACTCCGGCGCCACGCGCGCTGAGCGCAGCAGGCCGGTGAGCAGTTCGTTGAACGGCGGGTAGGCCGAGTGGGCGTACATCAGGAAGGGCTGGGCGTCCAAGTCGTGCACGCTGACCGTCTCGGCATTGGCCAGCCGATGGCTGCTGGGAACTGCCAGCACGAAGGGCTCGCGCACCAGGCACTCGGTGGCGTAGCCCGGCTCCAGCAGCGGCGCGCGGACGATCCCCAGGTCGATCCGGCGGGCGCGCAGCGCTTCATATTGCTGGTAGGTGTTCATCTCTGACAGGTCGATCTTCACCTGGGGCTGCCGGAGCCGCGCCTCGGCGATCACGCGTGGCAAAAACTCGTACACCGCGCTGCCGACGAAGCTGATATTGACCGTGCCGATATCGCCCTCTGCGAAACGACGCGCCGTCACCGCCGCTTGCTGGGCGCGCTCCAGCAAGTTCTGCGCCTCGATAAAAAATGCGCGGCCGGCAGCGGTGAGGGCAACGCTGCGGGTGGTGCGGGCAAACAGTTCGACCCCCAAGTGATGTTCCAGCAATTGGATCTGTCGGCTGAGCGGCGGCTGGGTCATGTTCAGCCGTTCGGCCGCCCGCCTAAAATTCAGCTCAGTGGCCACAGTGGTGAAGCAACGCAGTTGAGTGAGCTCGAACATTGATCTAATCCAGGTATCAATCGGATGCCAAGTTAGATTAGACGGGATCAATGCCCGGCGTCCATGATCAACGCGTCCCTAAAAAAACAATGATTGGGAGTTGCCCTTGGACACTGTTCAGAATCCGCCAGATCCGACCGTGCTCGCCCGTGCGGCCACCAAGGTCAAGCGTCATGTACTGCCATTATTTGTGGTGATGTTCATCGTCAACTACATCGACCGGGTCAACATCGGCTTTGTGCGCAGCCATTTGGAGATCGACCTGGGCATTGGCGCGGCCGCCTACGGCCTCGGTGCCGGTTTGTTCTTCATTGGCTACGCGATCTTTGAAGTACCGTCCAACCTGCTCCTGCAGCGCTACGGCGCAAGGGCCTGGCTGACGCGCATCATGTTCACCTGGGGCGCGGCCGCGATGGCCATGGCCTTCGTCAAAGGTGAAACCAGTTTTTATATCTTGCGCTTTGTCCTCGGCGCCGCCGAGGCGGGGTTTTTCCCCGGTGTCATCTACTACTTCACCCAGTGGCTGCCAGCCTCCGAGCGTGGCAAGGCGATGGCGATTTTCCTCAGCGGCTCTGCGATTGCCTCGGTGATCTCAGGCCCGGTGTCGGGGGCCTTGCTGCACATCAATGGGTTTAGCCTGCATGGCTGGCAGTGGATGTTTCTGATCGAAGGGTTTGCCTCGATCGTGCTCTGTGGCTTTGTATGGTTCTGGTTGCAGTCCCGTCCCGATCAGGCGACGTGGCTCAGCGCAGAGGAAAAACACGCGTTGGTGAGTGCCATCGAGGCGGAACAGCTAGCGCGTGAAGCCGTCCGGACTGTCCGGCCCTCAATGTTCAAGCTCCTCGCCGACAGACAGATCGCGCTGTTTTGCTTTATTTACTTTTCCATCGCCCTGACCATCTATGGCGCCACCTTCTGGCTGCCCAGCATGATCAAGAAAATGGGCAACCTGGGCGACTTCCAGGTGGGCTTGTTCAATTCGATTCCCTGGTTGATTTCCATCGTCGCCATGTACGGTTTCGCCGCCCTCGCCAGCAAATGGAAACATCAGCAGGCATGGGTTGCGCTGATGCTGGTGATCGCCGCGTTCGGTATGTTCATGTCTACCACCGGCGGGCCGGTGTTTGCCTTTGTCGCCATCTGTTTTGCCGCGATTGGCTTCAAGGCCGCCTCTGCCTTGTTCTGGCCAATTCCCCAGGGGTATCTGGATGCCCGGATCGCCGCGGCGGTGATTGCCTTGATCAATTCGGTCGGCAACCTGGGAGGCTTTGTCGCCCCCACCACCTTTGGTTTGCTGGAACAGACCACCGGCTCCATCGAAGGCGGGTTGTATGGCCTGGCCGCTACCTCCCTGGCGGCGGCGGTGGTGGTGTTTTTTGCGCGCACCGCACCACGGGGCACCGTGCCCCCCACACCGACTACACATCAGCACGCCTCGCGTCCAGGCCCACAGGGAGCAGCCTCTTGAAAATCGTCCGCGTTACCGTCACGCCCATCGCCTTTCGCGACCCCCCGCTGCTTAACGCCAGCGGTATCCACGAAGCCTTCGCACTGCGCTCGATCATCGAGGTCGAGAGCGACACCGGCTACATCGGCCTTGGCGAAAGCTACGGCGATGCCCCGGCGCTGGCGATCCAGCAACAGGTGCAGCCGCAACTGATCGGCCTCGATCCCTTCAACCTGAACGGGCTGCGTGCGATCGTCCAGGCCACGGTGGCCGCGCACAGGCCCGTGAGCCTCAGCGGCGCAGAACTGGCGCCGGGCTCTCACGCCAGCAAGGCCGTGAGCAATGCCTATTCGGCGTTCGAAGTGGCCTTGCTCGATCTGCAGGCCCACGCCTTGAATGTGCCACTGGTGGATTTGCTCGGTGGGGCTATCCGCGACCGGATTCCGTTCAGTGCGTACTTGTTTTTCAAGTACGCCGAACACATCGACTCGCCCTACAAGCCTGACAGCTGGGGCGAAGCGCTCAACGAACAGCAGATCGTTGCCCAGGCCCGGCGGATGATCGAAGCCTACGGCTTCAAAAGCATCAAGCTCAAGGCCGGCGCGCTGGAACCGGAACATGAGGTGCGGTGCATCAAAGCGCTGAAAAAAGCCTTCCCCGGCGTGCCGCTGCGCATCGACCCGAATGGCAATTGGTCGCTGGAAACCTCGATTCGCATGGCTGAACTGCTGGGCGATGACCTGCAGTATTACGAAGACCCGACCCCGGGCCTGGAAGGCATGGCCGAGCTGCACAAACGCACCGGCTTGCCCCTGGCGACCAATATGGTGGTCACCGATTTTGACGAGTTCCGCCGCAGCGTTGCCCTGGACAGCGTGCAGATCGTCCTCGCTGACCATCATTACTGGGGCGGCCTGCGCGACACCCAGGTGTTGGCGAAGATGTGCCAGACCTTCGGCCTGGGCGTGTCGATGCATTCCAACTCACACCTGGGCATCAGCCTGATGGCGATGGCCCATGTGGCCGCGTCGGTGCCCAACCTTGATTACGCTTGCGACACCCATTACCCCTGGCAGGAGCCGGACGAGGAAGTCATCAAGGGCGGCAAGGTGCCGATTGTCGATGGCTGCGTGACGATCACCCGTGCCCCGGGGCTGGGCCTGGAACTTGACCATGACCAACTGGGCAAGCTGCATGAGCAGTACCTCAGTTGCGGCATTCGCCAGCGCGACGACGTAAAGCAGATGCAGCGTTACCAACCGGATTGGAAGACTGTGAAACCGCGTTTCTGAAGCTGGTCGCTTCGCTTTGCCCGGCAACACACATGTGTGTCGCCGGGCTTTTTTTCAGCCAAAATCTTCTTCGAAGTGTTCCTGTTCGCCCCGCGTATCACTTTGGCGACGCAGTACTTCCATCTGGCGCAGTTCCACCCGACGGATTTTCCCGGAAATGGTCTTGGGCAGTTCGGTCACGAATTCGATACGCCGCACCCGCTTGTAGGGCGCCAGATGTTCGCGGGCGAAGGCGAGAATATGCCGGGCCAGCTCGGCGCTGCCGGGGGCGTCATGGGCCAGGATCAGGAAGGCCTTGGGCACGGCCAGGCGCAATGGATCGGGGCTGGGCACCACGGCCACTTCCATCACTGCCGGGTGCTCGATCAGCGAGCTTTCCAGCTCGAATGGGCTGATGCGGTAGTCGGAGGCCTTGAACACATCGTCGGCGCGACCGACAAAGGTGATGTAGCCGTCGGCGTCGACCTGCGCGGTGTCACCGGTGCGGTAATAACCGTCACGCATGACTTCTGCAGTTTTTTCCGGGCTGTCTTCGTAGCACAGCATCAGGCCGAGCGGGCGCACGTCCAGGGGCAGGGCGACTTCGCCTTCATTGGCGGGGTTGCCATCCGGGTCGAGCAGGGCCACTTGATAGCCCGGCAGCGGGCGGCCCATGGAGCCTGGCTTGAGCAACTGCCCGGGCGTGTTGCCCACCAGTGCGGTGGTTTCCGATTGGCCGAAGCCATCACGCAGCGGCAACCCCCAGGCCTGCTGGATCTGCTCGATGATTTCCGGGTTCAGCGGCTCACCGGCGCCGACCAGTTCGCGCAGGTTCAGGCGCGATTTGTAGCTGGCCAGATCTTCCTGAATCAACATACGCCACACGGTGGGCGGCGCGCACAGGCTGGTCACGCCGTAGCGTTCCAATGCACTGAGCAAGGCCGGCGCGCTGAACCGCGCGACGTTATGGATAAAGATGCAGGCGCCGGCGTTCCACGGCGCAAACAGGCAGCTCCAAGCATGCTTGGCCCACCCCGGTGAGGAAATATTCAGGTGCAGGTCGCCCGGTTGCAGGCCGATCCAGTACATGGTCGACAGGTGCCCAACGGGATAGCTCTGGTGGCTGTGCAACACCATCTTCGGTTTTGATGTGGTGCCCGAGGTGAAATAGAGCAGCATCGGGTCGATGGCCAGGGTGCGGCCTTCGGCTTCAAACTGCTCGGGATATTCACAGGCGGCGCTGTGTGGGAACCAGCCGGCGGGCGCCGAACCCACGCAGATGCGGCTGCAGCCTTCAGCCAGCCCGGCGAATTTGCTCACATGCGCCTCGCCGACCACCAAGTGACGAACCTGCCCGCGCTCAATACGGTCACGCAGGTCGTCGGCATTCAGCAGGGCGGTGGCGGGGATGACCACTGCACCGAGCTTGAAGGCGGCGAGCATGGTTTCCCAAAGCGCCACATCATTGCCGAGCATCAGCAGTACGCGATCACCGCGCCCAACCCCGTGGGCGCGCAGGTGGTTGGCCACTTGGTTGGAGCGTGCGGCCAGTTGCTCGAAGCTGTAGCGCTGCTCGCTGCCGTCTTCCTCGACGATCCACAGCGCATTGGCCGCATTGCCCTTCGCCATGGCGTCGAAATAGTCCAGGGCCCAGTTGAATTCGCCCAGTTGCGGCCAACGGAAATCCCGTACGGCGGTGGCGTAGTCGGTGCGGTGAGCGAGCAGAAAATCCCGAGCGGCCAGGAAGGGCTGGGTCATGGTGGCTGTCCTTAATTATTGTTGTGGGACTGGCCCTCGGCTGAACCGAGAGGCTGGACCGAGTATAGGCACGCATAAATCAGAGAAGAACGCCCAAAAATACCGGTGCGTTGTGCAAAAAAGTCATGCTCAGCCTTCCAACATGACGGTGCCTACGCGCAAGCGATGGCCGTCAATCAAACCTGAACCCACCTGACAGTTTTTCCTTAAGGAAGCCCACCAATGCCGTCACCGACTTGGGCACATGCGGTGAATACGGCCGGATCAGGTAGATCTCATCGGCAAACGCGCCCTTGAGCGTCCAGCCCTTGAGCACCTGTACCAGCTTGCCGCTGGCCAATGCGGCATGGGCGCTGAAGTCCGGGAGCAGGGCGATGCCCAGGTGGTTGAGGGCCGCATCGCGCAGGGCTTCGCTGTTGTTGGTGGCAAAGCTGCCGGCGATGGGCACGGTAAGGCGCTCGACGTTTTTGCTGCCGCGCTCAAAGGTCCACGCCGGCTGGTCGGTGCCGCGCGGGTAGAACAGGCAGTTGTGGGCTGACAGGTCGCCAGGCTCACGGGGTTCGCCGTGGCGTTGCAGGTAATCGCGGGTGGCGACCAACACCGAGCCGGTGTCGCACAGCTTCCACGCCACGTGGGTTTCCGGCACCTGGAAGCCGTGGCGCACGGCGAGGTCGTAGCCCTCGGCTGCCAGCGAGCTCAACGCATCCGACACATCCAACTGGATACGTACTTGCGCAAACTGCTGCAGGAATTCCGCCAGGTGTGGCACCAACTGCTGCCTGGCGAAGGCCACCGGCGCGGTCAAGCGCACCAAACCACGAATCTCGCCGGCAGAGTCGCGCACCGACGAGAAGCTGCGCGCGATCTGCTCATAGGCACTGCGGACCTCCCGGGTCAGCGACAGCCCGGCATCGGTGAGCCGTACGCTGCGCGTCGTTCGCGTGACCAACCGCGTACCGGTAGCTTTTTCCAGGTCCGAAATGCGCTGGCTGACGGCGGACTTACTCACCCCCAGGCGCGCGGCTGCGGCGGTGTAGGTGCCTTGTTCTTCCAGCACCGACAGCCAGTGAATGTGGGTCCACAGCCCTTCGATCTCAGACTTTTCCATGCGGGTATTGTTCGCTTGTATGGACAATAAGTTCTGGATTCTGCTCTGGTTTGGAACAAACCGAAAGCCTATCGTGTGTCCCAACGCTACCCACCTGGGATCTACTGCCATGACTAAAACAATCGAGCACTACATCAACGATCAGCGCGTGTCCCGCGATGATCGCTATCAGGACGTCTACAACCCGGCCACCGGCGAAAAGACCGGCCGCGTCGCCCTGGCCAGTCACCAGACCGTGTCCGAAGCCGTCGCCGCCGCCCAGGCTGCCTTCGCCGACTGGGCCGACACCCCGCCAATCCGCCGCGCCCGCGTGCTGTTCGAATACCTGCACCTGCTGCGTGCACGCAAGGATGACCTGGCGCGGATCATTGTCGCCGAGCACGGCAAGGTCTTTACCGACGCCCAGGGTGAAGTCGACCGTGGTCTCGATATCCTCGAATTTGCCTGCGGCATTCCGAACTTGCTCAAGGGCGAACACTCCGACCAGGTTTCCCGTGGCATGGACAACTGGACACTGCGCCAGCCGCTGGGCGTTGTAGCCGGTGTTACACCGTTCAACTTCCCGGTGATGGTGCCGATGTGGATGTACCCGATCGCCATTGCGGCGGGCAATACCTTCATCCTCAAGCCAAGCCCGACCGACCCAAGCGCATCGTTGTTCATGGCCGAACTGCTGCGTGAAGCCGGCTTGCCCAAGGGCGTGTTCAACGTCGTGCAGGGCGACAAGGAATCGGTGGACGCGCTGATCGAACACCCGGACGTCAAGGCCGTGAGCTTTGTTGGCTCCACGCCGATTGCCCAGTACATCTACGAAACCGGCGCGCGTAACGGAAAGCGTGTGCAAGGCCTGGGCGGCGCCAAAAACCACATGGTAGTAATGCCCGACGCGGATATTGAAAAAACCGTCGACGCCCTGATGGGCGCCGCCTACGGCAGTGCCGGCGAACGCTGCATGGCCATCTCCGTCGCCGTGCTGGTGGGTGATGTGGGTGACAAAGTCATCGCCGCCTTGACCGAGCGTGCCAAGCAACTGCGCATCACCGACGGCCGCGACCTCAAGGCCGAAATGGGCCCGATCGTGTCCCGCGCGGCGCTGGAGCGTATCAGCGGCTACATCGAACAAGGCGTACAGGCCGGTGCGCAACTGCTGCTCGACGGGCGCGACTACGTGCCCACCGAAGCGGGCCTGGAAAACGGCTTCTGGCTCGGCGCGACCTTGTTCGATCACGTGACCCAAGAGATGAGCATCTACCGTGAAGAAATCTTCGGCCCGGTGCTGGCGTGCGTGCGCGTAAGTGACTTCGCCGAAGCGATCAAACTGGTCAACGACCACGAATTCGGCAATGGCGTGAGTTGCTTCACCCGCGACGGCAATATCGCCCGCGAGTTTGCACGGCGGATTGAAGTGGGCATGGTCGGCATCAACGTACCGATCCCGGTGCCGATGGCATGGCACGGGTTCGGCGGCTGGAAGAAGAGTTTGTTCGGCGACATGCATGCGTATGGCACGGAGGGTGTGCGGTTTTACACCAAGCAGAAGTCGATCATGCAGCGCTGGTCGGAGAGCATCGAGCAGGGCGCGGAGTTTGCGATGCCGGTGTCGAAGTAAGGTTGAACAGATGCTGTAGGACCCAATGTGGGAGGGGCTTGCCCCTCCCATTTTTTTTTGCCCGCACAAGGGTTGACGTTTTGGTGAATGCCGAATACTGTATATAAACACAGTGTTTAAGCGCTGATCGAACCTCACACGGCAATCTCAGTCCTGCCAAACACTGTGTGCAAGTTAACGGATTAACTTGATGCACCCGTTCGTCATAGCGAGCTGTTTTTATTTTAGAGAGGGAACTCATGTCGTATCCAGAAAGCAAACTCACCGGTTTGACCGGTTTCGCCCAAGCGGCAAAAGTGACAGGTGGCTGGTCGGGTCCCGTGGTCAGCATCACTACGCTCGATCAACTCAAGGCCAATATTGGCGACACCACCCCGCGGGTATTGGTGATCAACAGTAATCTCTCGGCCTCGCGTCTCACCAAAGTGACGATGGGCGCTAACAAGACCCTGATCGGCTCATTCCAGAATCGAACCTTGGAAAATATTCACCTGCGGGCAACGGCGCAGTCGCAGAACATTATTCTGCAGAATATTATTTTCAAGCACTCGGCGACTATCAAGGCCAATGACGATATTCAGGTTTACCTGAACGACGGCAGCAAGTACTGGATTGACCATTGCTCTTTTGTTGGGCACAGCTGGTCCACCACTGACGGCAGTGAAGATAAGCTGCTGTATATCGGTGAGAAGGCCGATTATGCCACCCTCAGCAACTGCTTCTTTGGCAGTCACAAGTACGGGCTGATCTTCGGTCATCCGGCGGATGACAATAATGCGGCGTTCAACGGGTACCCACGCCTGACGGTGTGCCATAACCGCTTCGAGAATATGGAAGTGCGTGCGCCGGGCTTGATGCGTTACGGATACTTTCATGTTTATAACAACTACATCAATAACTTCCACCTCGGTTTTACCCTGGCGCAGAACGCCAACATCCTTTCTGAAAGTAACTACTTTGGTGAGGGCAGCCAAAACAACGGCATGTTGGATGACAAGGGGACTGGGACGTTCACTGATACCAACAGTGTTCCACCGATCACCAACCAGAAGTCACCAAAGGCGCAATGGACGGCCACTTCCAACTACGCCTACACCTTGAAAACCGCAGCCCAAGCCAAAGACTTTACGCAGAAGAATGCCGGAGCCCAGTCCGGTGCGCTGGTATTCGGTAGTTGATTAGCTAGCTTTCTAGTTGGTTGGCATCGATTGCAAATGCCACTGTATTTATATCAAGGATATAAATACAGTGATGGCCTTTTTAATCTAAATAATTCTTCACGCTGCGATAGGCGGGTGGTCATGTTAAACCTAGTTCCGCACTTCAGGGCCAACTACGGCTCATTCTTTTCAGTCGCAGCAAAGTTGCTGGCTGTTATGTGTTATTCAATCTTCGCTTGTCACGTAAGCATCAGTAAAAGGACATCATCATGAAACATGCGAATCACGCACCTACTCGCTGGACACGGGCCGATGCGCTAAAAGTTAATGAAAATGACCCGACGACCACACAGCCGCTAGTGAGTCCTGACTTTCCTGTCATGAGTGACACTGTATTCATTTGGGACACCATGCCATTGCGTGAGCTGGATGGCACGGTTGTATCGGTCAATGGCTGGTCGGTGATCTTCACCCTGACCGCCGACCGTCGCCCCCATGATCCACAATTCATCAACGCCGATGGCCGTTACGACATCAAGCGCGATTGGGAAGACCGCCATGGCCATGCGCGTATCTGCTATTGGTACTCGCGCACCGGCAAGGACTGGATCTTCGGCGGCTGGGTCATGGCCGAAGGGGTTTCGCCGACCACGCGTGAATGGGCGGGTACACCTATCCTGCTCAACAATAACGGTGACATTGACTTGTATTACACCTGTGTAACGCCGGGTGCCACCATTGCCAAAGTCAGGGGCCAGGTGGTCACTTCCGACACCGGTGTCGAGCTGCAAGGCTTCACCCAGGTCAAGTCGTTGTTTGATGCAGACGGCACCTATTATCAAACCGAAGCGCAGAATGCGACCTGGAACTTTCGCGATCCAAGCCCGTTTATCGATCCAAATGACGGCAAGTTATACATGGTGTTTGAGGGCAACGTTGCCGGCGAGCGCGGGACTCACGAAGTGGGCCCGAATGAACTGGGCCTGGTACCGCCGGGCCACGAAGATGTGGGCGGTGCCCGTTACCAGGTCGGCTGTATCGGCATCGCGGTCGCCAAGGACCTAAACGGTGATGAATGGGAAATCCTGCCGCCGCTGGTCACCGCCGTCGGGGTGAATGACCAGACCGAACGCCCCCATTACGTGTTCCAGGACAACAAGTACTACTTGTTCACCATCAGCCACAAATTCACCTACGCGGATGGTGTGACGGGTCCGGATGGCGTCTACGGTTTTGTCGGCGATCATCTGTTCGGCCCCTACACGCCGATGAACGCCTCGGGGCTGGTGCTGGGCAATCCGCCTTCGCAGCCGTTCCAGACGTATTCTCACTGCGTGATGCCCAATGGCCTGGTGACCTCCTTTATCGACAGCGTGCCCACCAGCGGCGATGACTACCGCATCGGCGGCACCGAAGCACCCACCGTGAGGATTGTATTGAAGGGCGATCGCTCGTTTGTGCAGGAGGCTTATGACTACGGCTACATCCCGGCGATGCGCGATGTTGTGTTGAGCCAGTAACTGACTAAAAAGCCACTCTTCGGAGTGGCTTTTTTACGGCTGTTTTTCATGCAGGCGCTGTTGATGGCTTCAGACACTCGAGGGGGGGATCACAGGCACGCCATTGATGCCTGCAATTAAACGCGACACGTCTTACTGGCGCTTTACGAATCATGACCCAAAGCCACTCACGCCACCTATCAAATGTGGGAGAGGGCGTGACCGCAATAGCGCAGTATCAGTCAGCACATCGGGTACTGATAGGCCGCTACGGCAGGCAAGCCAGCCCCCACATTTGAGCGTCGGTGTTCTTCCGGATCTTTACCGCCGGCCCGTTCGCGTACTCACATCCACCCACACCGCCAGCACCAGAATGCTGCCCTTCACGATCATCTGCCAGTAACTGTCCACATCCAGCATCGACATCCCATTGTCCAGGCTGGTAATCACCAGCGCGCCCAGCAACGCGCCGTACACCGTGCCCGAGCCGCCACGCATTGACGTGCCGCCGATAAAGCACGCAGCGATGGCATCCAGCTCGCCCATATTCCCCGCCGACGGCGAACCGGCCGCGAGCCGGGCAGTATTGACCAGGCCGGCGAGGGCGCACATCACGCCCATGATGCCGAAGATCCATAGCTTCACCGCTTGTACGTTGATGCCCGACAGGCGTGTGGCTTCCATGTTGCTGCCCACCGCGTAGATACGGCGGCCGAACACGGTCTGGCGGGTGACGTAGCTGAATACACCCAACAGCACCAGCAGAAGCAAGACGGGGACGGGAATGCCGTCGTAGCTGTTGAGCGTGGTGACGAACCCGGTCAGCACGGCGCCGATAAGTACCACGCGCACCAGATCACGCACGAGGGAATGTGCCGCAAGACCATGCAGCGCGCGATTGCGACGCTGTTTCCATGCCAGGAACAGTGTCAGGGCAAACAGCAAAACCCCGAGGCCAATACCGACTGAATGCGGTAAATACCCCTGGCCCACATACACCAGCGACGGTGAAACCGGCGCAATGGTGGTACCGCCCGTGATCCCCAGCAGGATCCCGCGAAATGCCAGCATCCCGCCCAAACCGACGATAAACGACGGGATGCGCAGATAGGCTGTCATGTACCCATTTGCCAACCCGATCACCAACCCGCACAACGCTACCAAGCTCAGGTTGGCCAGCAGCGGAATGTGATAAACCACATCCAGGATCGCCGCCAACCCGCCCAGCAACCCCAGTAATGACCCCACCGACAAATCGATCTCGCCGCTGATGATCACCAGCACCATGCCGCACGCCAGGATCCCGGTGATCGACATCTGCCGCAGCAGGTTGGACAGGTTGCGTGGTGTGA
The DNA here is from genome assembly GCF_963970695.1 of Pseudomonas sp. EL_65y_Pfl1_R83. Classification (NCBI taxonomy): domain Bacteria; kingdom Pseudomonadati; phylum Pseudomonadota; class Gammaproteobacteria; order Pseudomonadales; family Pseudomonadaceae; genus Pseudomonas; species Pseudomonas sp. EL_65y_Pfl1_R83. The sequence goes on along the minus strand of NZ_CAXAQI010000004.1, from coordinate 143,207 downwards.
GAAACCCGCCCTCGGTCTGCCAGCTGAAAAACAGCCAGATCACCGCCACGGCAATCACCAGGGCGAGCATTTTGTAACGGGTAAACAGCTGTTTGAGCTGATTCATCTACGCGGTCTTCCGATCATTATTGTTATGGCTGAGCGCAGCCGCGAGCACCTGCTCCTGGGTGAGGCCGTTGTTGACGAAATCACCGCGCAGTTGGCCTTCGCCGATCACCAGCACGCGGTCGGAGACCCCAAGTACTTCGGCCAGCTCCGAGGACACCATGATGATTGACACCCCTTCGGCCGCCAGGGCGTTCATCAACGTGTAGATCTCATATTTGGCGCCCACGTCCACGCCGCGCGTGGGTTCGTCGAGGATCAACACTTTGGGCTTGGCCATCAGCATTTTCGCCAGCACGGCCTTTTGCTGATTGCCCCCGGACAAACTGGTGATCGGCAAAAACGGGCTGGAGGTCTTCAGGTGCATGCGTGCGATCTGCTGGTCGATGCTGCCCAGTTCGGCTTCGGCATCGATACGCGTCATGTGCGCATAGGTATCGAGCACCGCCAGGGTGATGTTCTGGCCCACGCCCAGGTCGGGAATGATGCCTTGGCGCTTGCGGTCCTCGGGCACCATGCACAGCCCGGCGCGGATGGATTTGAGCGGCGTGCGCGTGTCGATGACCTGGCCGTCCAGCCAGACTTCGGCGCTGTAGCGCCCTGGGTAGGCGCCGAACAGCGCCGACACCAGTTCCGTACGCCCGGCCCCCACCAACCCGGCAATGCCGAGGATTTCCCCGCGTTTGAGCACAAAGGAAATGTCGTCCACACGCTTGCGTTTGGGGTTGTCGACGTCATAGCAGGTGACGTTGCGGGCCTCGAAAATCACCTCGCCCACGTCATGCGGCTCGGTGGGATAGAGGTGGCTCATCTCGCGGCCGACCATCTGGGTGATGATCTGCGCGATGTCCATGTCGGCCATGGCCGTGGTCGCGATGTGCTTGCCATCGCGGATCACCGCAATGGTGTCGCACACCGCCGCCACTTCATCGAGCTTGTGGGAGATGTACACGCAGGCCACGCCCTTGGCCTTGAGGCCGCGGATGATGTCCAGCAGTACTTCGATTTCAGAGCGCGTCAGGGCCGAGGAAGGCTCATCGAGAATCAACAGGCGCGCCTGTTTATTCAGGGCCTTGGCGATTTCCACCAATTGCTGGTAGCCGCCGCCGTACTGCGACACCGGCAGCGCGACGTTCATGTCCGGTACCTTGAGCTCGCGCATCAAGGCTTCGGCGCGGTGGATCATCGCCGGGTAATTCATGCGCCCCCCCGGCAAGGTCAGTTCGTGGCCCATGAAGATGTTTTCGGCCACCGACAAGTCAGGCACCAGGGTCAGTTCCTGGTGAATGATCACGATCCCCGCCGCCTCGGTCTCGCTGATCGAATGAGCCTCGAGCGGCTGCCCGTCCCAGAGAATGTCACCGTCCCAGGTGCCGTACGGATAAACCGCCGACAGCACCTTCATCAGGGTTGATTTACCGGCGCCGTTCTCGCCGCACAGGCCGACGCATTCCCCCGGCCGTACCTTGATGTCGATGCCGTTGAGGGCGTTGACACCGCCAAAGGTTTTGACGATGCCGTTCATTTGCAGCAGATAGTCGGACATGGCGGTCACTGCCCGGCAATCTGCTCTTTGGTATAGAACCCGTCTTTCTCCAACAGATCGATATTGGCTTTGGTCAGCGGGGTAGGCGTGAGCAGGATGGTGTCGACCTTCTTGCTGCCGTTGTCGTACTGCGAGCTGTAGGTCGGCTTCTCGTTACGCGCCAGCTGCACGGAGAGCTTGGCGGCTTCGGTGGCGATCAGCTTGAGCGGCTTGTACACGGTCATGGTTTGGGTGCCGTCGATCACACGCTTGATCGCGGCCAGGTCGGCGTCTTGCCCGGAGATCGGTACCTTGCCTGCCAGTTTCTGCGCGGCCAGGGCCTGGATCGCACCGCCGGCGGTGGCATCGTTGGAAGCCACGATGGCGTCGATCTTGTTGTTGTTCCGGGTCAGGGCGTTTTCGACGATGCTCAGGGCTTCAGTGGGGTTCCATTCTTTCACCCACTGCTGCCCGACAATCTTGATATCGCCCTTGTCGATGGCCGGTTGCAGCACCTTCATCTGGCCTTCACGCAGCACTTTGGCGTTGTTGTCGGTGGGCGCGCCGCCGAGCAGGAAGTAGTTGCCCTTGGGCGCCGCTTGCAACACGCCGTTGGCCTGCATTTCGCCGACCTTTTCGTTATCGAAGGAGATGTAGGCGTCGATGTCAGCGTTAAGGATCAGGCGGTCATACGACACCACTTTGATTCCGGCCTTCTTGGCTTCGGCGACGGCGTTGGTGAGGACGGTAGCGTTGAAGGGCACGATGACGATCACGTCGACACCCCGGGAGATCAGGTTTTCGATCTGGGAAATCTGCTTCTGCTCGTTGGCATCGGCAGACTGGACGAAGACCTTGGCATCGAGTTTTTCTGCCGCCGCGACGAAGTAGTCACGGTCACGGGACCAGCGTTCCAGACGCAGGTCATCGATCGAGAAGCCTATTTTCGGGTGGGCCGGGTCGGCCATGACCGGCAGGGCGAGCAGGGCCAGGGCAGTGGCGAGCAGGGTACGTTTGAATGACTTCATGGTGGTGCGTCCTTTTATTGTTGTTGGAAAGACACAGCGTGATGCGGGTAAAACTGTAGAGCGTCCCTCGACGCTCTGTGCAGAGATTTGTCGCGCAAATGTCACCGGTAGATAAAGCGATTCACGACACCTTCAAGCATCTCCTGACGGCCACTCACGGCCTGGGGGTTCAGTTCATGGGCAAACGCATGTTCAGCCAGCGACTCCAGGCTGAATTCTCCCGCCAGCACGGCCTGGCCCAACGGTTGCTGCCAACCGGCGTAGCGCTGGTCCTTGAACTGCTGCAACCGATCGTTCTCGACCATAGTCGCCGCGCGCTCCAGGGCCAGGGCCAATACATCCATGGCGGCTACATGCCCATGGAACAGGTCCACATCGTCCAGGCTTTGGCGGCGCACCTTGGAGTCGAAGTTATAGCCGCCATTCTTGAACCCGCCAGCCTTGAGGATTTCATAGGTGGCGAGGGTCATTTCCTCGACGCTGTTGGGGAACTGGTCGGTGTCCCAGCCGTTCTGCGGGTCGCCGCGGTTGGCGTCGATGCTGCCGAAGATGCCCAGGGACACGGCGGTGGCAATTTCATGGTGAAAACTGTGCCCGGCCAGGGTCGCGTGGTTGGCCTCGATATTCACCTTGATCTCATGCTCCAGCCCGTATTCATGCAGGAAGCCGAACACGGTGGCGCTGTCGTAATCGTATTGGTGCTTGGTCGGCTCCTGGGGCTTGGGCTCGATCAGCAGGTCGCCCTTGAAGCCGATCTTGTGCTTGTGTTCCACGACCATGCGCATAAAGCGCCCGAGCTGTTCGCGCTCGCGTTTCAGGTCGGTGTTGAGCAGGGTTTCGTAACCTTCACGGCCGCCCCACAGCACATAGTTGGAACCCTTGAGCCGCAAGGTTGCGTTCATCGCGCTGAACACCTGGGCGGCGGCGTAGGCAAACACCTCCGGGTCCGGGTTACTGGCGGCGCCGGCGGCAAAGCGTGGGTTACTGAAGCAATTGGCGGTGCCCCACAGCAGCTTGATCCCTGTCTGTTCCTGGTGACGCTCCAGGTGATCGACCATCTGTGCAAAGTGGTGGCGGTACTCCTTGAGCGAACTGCCTTCGGGGGCGACGTCCGTGTCGTGAAAGCTGTAGTAGTCGATGCCCAGCTTGGAGAAAAACTCAAACGCTGCTTGCGCCTTGCCGATGGCCAGTTCCATCGGGTCGCCGCTGCGTTGCCATGGCCGTTTGAAGGTGCCGACGCCAAACATGTCCGCGCCTGGCCACACGAAGGTGTGCCAATAACAGGCGGCCATGCGCAGGTGTTCACGCATGGGTTTGCCGAGGATGATTTTGTTGGCGTCGTAATGGCGAAAGGCGAGGGGCGATTCGCTGCTGGGGCCTTCGAAGCGAACCTTCTCGACACCGGGGAAGTACGGCATGGCGTTTTCCTTATTGTTCTTGGCGGTGTCCCGATACTAGCAACGGCGGTGGGGCTGCCGATTATGAAAATCACCAAGGAAGGGTGCGATTTTGAGTAATGTCTTTGCTTGAGCGTAGCGTCACTGCATAGGGGACGATCCGAGTTTATTTATTTTTTCAGAGTGATCCCTAATCAAACTCTTAAGTACTACGTGATTTGCGGAAACGTCTGGCTTTACCTCAAGCAAGTGCCTCTCCAAAGTTTGGCCTGCATCGTCATTTTCTTTGACTTGATGCCATTCGCGGTTGAGGGCGCGGTACTCATCAGGCACATACTAAATAAGGATGAAAACATGAATGCGCAGTCGCCCCATGCTGTACACCAATGAAGTGTCTTCGGCATATCTAAGTAGTTTGGACGATCACTGCTTCACTGAGCAGCAACTTGCAGAATTCAACGAACACGCGTTGGAGGTAATCAGTCAGCGGCAGTTTTACTTAAAAACTCATCCGGCCGTTGCCGTTTACCGAGTGGCAGCCGTGGGCAGTCAAACCCGCAACGGCGGAACGATCAAACAAACGACCTCAGCGATGACATTCAAATTGACCAACGGTGAGCGCGTACGCGCCGCACACAAGGGCGATTACGTTGAGTACGTCGACGGTTCCCAGGCGCACATTTTGACGGGTGCCGGTGAAAGCAATAGCAACATTGCGCTAGTGGGCAGCTTGCTCAGTAACGGTGACGAAATCATCAATACACCTCAAGGCTCAGTAATCCTCATCGCGCGTGAGGGTGTGCAGTTGGCCGAGGATTTTTTACCCCTTATCCAGAATTGACCATGACGCGTGTTAGTGCTGAGCGTGGCTATGCCGCGTTTGGAATGCTCAGGCGTTATAGAGCGGAGAACATAGATGACTGAAGGATATTTTATTGGCTTGGGCGATAAGACCACTTGCGGTGGAGAAGTGCTTGATGGCGATCCAAGAATTGACATACATGGCCTCCTGCACGCTCGCGAAGGTGACCGAGTCAGTTGTGGAAAACATGCGGGGGATTTATCAAATACTCGGCGGCATTTCGCATATAGAGAGTCATGGCAAGCTGGTGGCTGGCACGCTGGATAGCTTCAGCAGTTGCCCCTGTCGAGCGGGGCTGATTCCCTCGGTGTACACCGCTACCTACGAGAACGAGAGCGCACCAGCGCCTATGAACACGCGAGCCGTTCAGCCGGGCGCCTCATCTGTAAACGACCGCCCGATGGCCCGGCATCAATCGGGTTTTGTTCCTTCCGGCAGCCTGGCCTTAGTGCGATCCAGAGGCATGGATGCTGAGGAGCCTGGTTTCTACGTGGTGCCCAAAAGCATGACTCGCCAGGCACTGGAAGCCACGCTTTTCCCTGGTCATGACCCCGCTGTGATGAGCAAGTATCGATCACTTAACCCTGGCAAGGGTGAGGTTAAAGCCGGCTCGATGATCGTGCTCAGCGATCCGAACAATACGTCCTGTACCTATCAGGAAGCGCAACTGATGCGGGCGGCTCAACAAGTCGATGCATCCCTGGAAACGCTGACGCCGGATGAGGCCGATTTTTCGTATCGGCACGGTGCCGAGATCGCCGGTTTTATCGGCCATACCTCCACCTGGCTGGGCGTCAGTGCGGTGGTGATGGAAAAACACCTGGGAAACTTGCGCGACTCCCTTCAAGCCATCGAACGCTTGCATCAGGAGAGCTACCGCCAGCACGGTCACCTCAAGTCGCCGCAGTTTTTCGCTGAGCGCCAGCGACTGCTGACTCAACTGGACGCCCATCTGCTGAACTCGACACGTTTGCGCGGCCAGACGACGCTGGGTGATCACGCCAAGTTGAAAACGGCGCTTGGCATTTCCAGCCGTAGTCTGGTGCATCACTGGGACAAGGCGGGTGGGCCGGGGCAGATACCGGGCTATTCGGCTCATGTCGAGGCGGTGAGTCGTGCTGCCAAATATATGAAAGCGGGTGGGTATATTGGGATTGGTCTGGGTGGGGTGTCTTCGGCGCTGGCTATTGCGCAGGTGTGTAATGGTGATTTCGGGGCGGCTTGTGAAAAGGTGAAGTTTACTGAAACGGCGAAATTCGGTTTGTCCACAGCTGTCGGTGTTGCGGGTGGATGGGCGGGCGGAGTTGCCAGTGGACCGATCTGTCTGGCGATTGGCGTAGCCACAGGAGGTATTGGAGGGGTTGTCTGCGTCGCAGCCATCGTGGGGGCCGGAGCCTGGGCAGGTACAACTGTTGGCGGTATGGGTGGAGAATACATAGGTGAAAAAATCTACGAGGCTGCACAGCCATGACCAGTATCGACACGTGGTCTCCCTGGGTTGCGATCTTTGTTGCTGGTTTCCCAGGCCTGCTTGCAGTTGCGGGCACTGTATACAGTCTGTATCTGAGCCGCTGCCACCTGGGCGAGATAAAGGATGCCTTGAAAAACAGCCGTTATATTTATCTCTGGGGGCCTAGCCTGGGGAGGAGGGGGTTGATCTGGTCTCTATTTGAGATTTCGAGAATTGCCGGAATGGTCTTGTGGCCAAAGGCATATATCCGTTTAGGCGATGTAAACCCCGTCGATCTTGATAGCTTTCCACCTCACTTGAAAAGGCATCTGATCGTCAATACGACGCTTATGCTCACCTCATGTATTTGGATGATAGTTGTAGCCATTCTGCTGCAGTTCAGGTAACTCAACCGGGCCTTGCCCGAGGCCCGCTTCCCTCAATAACCAAGTCCCTGCATGCTAATCTGCACCCACCGGCCCCAGGATAAAAACAATGAAAACCCTACCGCCCGTGCACCGCATTGCCTTGCTCTTCAACGGCAGCAAAATCTATGACCGCGGCATCATTGCCGGCATTGGCAACTACCTGAGCAGCACCCGCGCGTCCTGGGATTTGTTCCTCGAAGAAGACTTTTTGTGCCGCCTCAAAGGCATTGAGCGCTGGCAGGGCGATGGCATCATTGCCGACTTTGACGACCCGCTGATCGGCGAAGCGCTGGCCGGGAGCAAGGTGCCGGTGGTGGCGGTGGGAGGCTCCTATGAAGATGCGCGCGCCTACCCCAAGGGCATTCCCTACGTGGCAACGGACAACGATGCCTTGATGACGATGGCGTACGCGCACCTGATCGAGGCCGGGCTGACGCGCTTTGCCTGTTTCAGTCTGCCCGAAGCCCAGGCCAATCGCTGGGCCCAGGAGCGCGAAAAAGCCTTCAAGCGGTTGATGCAACGGGATGGCTTGCCGGTGCAGATCTATCGCGGCCTGGGCACCAGCGCGCCGCTGTGGGACAGCGCGGTGGAGCAGCAGATAGCCTGGCTGCAAAGCCTGCCCAAGCCCATCGGCATCATCGCCGTCACCGACGCCCGCGCCCGGCAACTGCTGCAAGCCTGCCTCACCGCCGGCATCGCGGTGCCGGAAGAAGTGGCGCTGATCGGCATCGACAACGACCCGCTGACCCGCACCCTTACACGCGTGCCACTGAGTTCGGTGATCCAGGGCACCGAAACCATGGGCCGCACCGCCGCCGCGCTGTTGCACCAGATGCTGCACGGCAAGCCCTGCACGGGCACGCAGGTGCTGGTGCCGCCGGATGCGATCAACGTGCAGGCATCCAGCCTGCATCAACCGCTGGGTAATCCCTACGTGATGCAGGCGCTGCTGTTTATCCGCCAATACGCCTGCCAGGGCATCAAGACCGCCCAGGTAGCGGCCTATGTCGGCGTGTCGCGTTCATCCTTGGAGTCGCACTTTCGCAAGGCGCGCGGCTGCAGCGTGCATGACGAGATTCTGCGCTTCAAGCTCGCCAACGCCGCCAAGGGCCTGCAAGGCAACCACCTGGCGATTGCCGACATCGCCCAGCAATGCGGCTTCAAATCTGCGCAGTACCTGCACACGGTGTTCCGTCGCGAGTTCGGCTGTACGCCACGCGAATACCAGCAGAGTCATTAGAAACTTTGCCAGCCAGGCCCATTCGCTGCTGGACTTGCACCGTACAGACTAGGGAGAATGGTTTTTTGTGGCGTAAATGGAAGCTCCCATGACCGACAGTGCCCAGCGTGCCGCCAGCGACATCGACCTGATGACCGAAGTGGCCATGCTTTATTACCTCGACAACATCACCCAGGAAGCCATTGCCAAGCGCTTCGACCTGTCTCGCGTCAAGGTCAGCCGGTTGCTCAAGCGCGCCCGTGATGAAGGGGTGGTGGAGGTGCGGGTGTTGCAACACCCGGCGCTGAACACTGAGCTGGAGCAGGCATTGGTCGAGCGTTTCCAGCTGGACCGTGCGTTGATCGCGGTCGACCACGGCGACCCCGACACCCAGCGTTCGGCCGTCGCCAGCCTAGTCGCCAACTACCTGAACAAAACCCTCAGCGACGGCATGATCATCGCCGTCGGCATGGGCCGCAATGTCGGCGCGGTGGCCGACAATGTGTTCCTGCCGGTGACGCGCAACTGCACGTTTGTGTGTGCGATTGGCGGCTCGCTCAAGGCCGGCGAATACATGAACCCCGACCATATCTGCCGGCGCCTGGCCCTGCGTTTCGGCGCCGAGAGCGAAACCCTGTACGCACCGGCCCTGGTGGCCAACCCGGAACTGCGCAGTGTGCTGATCAACAACGACACCGTACGCTCGACCCTCGACCGCGCGCGCCGCGCCGATATCGCCTTGATTGGCATCGGTGACATGAGCGAGAACAGCAACATGGTGCGCATGGGCTGGTTCTCGCCCCAGGAAATTGCCCAGGCCCGTGTGTCCGGTACGGTGGGCGACATGATGGGCTACGACTTCATCGACATCCACGGCCAGCCGGCGGTCAACGCCATGCAGGGCAGGGTGATCGGCTTGTCGGTGCAGGAACTGGTGCGTATTCCGGATGTGGTGGCGATTGCCAGCGAGAACACCAAGGCGGCGGCGACCCTCGGCGCGTTGCGTTCCGGGGTGATCAACACCCTGGCGACGACCGTGTCGAATGCCTACACGATCCTCGCCCTGGATGATGCGACGCGTCGTTAAGTGCATAGGGGCGCGCAGCCTTGGCGGGCGCGTCGGATCGTCGCTCCCACAAGGATGGGGGGTGTGCTCAGTTGACCGGCCAGGCGCAGAACCCAATGTGGGAGCTGGCTTGCCTGCGATAGCGATGGGTCAGCCAGCATTTATGCCAACTGACACACCGCCTTCGCGGGCAAGCCCGCTCCCACAATTACGCTACCAGCCGGGCCTCGACCGAATCGGCGAGATTGGTGAGGATCAGGCAGCAAGACACCGCGCCGGCATCCAGCGCGCCGAGGGAGCGCTCCCCCAGGCGGCTGGCGCGGCCGATTTTCGCCACCAGGTCGCGGGTTGAATCGCGGCCCTGGGAGGCCGCATTTTTCATCTGGCGCAAGGCTTCGGCAAACGAAGCGCCGCTGGCTTCGGCCCGTTCAAATGCCTCCACGGCCGGGATCAGCGTGTCCATCAGGCATTTGTCGCCCACGCCTGCATCGCTGATGTCTTGCAGTGACGTGAGGCCACCGCGCAGCAACCTGGCGAAACTCGCCGCATCAATGCTGTCGCGGCCGCGCACTTCGTCGGCCATGCCGATAAACAGGCTGCCGTAGAGCGGGCCCATGGAGCCGCCGATGCCCTCCATCAGCGCCAGGGTCAGTTCGTCCAGCGCCTCGGCCAGCGACAGTTCGCGCCCTTCGAGGGTCTTGCCGCAGCGCGAGAACCCCTTGGCCATATTGATACCGTGGTCGCCGTCGCCGATGGCGCCGTCCACTTCGCTGAGGTATTCGCGGTTGGCAACGATGATCGACACCAGGTTGGTGACGATGGCGCTACCGGTGTTGCTGGGGAAATGCTCGCTCATGCTTCACTCCGACTGTGTCATGCCGATGGAGCGGCAGGGGTGATCGATTAAGGTGGTCAGCTCGGTATCGAGGCCGAGCACGGTCAGGGTCACGCCCATCATTTCCAGCGACGTGAAGTAATTGCCTACGTAGCAGCGGTGAATGCGCAGGCCCTTGGCACGCAGTTGCTGCTCGACCTCGGCGTAGAAAATGTACAGCTCCATCAGCGGCGTGGCGCCCAGGCCCGAGACCAGCACCACGACGCTTTTGTCTGCGCTGAAGTCGCGGTCGGCCAGGATCGGTGCGAGCATGCGTTTAGCCATCGCGGCCGCGGATTCCACCGGCACCACTTCGATGCCGGGTTCGCCGTGGTGGCCGATGCCCAGTTCCATCATGCCGCCTTCGATCTGGAAGTTGGGTTTGCCGACGGCCGCAATGGTGCAGGGCGTGAGGCCCACGCCGATGGAGCGGCACCGGTCCACGGCTTTCTGGGCCACGCGGATCACGCCGTCGAGGTCGTAGCCCTGGGCAGCGGCGGCTCCGCCGATCTTCCACATGAAAATCTCACCGGCCACGCCGCGCCGCTTGGCGATATCCGCCGCAGGGGCAGAGGCCACGTCATCGTTGGCGACCACGGTGCGGATGTTCATCTCTTTGCTGGCGGCCATTTTCATTGCCAGCTTCACGTTCATATTGTCGCCGGCATAGTTGCCGTACAGGCAGGCCACGCCCGCGCCCTGGTCCGCAGCGCGGAAGGCATCGAAGAAGCTTTTGGCGGTGGGTGAGGAGAAAATCTCGCCGACCGCCACCGCATCCACCAGGCCAGGGCCGACATAGCCGAGAAACGCCGGCTCATGGCCCGAACCGCCACCGGTGACAATGCCCACCTGGCCGGCCGGTGAAGTTTTACGTTGGCGGATGACCCGTGGGTTGCTCTCGTACTGCACCAGCTCTGGGTGCGCCACGAGAATGCCCGCGAGCATGTCCTCGACCACCAGGTCTGGGTCGTTTATCACTCGATTCATGCGCTGTTTCCTTATTCTTATTCGTGAGCAAGCGGATTACTGAATGCTGTAGCCGCCGTCGATCACCACGTTCTCGCCGTTGATCATCTTGGCTGCGTCGCTGACCAGGTAGAGCACCAGGCCGGCGATTTCTTCGGGCTGAGCGAAGCGTCCCACCGGGATCTGCAATTTGGCGCGCTCGCCCAGTTCACCGGCCCAGGCCTTCTTGCCCAGGGCGGTTTCGACGATGGTTGGCGACACGGCGTTGACGTTGATGCCGTGGCGCGCCCATTCCATGGCTAACACCTTGGTCATGCCGACCACGGCGGCCTTGCTGGCGCAGTAGGCCACATGGCGATCCAGCCCGATTACTGCAGCCTGGGAAGCAAGGTTGACGATGCGCCCGCCGCCGCTTTCTATCATGTGCCGGGCACAGGCCTGGGCCACGAAGAAGCTGGCCTTGAGGTTGATATCGAGGGTGGTGTCCCAGGCGTTTTCGCTGACCTCCAGCGCCTTGTCCAGCAATGCAACGCCGGCGCTGTTGACCAGGTAATCGATACGCCCAAGCGCGGCGGCAGCCAGGTCGACGGCGGCGTGTACCGAGTCGAGCTGGCGCAGGTCGGCCACTAGGCCCAGGTGGCCGGCGCCGAGGCTGGCGGCGACGTCCACCACCGCCGGGTCGCGATCCAGCAGGGCCACCCTGGCACCGCGTTCCACCAATAAATTGGCACAGGCCAGGCCGATACCGGCCGCGCCGCCGGTGATCACGGCGCAACGGCCGGTGAGGTCAAACGCCTGGTTCCAGAAATTGGACATTGCACACACTCCACTTAGCGTTTTTTCTTGCGCCAGACATCGATCAACACCGCGAGCACGATGATCAACCCCTTGGCCACTTGTTGGTAATACGACGACACTCCCAGCAGGTTCAAGCCATTGTTGATCACGCCGATCAGCAGCGCGCCGAACAGCGTGCCGATAATGCTGCCGGTGCCGCCCGACAGGCTGGTACCGCCGATCACCACGGCGGCAATCGCATCCAGCTCGTAGGAAACGCCTGCCTGGGGCAGGGCCGATGTGGTGCGCGCGGCCAGTACCACGCCCGCAAGGCCCGCCAGCAGGCCGGAAATCACATACACCGAGAACGTCACCTTGCGCACGCCGATGCCGGAGGTGCGTGCGCTTTTTTCATTGCCGCCCACGGCGTACACGTAGCGGCCGTAGGTGGTGTAGCGCAGCACCATCCAGAAAATCAGCGCGACCACGGCAAAGATAATGATCGGCACGCCAATGGGCCCGAGCTTGCCGATACCCAGGGCGAGGAAGCTGTCGGGCAGGTCGGTGACGGGGCTGCCGTCGTTCAGAATAAAGGTCATGCCCCGCGCCACGCTGAGCATGCCAAGAGTGGCGACAAACGGCGGGATCGACAGGTTGGCGACCATAAAGCCATTGACTACACCCAGCATGGCCCCGGCAAACATCCCCGCACTCACCGCTGCCAGCAGGCCATAGCCCTGGGTGGCGACCAGCGCGCTGCACAAGCCTGCAAACGCCAGGATCGAACCCACCGACAGGTCGATGCCCTTAGTCAGGATCACGTAGGTCATGCCCACGGCGAGGATGCCGTTGATTGAGGTCTGGCGCAGAATGTCCATCCAGTTGCGCCACGTCATGAAGTATTCGCTGGAAAACGCCATCACCACGCACAACAGGATAAACACCAGCGGCAGGCCGAAGCGGTCCAGGGATATGCGCAGGCGATTGCGCGGCGCGGCGGTCACGGGTGCAGCAAGGACTTTGCTATTCATGAGGCAAGACTCAACAAGGCTTCCTGGGAGAGGGCGGTGTCGGTGCTGACGGTCACCAGGCGGCCGCCCTTGAATACCGCGATGCGATCACTTAGATGCAGCAGCTCCGGCGCTTCGGACGAGACCACAATGGCCGCGCCGCCGGCACGCACAAATTCATCGAGCAGGTGATAGATCTCCTGCTTGGCGCCCTCGTCGATGCCGCGCGTGGGTTCATCGCAAAGCAAGCAGATCGGCTGGGTCGACAGGCATTTGGCGAGCACCACCTTTTGCTGGTTGCCGCCGCTCATGGATTCCACCGGCAGGTCCAGGGACGAGACCTTGATCTGCAGGCGCTTGACCATGCTTTGCGCCAGGGCTTGCTCCTTGCGCGCGTTGATCACCGACCAGCTCGACAGCTGCTTGTAGGCCGACAGTGCGATATTCGCGAGGATGCTGGCGCTGAGCACCAGGCCGCTGTCTTTGCGGTCTTCGGTGACCAGTGACAGGCCGGCGCGAATCGTCGCAGCGGGTGTGCCAGTGGGCAGGGGTTGGCCTTGCAGGGTGGCGCTGCCGGCGTCGGGCACGGTGAGGCCATACAGGCAGTTGAGGAACTCACTGCGGCCCGAGCCCATCAGTCCATAGATACCGAGGATTTCGCCTTGGCGCAGTTGCAGGCTGATGTCCTGGAATTCGCCGTTGCGGCTCAGGCCGTTGACGTCCAGGCAGGTGGCGGCGGCGCATTCGCGGCCGACTTTGTGGTCGATGCGCTGCAGCTCCTGGCCGACGATACCGCGTACCAGATGAGCGCGGTCGATATCGGCCATGCGCCCGCTTTCGACAAAGGCGCCGTCGCGAAAGATGCTGTAGTCGTCGGCGATCTGCGCCAGTTCGCTGAGGCGGTGAGACACATAAATGATGCCGGCACCGCGCTCCGTGAGGCGGCGGATGGCCTTGAACAGGGTTTGCGCCTCGTGTTCGCCGATGGCCGAGGTGGGCTCGTCCATGATCATCACCTGGCAGTCATGACTGAAGGCTTTGGCGATTTCCACCAGTTGGATCTGCGCCACGCTCAGGCGGTGCATCGGGCTGGTGGCGTCCACGTCGAATTCGAGGCTTTGCAGGAGTTCGCGGGTGCGCCGGTTGAGTTCCTTGCCGTCGACAATGCAGCCGGCGCGCCGCGGCTCGCGACCCAGCCAGATGTTCTCGGCGACGGTCATGTAGGGAATCGGTTCCAGCTCCTGGGTGATCATCGCCACGCCGGCGGCGAGTGCCGCGCTGGGGCGGTCGAACTGCACCGGCTGGCCGTTGAGCAGGATGCTGCCGGCGTCGCGCCCGGTGATGCCCATCAAGATACTGAGGAAAGTCGATTTGCCGGCGCCATTGCCGCCGCACAGGGCGTGGACGCTACCGGCACGCAGGGAGAGGCGCCCATCGCGCAGGGCTGGAACCCCCGCGTAGGCTTTGGAAACGTGTTCAGCGTGGAGCAGTAATGGCGCTGCCATTGGTGTGTCCTCTTGCTGATTTTCTTATTAGGTGTTTTGTCCAGTAGCCTGATCATATGATCGGATAGTGATCATATGTTTAAACTGCTTGAGCCGGTTTTGTCAATGGTCCGGTACAACGTCTTCCGGTGGCGTGGCAGTTTTAAACTGTTTTCTCACTTAAATAAGCCTTGACAGCACCCTGTCAGTCGCTGGCTAATGATTGTGCATAATTTCAGTGAGTGATCATTTGATCGGTCTGATGGAGAAACAGTGATGGGTGCACAAACGACGTTTTCGGTGGCCGTCGGATGCGACGAGGCGGGCTTCGAGCTCAAGGAATTGCTCAAGCGCTTTATCGAAAACCTGGGGTATGAGGTTGAGGACTTTGGCTGCCATTCGTCCAGCCCAGTGCTCTATCCGGATATCGCGGCGGCTGTAGCGATGGCGGTCGGTGCCGGTGAACAGCGCCTGGGTGTGTTGATTTGCGGCACGGGTATCGGCATGGCGATTTCAGCCAACAAGATCAAGGGGGTGCGGGCGGCCCAAGCCCATGACACCTATTCCGCCGAGCGGGCGCGCAAAAGCAACGATGCGCAGATCCTGTCGATCGGTGCACGGGTGATCGGGCCCGAGCTGGCCAAGAGCATCGTGAAAGTGTTTCTCGAGTCGGAATTCGAAGCGGAGCGCTCCGGGGCGAAAGTCGAGCGCATCACGGCGCTCGAACGGGCGAACAGGGCGTTGCCGTCAGACGACTGAGCCGGGTCAGAATACCGCTTTGACCTGCAGGCCCAGCACCAAAGCGTTGTCGATGTTGTCGCCGGAAAACGCTCCCGGCTCGATGATGTATTGCACATCCGGGCGCAGGGTCAGCCATGGCGTGGCCTGGTAGCCATAGCTCAGTTCGATCAACTGCTCGGCATTGTTCAGGTTGGGATAATCCGTGCCGGCGTTCAAGGCGGCCAGTTCCTGCACCTCGCGGCTGCGCGGGTTCGGTACGGCTCGGCCATAACCCAGGGCCAGGCTGTCACGTGGCCGGCCTTCGAACGGTTTGTACAGCACCACGCCCACGCTGTACCACTTGCTGAACGGCGACGCTGCTTCGCTGGCAGCGGAGTATTGGCCGAAGGCGTGCAGCACGCGGCCGGCGGATGAATCCGACGCCCACACCGCCTGGTCGATCAGCAGGTAGTGGCTGGCGCGTCCGCTGACCTCCTTGTTACTGCCAATGCGTTTCACATCGGAGCTGTCGTAGTAATAGCCCAGTTTGTATTCGCCCGGCAGGGTGCCAGCGTGTTTGTACACCAGTTCGATCGGCACCACGGTGCCTGTGGTGTGTTTGGGGCTCAAGTGCCAGGCGCGGCTGGAATCGCCGTTGCTGTCGGGGTCCACATTGAACGCGGCGACGCGCAGTTGCCAGGAGGGTGATAAGTCGTATTTCACCCGCGCACCCAGGCGCGCGTTCGGGTAGTTGCTCCAGCCGCTGCCGCCGGACATGTTCAGCGGGTGCCCGCAGAAACCGGCGTTCATGAAGTTGCACAGAATGCCGCTGTCCAGACCGCCGAGGTCATTGCCCATGGCCATGTAGCCGAGCTTGACGTTCAGTGCCGGGGTGAAGAGGGTGCGCTCGTAGCTCAGCTCGGTCAGGCGGGTGTAGAGGCCGCCGTAATTTTCCTGGATCGGCAGGCGGTTGCCCACCAGGTCTTCGGAAGCGCTGTTGCCGCGACGGTCATTGAGGGTGACCTGGATGCGGTCGCCATGGTTGAAACCGTAGAGCTTGCCCAGGTCGAACTGCACGCCGAGCTTGAGGTTTTGCGAGTAGCGCGCCGAGCGGTGTTGGCCACCGTGGGCGTTGTAGGCGGTTTCGCCGCTGTAGTCGCCGGTGAAGCGAATGCCTTGCTCGTCGAGTTCACGGCGCAGGCCGCCCCAGTCGCCGGTCAGGGTGGTGTCACTGGCTTGAACGGGCAGGGCGGCGCCAAAGGCCAGGCCGAGCAACAGGCGCCCAAGGGAAAGATAAGAAGAGCGGGTCATGCGGGTTCTTCCAAAGCAGACGGCGCGGTGCAAAGAGCACCGCGCTTAAAGGCGGTTATGGCAGGGCGTAAGCGATCACGTAGTCGCCACGGTCGGTGGACTGGCGTGCGCCGCCAGCGGTGACGACCACATATTGCTTGCCGGTTTTCGGCGAAATGTAGGTCATCGGCCCACCCTGGCTGCCTACCGGCAGGCGGGCTTTCCAGATTTCCTCACCGTTGCCGCTGTTGAAGGCGCGCAGGTAGAAGTCCTGGGTGCCGGCGATAAAGATCAGGCCGCCCTGGGTCGACAGGGTGCCGCCAAGGGTCGGCAAGCCGATCTTGATCGGCAGGTGCATGCGGATACCCAGCGGGCCGGTGTCTTCCACGGTGCCGACCGGCACTTGCCAGGCGACTTTCTGGGTCTTCATGTCGATCGCGGTCAGGGTGCCGAAGGGCGGCGCCTGGCACGGAATGCCAGCCACCGACAGGAAGCGGTTTTTGTTCACTGCATACGGCGTGCCCTTGAGCGGCACGGCGCCCATCCCAGTGTTCAGCGCTTCGCCACCGGACGCGACCAGCGCCTTGTTCTGCGACGGCACCATCTGGATCCACAGGCCCAGGCGCATGTCGTTGACGAAGATAAAGCCGTGTACCGGGTCGGTGGAAATACTGCCCCAGTTCATGCCGCCCAGCGATCCCGGGAAGCTCAGGGATTTGTCCGTGCCCGGCGCGGTGTACAGGCCGTCGTAGCGCATGCCTTTGAAGTCGATGCGGCACAGCAACTGGTCGAACGGCGTGGCACCCCACATGTCTGATTCGGTCAGGGTTTGGGCGCCAATCTGCGGCATGCCGACCGATTTTGGCTGGGTGGGCGAGTAGGGTTCGTTGGGGATGTTGGCGGCCTTGACCGGTACTTCTTTAACCTCGGTCAGTGGCTTGCCGGTGGCGCGGTCGAGCACGTAGATCTGCCCGGCCTTGGTGCCGATCACCACCGCTGGCACAGCCTTGTCGCTGCCCGGCGGGGTGAAGTCGATCAGGCTTGGCTGCATCGGCAGGTCGAAGTCCCACAGGTCATTGTGGACGGTCTGGTAGACCCATTTTTCCGCGCCGGTGGAGGCGTCCAGCGCCAATACCGAAGCGCCGTATTTATGGTTAAGCTCGGTGCGCTCCACACCATAGATGTCGGTGGACGAACTGCCCATCGGCAGGAAAACCGTGTTCATCAGCGGATCATAGGACATCGGTGCCCAGCTGTTCGGGGTGCTGCGCACATAGGTGCTGCCGTCGGCCGGGGCCTGCTTGTCTTGCGGATTGCCGGGGTCGAAAGCCCAGCGCATCTGGCCGGTGATCACGTCGAAACCACGGATCACGCCGCCCGGCATGTCAGCCTGTACGTTGTCGGCCACGCGGCCACCCACCACCACAGTGGTACCGGCGATCAACGGCGCGGAGGACAGTTGGTAGTAGCTGTCCGGCACGTTACCCAGGCCGGCTTTCAAGTCGACTTGGCCGTGGGTGCCGAAGTCTTCGCAGAATTTGCCGGTGTCGGCATCTACCGCGATCAGGCGGGCGTCGATGGTGTTGGTCAGCAAGCGACGCTGGCACTGCGCGCCGGCAGGAACGCTGGCGGCGATGATCGGCGAACTGTTCGGTTGGGGCGGCTGGGCAATCGGCGCAGTGACGTCGAAATAAGCCATGCCGCGGCAGCGCTGCCACACCGCCGATTTGGCGTTGACCTCGTTCTTCCACAGTTCTTTGCCGGTGTCGGCGTCGAGGGCGATCAGGTTATTGTGCGGCGTGCAGATGAAGACTTTGTTGCCGATCTGCAAGGGCGTCAGTTGGTCTTCGGCACCGTTGCCGTCGCTGATTGCCACGTCGCCGGTGTGGTAGGTCCACGCCACTTTGAGTTGGTTGACGGTGTCACGGTTGATCTGGTCCAGCGCGGCGAAGCGGCTGCCGCCTTCGGTGTTGCCGTAGTGCGCCCAGTCTTTCTGAGCATCGGCGGGGGCTACCGGCGTGATGCCAGGGCCGGTACCGGTCGGGGCCACGCTTGGGTGGGCGACAAACATATTGCCCGCCGCCACGGCCACGCCGATCGCCAATACCGCGGCGACGCCATAGGCACCGCGTGCAGGCTTATTGACGAGCAGCGGGTAGACCAGCGCTACCACCATGCCGATGGCCGCAAACATGAATACACGCGAGAACAGCGGCCAGAACACCAGGCCCACATCCGCCACCGCCCAGATGGCTGTGCCGACCAGGAAAGCCGCAAACAGCCACGCGCCCGCCGGTTTACGCCGGGCGATCATCAAGCCGGCAATCGCCATGGCCAGGCCGCCGATCAGGAAGTACCAGGAACCTCCCAGGCTGACCAGTTTGAGGCCGCCGATGGCCAGCGCGAGGCCGAGCAGGGCGATGATTACGCCCAGGCCCAGCAGTAAAAATCTAGAGGCGCCAACGGCGCGCGATGCTCGTTTCATGTCGAAAGGACTCGAATGTGAGAGGGCAAAGACGCGATTTTAGCAACATAAGTAACTGGTTAGTACATTAGAGTCCTGCAATAGACTATTGCAGGGGGTGCGATGATGGGTTGAGGCTAAAGTCGCGTTTGGCGGCGGCGCGAGTGTGGTGAGCGGGGCAAGCCCGCTCACCACACTCGCGCGCTGAACGGGTAGCGCGTCAGGTTAGAACTTGAATCGACCCACCAACCCTTTGAGCTGGCCCGAGATATCGGTCAGCCGGCCTGACCCGGTGTGCGCTGAGTGGGCAAACTCTTCGACCAGTTGCGCATCGGCATGGATCTGCGCGATATGCCGGTTGATCTCTTCGGCGACTTGGTGTTGTTCTTCGGCGGCCGTGGCGATCTGGGTATTCTGGTCGCGGATCGAGTCGACCGAGCCCCGGATCTTGTCAAAGCTGTCGCGGGCCTGCTGGATGCGTTCCACGCTGGTGTGAGACACCAGCAGGCTGCCTTGCATCTGCTGCGTCACTTCCTGGGTGCGGCGGGCGAGGTTGCCGAGCAGGCTGTCGATTTCGCCGGTGGAGTCGGCGGTGCGGCGGGCGAGGGCGCGGACTTCGTCGGCAACTACCGCAAAACCTCGGCCCTGATCACCGGCACGGGCGGCCTCAATGGCCGCGTTGAGCGCCAGCAAGTTGGTCTGTTCGGCAATCGAACGGATGGTGTCGAGGATGGTGTTGATGTTTTTGCTGTCCTGCTCCAGCAATTGCATGGTCTGAGTGGACTTTTGCAGGTCTTCGCTCAACTTGAGCACGCTGCCGGTGGCTTCGCCAATGTGCTGCTGGCCATCGTGCACGTCGCGGTAGCCTTCGTCGGCACTGGTGGCGGCAGCGCTGCAGGAGCGTGCGACTTCGTTGGCAGTGGCTACCATTTCGTTGAATGCGGTGCTCACCAGTTCCACGGCTTCACGTTGACGGCCGGCCGCCTGGTTCATGTTGTTGGCGACTTCGCTGGTGTCGGCGGCGGCGGTCTGCAGGTCTGAAGACGCATTGCCAATGCGCTGCACCAACTGGGCGATCATGCCGAGGAACTGGTTGAACCAACCGGCCAAAGTGGCGGTTTCGTCCTTGCCTTGTACTTTGAGCTGACGGGTCAGGTCGCCTTCACCTTCGGCGATTTCCTGCAGGCCGTCGGCCACGCCGCGAATCGGGCGTACGATCACGCTGGCGAAACTGGCGCCGACAATCGCGAACACCAACGCCAATACCGCTGCGATGGCCCCAATTAACCACGTCAAGCGGGTGGCGCCGGCCATCACTTCATCACGCTTGATCAGGCCGATAAAGCGCCAGCCCAAGTCTTTGGAGCTGACCACGTTGGCCATGTAAGCCACGCCATCGATGTCGATTTGGGTCACGCCGTCGCCGCGCTTGGCCAGTTCGGCATAGTTGGGGCCCAAGTCGGCCAGGGGTTTGAAGTTGTGCTTGGCATCGCTGGGGTCGACCAGCACGTTGCCGTTGCCTTCCACCAGCATCAGGTAGCCGCTGTCACCGAGCTTGATGTTGCGCACCAGTTCGGTGAGTTGTTTGAGCGATACGTCCAGGCCGACCACGCCCAGGATGTTGCCCGTGGCGTCGGCGACGGTGTGCACGGTGCCGATCAGCACCACATCGTCCGGCGCCCAGTAATAGGCGCCGGTACGCACGGTGGCGCCCGGCGCGGCGATGGCCGCCTGGTACCAGGGCCGTACACGCGGGTCGTAGTTATTCAGTTTGGTGTCGTCGGGCCAACTGGCGTAGCCGCCGTCCTTCAAACCCAGGGACAGGTAGGCGGTGCTCGGATGGCTCTTGGCAAACTGGTCGAAAATCTCCAGCAGCTCTTTGTTGGTCGGGGTCAGCGGGAGTTGTGCAGCGTCGGCACCGGCGTAGCTCTTGAGATCCTTGGCCGCGACAACGCGCGGGTCCTTGGCCACAAAATCGACGTTCTGGCTGATACCGTCGAAGAATTGCTTCATGCCATTGTCGATCTGGCGGATCTCGCGGCCGCTGCTGTCGAGGAAATTGGCCAGGGCCCCCTCGCGCAGATTCATTACAACCAACACAGCGACCAAAATGACCGGGACGCACGCGATGGCGGCAAACGCCCAGGTCAGCTTTTGCTTGATATTCATGACTTCACCCGCGGGTATTTATAATTTTGGCAAGGAGAAAACAGTAGCGTCGAGCGTCGCATGTGTTGTTATGACGGGGGGTGTGGCCCATGCGTACCCCCTGTATATCGACTGCGGGGGCAAGCACTTGAGGCCGAAGGGCGTATTTAGCCGATGCGCTCGCCACCCAGCGCATCACGCTGCATCGACTGCAGGTTTTTTTCGATGGTTTCGCAGATGGTGTCCATCTGGATCTGATGTTCGCTGGAATTGAACGGGCTTTGCAGGTCGGTACCGATGCGCTCGATGGCCAGCAGCATGAAGCCCACCACCGTCGAGGCCAGCGGGGTGAACCACCCCAGGGACTCCACCAGGCCCACCGGCACGATCAGGCAGAACAGCGAAATAAACAATCGCGGGAAGTACACGTAAGGGTAGGGCAGCGGCGTGTTGGCGATTCGTTCCATGCCACCTTGGGCGTTGGACAGATCCACCAGGGTCGACTCCAGCCGCGCCAGGCGGATGCTGTCCAGGTGGCCACCCTTGTATTCCCTGGACAGCAATGCGGCGGAGCCGGTGAGGATGTCGTTGGCAAAGTTGTTGGTGGCGCCGTTGCGCGCAAACTCATCGCCGGGGATAAACGCCCGGACTTCCGCGGGACACGGCTGGCCCTTGAGGTGCGCGGCCAGGCAATTCACATAGGCCACATGGCGGCGCAGCAGGGTGGCCTTGACCGGGTTCACTTCGCCGGCGGGGTCATCGAGCAGGGTCAATACCTGGCGGGCAAAGCTGCGCGAGTTGTTGACCATTGCACCCCACAAGGTGCGGGCTTCCCACCAGCGGTTGTAGGCGCTGCTGTTACGGAAACTGATCAGCACCACCAGCGCCGAACCCAGCAGGGTCAGGGGCATCAGCGGCAGATTGATCTTGTAGGTGAGAAACAACATGAAGTCGACGGTGACGGCGACGTCCCACAGCAACAGCCAGAACAGGGCCCAGCCCACGTAGCCCATGGTCTTGATGATCAGTCGGTACTTTTTGAGAATGGCGGCTTTCAAACGCGGACCTCGCGGCGAGCAGTAAGCAACAGTGCCTAACTCGGACGCCCGTCGGCGGGGAAGGTTCGCCCCGTACCTGAATCGTTTAAGTTACATAGGTATCAACACTGCTCCGGAGCACTTATGAAAATCGGCGTGATTTCCGATACCCACGGATTACTGCGGCCAGAGGCCGTCGCAGCATTGCAGGGCTGTGAACAGATCATCCATGCCGGAGATATCGGCAGCCTGGATATTCTCGATCAATTAGCGCTGATCGCACCGCTTCACGTGGTGCGCGGCAATAACGATCAGGATGCTGCATGGGCGCAGTCGGTGCCCGATCATCTGACGATTGATGTGAACGGCTGGAAGGCGCTGTTGGTGCATGACATCGCCGATGTACCGGGGTTACTCGATTCACACACGCGGCTGGTGATCACCGGCCATTCGCACAAGCCGCTGATCGAGTGGCGCGGCGCAACGTTGTATGTGAACCCCGGCAGCGCAGGGCGGCGGCGCTTCAAGTTGCCGGTGACGTTGGCGTTGCTGGAGGTGCTGGAGACGTCCATCGAGGCGCGCTTGATCGCGCTGCTGGACTGAGTCGCGTTTTACCGCTGCGCAAGAATGGTTTGCAGCAATCCCGGGAACCGCTCATCAAGCAGATCGCCGCGCAACGAATTCAGATGAGTGGTGCCGGCACTGCGAGTCTGCACCAGCCCGGCATCGCGCAACACGCGGAAATGATGGGACATGCTCGACTTGGGACGCCCGCCGTCCAGTTCGCCGCAGGTGGCTTCGGGCACACCGGCCAGGCAGCGCACGATTTCCAGGCGCACCGGGTCACTCAGCGCGTACAGCAGGCGCTCGAGGGTCAGGTCTTCAAGGGGGGGGTGTTTAAAGGCTCGCATGAAACGAATCATAACAGGGGGGTATCATCGAATACCATAGTTCGATTACCATCGAACTATCGAATCATTCACTCGCTCCCGGAGTTCTCAATGCCCGCTTTGTTCGAACCGTTCAAACTCAAAGACGTCACCCTGCGCAATCGCATCGCCATCCCGCCAATGTGCCAATACATGGCCGATGATGGCATCGTCAACGACTGGCACCTCGTGCATCTGGCCAGTATGGCGCGTGGCGGCGCCGGGTTGCTGGTGGTCGAAGCCACCGCTGTAGCGCCTGAGGGGCGTATCACCCCAGGTTGCGCCGGTATCTGGAGTGACGCCCACGCTGAAGCGTTCGTGCCCATGGTCAAGGCCATCAAGGCCGCCGGCTCGGTGCCAGGCATCCAGATCGGCCACGCCGGCCGCAAAGCCAGCGCCAACCGCCCGTGGGAAGGTGACGACCACATGCCTGCTTCCGATGCGCGCAGCTGGGAAACCATCGCACCGTCGGCGATCGCCTTCGGTGCCAACCTGCCGCAAGTGCCACGCGCCATGACCCTGGACGACATCGCTCGGGTCAAGCAGGACTTCGTCGACGCCGCGCGCCGGGCCCGTGACGCCGGCTTCGAGTGGATCGAACTGCACTTCGCCCATGGTTACCTGGGCCAGAGCTTCTTCTCCGAGCATTCCAACCAGCGCACCGACGCCTACGGCGGCAGCTTTGACAACCGCAGCCGCTTCCTCCTGGAAACCCTGGCCGCCGTGCGCGAAGTCTGGCCAGAGAACCTGCCCCTGACCGCGCGTTTTGGCGTGATCGAATACGACGGCCGTGACGAGCAGACCCTTACCGAATCCATCGAACTGGCCCGCAACTTCAAGGCTGGCGGCCTGGACCTGCTGAGCGTCAGCGTCGGTTTTACCATCCCCGACACCCATATCCCGTGGGGCCCGGCCTTCATGGGCCCGATCGCCGAGCGCGTGCGCCGCGAAGCGGGCATCCCGGTGACCTCGGCCTGGGGCTTTGGCACGCCGCAACTGGCAGAAGGCGCGTTGCAGTCTGGGCACCTGGACCTGGTCTCGGTCGGTCGTGCGCACCTGGCTGACCCGCATTGGGCCTACTTTGCGGCCAAGGAACTGGGCGTGGAGAAATCCTCCTGGACGTTGCCGGCGCCTTACGCCCATTGGCTGGAGCGCTATCGCTAAGGTAAGCCAGGCAGTCTATAGGCCACTCAATTGAGTGGCTTTTTTTGTCTCGGCATTGATACAAAACGGATACCCAAAAAATAACGAATGAGAATAGATATCAAACGAGAATTCTTTGATATACCATGCGCGTCGAATTCTTGGCAGGTTTGCCGTCCTATCTGGCTCATTCACTAGGTGCAACATTCATGCGTCGTACCCTGATTTCCCTCTGTGTGCTTCAAGCTTTTTCGCCTTTTACCTGGGCAGAGGTTGTCTCTGCCGACAAGGCCAGTCTTGAGCTGCAAGCCACCAATGTCACGGGACAGGCGGACTACGAGACGGCTCAGGGGCCGGTCAAGGGCTACCACGCCACACGGTCAGCGAGTGCAACGCGCACCGATACCTCGATTCATGAAACGCCGCAGTCCATCACCGTGGTGTCCAAAGATGTGGTCGAGGACATCGGCGCCACCCGTTTGCAGGAAGCGCTGGACTACGCCGGTGGTGTCGGCCGCGCCAACAACTTCGGCGGGCAGGGCCTGACCACTTTTACCGTGCGCGGCTTTACCACTGGCGAGTTCTATCGCAACGGCTTTCCTGTAAACCGCGGCTACCCGGCCATGCCTGATGCCAACACGATCGAACGCCTTGAAGTGCTGCGTGGCCCGGCCACCATGCTCTACGGCCGTGGCGATCCCGGCGGTACCTTCAACGTGGTGTCCAAGCAGCCCCTGGCCGAGCGCACGGTCACATTGGGCAGCCAGTTGGATGATCAAGGCATGAAGCGCGGCACCCTGGATGCCTCCGGCCCGCTGGATGAGGAGGGCCGCCTGGCTTATCGCCTGAACGTGGTGGGCGAGGGCGGCGACACCTTCCGCGACCACGTCTCCACCGAACGCTACGGTGTGGCCCCGGTGCTGACCTGGCAAGCCACCGACGAAACCAAGGTGATCTTCGAAGGCGACTTCATACGCAACAACCACCCGCTGGATCGCGGCCTGACGCGCTTTGCCAACCAGCGCGGCACGCCGTCGCGCGACACCTTCTGGGGCGAAAAATACGCCGGCAACCTGCACAACGATAACAACATGGCGCAGTTGCGTTTCGAGCATATGCTCAACGACAACTGGACTCTGGGCGGAGGGTTCCAGTGGTTGGACGGCACGATGAAGGGCAATGGCGTGGAGGCAAACAACGCCAGCAGCCTCGGGGCCGACGGCCGCACCCTGCAGCGCAACTTCAACTACCGCAAGCTGGACTGGACCGACAAGGACTACCAGCTCAACCTGACCGGGCACTTCTCCACCGGGGGGCTGGAGCACACCTTGCTCACCGGTATCGAATACGAAGATTACGACTACAAGTCGATCATCCAGCGTTCCAGTGCTGCGTTCCCGATCGATATCTTCAACCCGGTCTATGGCCAGCCGCGTCCGGCGCTGACGCGCACGCCGACCCACGATAAAGAAAACCTCAAGACTTACGCCGCATTCGTCCAGGACCAGGTGGCATTGACCGACCGTTTGAAAGTCCTCGCGGGCGCGCGCTTTGAGCGGTTCGAGCACAAGTACAAATCCTACGTAACCGGCGTGCGCGACTGGAACGCCGCCGATAATGCTGTCACCCCGCGCGTCGGCGTGATGTACGACCTCACCGACACCGTCGCGATCTACGCTGATGCCGCCCGCTCCTTCAAGCCGAACACTGGCGCCAGCCGCCAGGGTGGCGGGTTCGAGCCGGAGAAGGGCAAGTCCTATGAGATGGGCGTGAAATGGGAAGCGCTGGATAAACAGCTGAGCGTCGACGCGGCGATCTACCAGATCGAAAAGAAAAACGTCCAAGGTGTCGACCCGCTCGACTCCGCTTTCAACGTCGCGACCGGTCAGGTGCGCAGCCGCGGCTTCGACCTGAACGTGGCCGGCAACCTGACGCCCGAGTGGCGGATGATCGGCGGCTATGCCTACGTGGATGCCGCCGTCACCAAGGACACGACAGTGCGTACCGGAACGCGTCTGGCCAACATCCCGCGCAACAGCTTCAGCCTGCTCAACGTGTATGAGTTCCAGGACGGCGCACTCAAGGGCCTGGGCCTTGGCGCCGGTGGAAAGTACGTGGCTGATCGTGCCGGGCAGACCAACAACTCCACGTTCACCATGGACGCTTACACAGTGGTCGACCTGCTCGGTTACTACAAGGTCAACGAAAACGTGCGGCTGAACCTGGATGTGAAGAACCTGTTTAACCGTGAGTACGAAGAGGGCTCGTTCCTGAACTTCTATGCCTACCCCGGCGAGCCGCGCACGGTGCAGGTGGGGATCTCCTACACCCTGTAGTAGCGGGACCCTATCCCGGTGGGAGCAGGCAAGCCAGCTCCCACATTAAAGCGGCGTGAGCACATTCATCACCGTATCCAATGCCACTCGCGTGTCATCCAACTGCACCAGCGACGCATGCCGCGCCCCAAGGGCGTCGCGGTTCTGGATCGCGGTAAGGATCGCCTTGTGCCGGGGCAGGCTCAGGCCCTGGATATCCGGGCGCTGGTTGGTGATGTTGATCGACTCGCGCAATGGCAGCGACAGCATGTTGCACATGTAGGCCAGCAGGTCGTTGCGGGTGGCGTCGGCAATGGCGCGGTGGAAGTCCAGGTCGGCCTGCAACAGCTGTTCGTGAGTCTGCGCGGTTTCCATGCCCTGGTAGGCTTTTTCGATGGTGGCGATGTCGTCATCGGTGGCGGTGGTTGCGGCCATGGCGGCAATTTCCGGTTCGAGGATGCGCCGCACACCGGCCAAGGTATTGAAAAACTCACTGTGGGGCGTGGACTGCATCAACCAGGACAACACGTCCGGGTCGAGCAGGTGCCATTTCAAGCGTGGCCGCACCACCGCGCCCACGCGCGGCTTGGAATACACCAGGCCCTTGGCGCTGAGCACCCGGGTCGCTTCGCGCAACACCGAGCGACTGACCTTGTACTCCTCGCAGAGCGTTGCCTCCATGGGCAGCCGTTCTTCGGGCTTGAAGCGACCGGAAACGATGTGCATGCCCAAGTCCTGAACGATCTGGGCATGCTGGCTCTTGCGCGGCTTGGGCGGCTGGTGATCCATAACGACAGGGATGCTCTGACTTAAATTCGCGGCATCATAGCATCCCAATTAGTGGGAATGCCGGGGGACTTCAGCCCCACGGCAACCCACCAGGAAGTCAAAGTCGCAACCCTGGTCGGCCTGCAGCACATGGTCGATGTACAACTGCCGGTAGCCGCCGACGATGAGCTTTTCAGGTGGCGCAAGGTCTGCCATGCGCGCCGCCAGTTCTGCGTCGGGGATGTCCAGGTGCAAACGGCCATTGGCGCAGTCGAGTTCGATCCAGTCGCCTTCCTTCACGGTGGCCAACGGTCCGCCGGCAGCGGCTTCCGGGGCCACGTGCAACACCACCGTGCCGTAGGCCGTGCCGCTCATGCGCGCGTCGGAAATTCGCACCATATCCGTCACACCCTGGGCCAGCAGCTTGGCCGGCAGGCCCATGTTGCCGACTTCGGCCATGCCTGGGTAACCCTTGGGGCCGCAGTTTTTCATGACCAGGATCGAGTTGGCGTCCACGTCCAGTTCCGGGTCGTTGATGCGCGCCTTGTACATGTCGAAGTTCTCGAACACCACCGCACGGCCGCGATGCTGCATCAGCTCGGCGCTGGCCGCCGAAGGCTTGAGCACCGCGCCCAATGGCGCCAGGTTGCCGCGCAGCACGCAGATGCCACCGTCGGCGCGGATCGGATTGTCGAGGGTACGGATCACCTCGTCCTGGCCGTAGATCGGCGAGTCCTTGGTGTTCTCGCCCAAGGTCTTGCCGTTGACGGTCAGGGCGTTCGGGTGCGGGATCAGGTTGGCTTCACCGAGGCGACGCAGCACGGCGGGCAGGCCACCGGCGTAGTAGAACTCTTCCATCAGGAAGCGCCCGGACGGTTGCAGGTCGACGATGGTCGGCATGCCACGACCGATGCGGGTCCAGTCGTCCAGGTCCAATTCAACGCCAATGCGCCCGGCGATGGCTTTCAAGTGAATCACGGCGTTGGTCGAACCACCGATGGCGGCGTTCACGCGGATTGCGTTTTCAAACGCCTCTTTGGTGAGGATCTTCGACAGTTTCAAGTCTTCGCGCACCATCTCCACGGCGCGCATGCCCGACATATGCGCCAATACATAACGCCGCGCATCCACCGCCGGGATTGCCGCGTTGTGGGGCAGCGAAGTACCGAGAGCCTCGGCCATACAGGCCATGGTCGACGCCGTGCCCATGGTGTTGCAGGTGCCTGCCGAACGCGACATGCCGCCCTCGGCCGCGAGGAAATCATCCAGCGTGATGGTGCCGGCCTTGACCTGTTCACTGAGCTGCCACACCACGGTGCCCGAGCCGATGTCCTGGCCCTTGTGCTTGCCGTTGAGCATCGGCCCACCGGTGACCACGATGGCCGGCACGTCACAACTGGCGGCGCCCATCAGCAGGGCCGGAGTGGTCTTGTCGCAGCCGGTCAGCAGCACCACACCGTCAATCGGGTTGCCGCGAATGGCTTCTTCCACGTCCATGCTCGCCAGGTTGCGGGTGAGCATGGCGGTAGGGCGCAGGTTCGATTCACCGTTGGAGAACACCGGGAATTCCACGGGGAAGCCACCGGCCTCAATCACGCCGCGTTTGACGTGGTCGGCGATCTGGCGGAAATGCGCGTTGCACGGCGTCAGCTCCGACCACGTGTTGCAGATGCCGATGATTGGCTTGCCATGGAACTGATGGTCGGCAATGCCCTGGTTCTTCATCCAGCTGCGGTACATGAAGCCGTTTTTGTCGGCAGTACCAAACCACTGGGCGGAGCGTAGGCCGGGCTTTTTATCAGACATGATCGATTCTCTTATTGTATGACTATATGTTCTATCTGCGCCTAAACATAAGCGCAAAATCGATGCTTTGGAAGAGTTGTTTTGCAAATAGTCATACTATATAGTCTGGCTTAACTGAGGTATGACCCTGGCGGATTTTCGCGAGAGGCGTCCCCCGAGCTTCTATAAAAACAACAATCGGAGATCGACCCCATGAGCCAGGAACTGCGGCTTATTCGGCGCATCACGCTGAAACTGATTCCCTTCCTGATCCTGCTGTACCTGATCGCCTACGTGGACCGCTCTGCCGTGGGTTTTGCCAAGCTGCACATGGGCGCCGACGTCGGTATCGGCGATGCGGCCTATGGCCTGGGCGCGGGGTTGTTCTTCATTGGCTACTTCCTTTTCGAGATCCCCAGCAACCTGATGCTCGACCGCTTCGGCGCACGGCGTTGGTTCGCGCGAATCATGATCACCTGGGGCGCCATCACCATCGGCATGGCCTTTGTGCAGGGTCCACACAGCTTCTATGTGATGCGCTTTCTGCTTGGCGCGGCGGAAGCGGGGTTCTTTCCGGGCGTTCTCTACTACATCACCCAATGGTTCCCGGTGCGCCATCGCGGCAAGATCCTCGGGCTGTTTATCCTGTCGCAACCCATCGCAATGATGATCACCGGCCCGGTATCCGGCGGGCTGCTAGGCATGGACGGCATCCTTGGTCTGCACGGCTGGCAGTGGCTGTTTATCGTGATCGGCAGCCCGGCGATCCTGCTCACCTGGCCGGTGCTGCGCTACCTGCCGGACGGCCCCAAGCACGTCAAATGGATGAGCGACGAGGAAAAAGCCTGGCTCGCCGGCGAGTTGAACAAAGACTTGCAAGCCTACGGCCAGACCCGTCACGGCAACCCGCTGCATGCCTTGAAAGACAAGCGCGTGTTGCTGCTGGCGCTGTTCTACCTGCCGGTGACCCTGAGCATTTATGGCCTGGGCCTGTGGTTACCGACGTTGATCAAACAGTTCGGCGGCAGTGATTTGACCACCGGCTTCATCTCCGCCGTGCCGTATATCTTCGGCATCATCGGCCTGCTGATCATCCCGCGCAGTTCCGACCGTTTGAACGATCGCTACGGCCACCTGGCGGTGCTTTATATACTCGGTGCCATCGGCCTGTTCTTCAGCGCATGGCTGAGCGTGCCGGTGCTGCAAATGGCGGCGCTGTGCCTGGCGGCGTTCGCGATGTTTTCTTGCACGGCGGTGTTCTGGACCTTGCCGGGTCGGTTTTTTGCCGGCGCCAGTGCGGCGGCGGGCATTGCCTTGATCAACTCGGTGGGCAACCTCGGCGGCTATATCGGTCCGTTCGTGATCGGTGCGCTCAAGGAATACACCGGCAACCTCGCCTCGGGCTTGTACTTCCTGTCCGGGGTCATGGTGTTCGGGCTGGTCTTGACCGGCGTGGTCTATCGCGTGCTGGAGCGCAAGCACGCACTGCCCGCCGATCAATTCGCCGCCAGCGCTCGTGGCGCCACACGTACTTAATCTGGGAGAAGTTTCATGCGTTTAGTTCAGTTCGAATTAAGCAATGGCGAGCGTCGGGTCGGCGTTGTAGAGGGCGACAGCCTGCGCGAAGTCCAGACGTCGCGCAGTGTGCGCGAATTGGCCCTGGCCGCCATCGAAGCGGGCGTCGGCCTGGCACAACAGGTGAACAGCCTCGGTCTGGGCGATAGCCACGACTACGCCGCACTGCTGGCCGAGCTGAAGATCCTGCCGCCGCTGGACCACCCGGACCCGGCGCACATGTTGATCAGCGGTACCGGCCTGACCCACCTGGGCAGCGCCTCGGCGCGGGACAAAATGCACCAGACCGGCGATGACACTGCACTGACCGACACCATGCGCATCTTCAAATGGGGCGTGGAGGGCGGCAAGCCAGCAGCGGGTCAGGCGGGCGTGCAACCGGAGTGGTTCTACAAAGGTGACGGCAGCATCGTCGTGCGTCCAGGCGCCGCCTTCCCGGTGCCACCGTTTGCCGAAGATGCCGGCGAAGAACCGGAGATCGGCGGCCTGTATGTGATCGGCCCGGACAGCAAGCCCTACCGTGTGGGTTTCGCGGTGGGCAACGAGTTCTCCGACCACATCATGGAGCGCAAGAATTACCTGTACCTGGCCCATTCCAAACTGCGCAGTTGCAGCTACGGCCCGGAGCTGCGCGTGGGCGAGTTGCCCCAGCACCTGGCGGGTACCAGCCGCCTCCTGCGTAACGGCAAGGAAATCTGGCGGAACGAATTCCTCAGCGGCGAGGCCAATATGTGCCACAGCCTGGAAAACCTCGAGTATCACCACTTCAAATACCGCCAGTTCCTCAAGCCCGGCGATGTGCACGTCCACTTTTTCGGCACCGCCACCTTGTCATTCGCCGACGGTATACGTACTCAACCGGGCGATGTGTTCGAGATCAGCCAAGCCGAGTTCGGCGCGCCATTGATCAACAGCGTCGGCAACAGCGATGCGGCATTCGAACCCGGCCACGTCATCACCCTTTAATGGAGAACCCCATGACCCAGTTCCTCGGCCACAACTACATCGGCGGCCAGCGCAGCGCCAACGGCAGCGTCAAACTGCAAAGCGTCGACGCCGCCACTGGCGAAGCCTTGCCCCAGGATTTCTACCAGGCTACCTCGGAAGAAGTCGACGCCGCCGCCAAGGCTGCCGCGCAGGCTTACCCTGCGTACCGTGCCATAAGTGCGGCGCGTCGCGCGCAGTTCCTGGACGCGGTGGCCGATGAGCTGGACGCGTTGGGCGATGACTTTGTCGAGCTGGTCTGCCGCGAAACCGCGCTGCCGGCTGCGCGTATCAAGGGCGAGCGTGGGCGCACCAGCGGCCAGATGCGCCTGTTCGCGACCGTGCTGCGTCGCGGTGATTTCTACGGCGCGCGTATCGACAAGGCGCTGCCGGATCGCCAGCCGATGCCTCGCCCGGATTTGCGCCAATACCGTATCGGCCTCGGGCCGGTTGCGGTGTTCGGCGCGAGCAACTTTCCCCTGGCCTTTTCCACGGCGGGCGGCGACACCGCAGCCGCACTGGCGGCGGGCTGCCCGGTCGTCTTCAAGGCCCATAGTGGGCATATGGCGACCGCCGAGCGGGTGGCCGATGCGATCATTCGGGCGGCCGAAAGCACCGAGATGCCGGCCGGCGTGTTCAATATGATCTTCGGCGGTGGCGTCGGTGAAGCGCTGGTCAAGCACCCGGCGATCCAGGCCGTAGGCTTCACGGGTTCGCTCAAGGGCGGGCGTGCCTTGTGCGACATGGCCGCGGCACGTGCGCAGCCGATCCCTGTGTTTGCCGAAATGTCGAGCATCAACCCGGTGATCGTGCTGCCCCAGGCCCTCACAGCACGGGCTGAAAGTGTTGCTCGTGACCTGACCGCCTCGGTAGTGCAAGGCTGCGGCCAGTTCTGCACCAACCCAGGCCTGGTGATCGGTATCGCTTCGCCTGCATTCACGGCGTTTACTCAACAAGTTGCGCAACTGATCGGTGATCAACCGGCGCAGACCATGCTCAACGCCGGCACCCTGGGCAGCTACGGCAAAGGCCTGGAAAAACTTCTGGCGCACCCCGGCATCCAGCACCTCGCGGGCAGCGCTCAGGCCGGTAACCAGGCACACCCGCAATTGTTCAAGGCCGATGTGCGCCTGTTGATCGACGGCGATGAAGTGCTGCAGGAAGAAGTGTTCGGCCCCACCACGGTATTTGTCGAAGTCGCCGACCAGGCCCAACTCAGCGCCGCCTTACATGGCCTGCACGGTCAATTGACGGCGACGATCATTGGCGAGCCGGCCGACCTGCAACAGTTCGCCGAACTCACGCCACTGCTCGAACAGAAAGTCGGGCGCATCCTGCTCAACGGCTACCCGACCGGTGTGGAAGTCTGCGATTCGATGGTGCACGGCGGGCCGTACCCCGCGACTTCCGATGCGCGTGGCACCTCGGTCGGTACCCTGGCCATCGACCGTTTCCTGCGCCCGGTGTGCTTCCAGAATTACCCTGATAGCCTGCTGCCCGACGCGTTGAAAAACGCTAACCCGTTGCGTATCCAGCGGCTCGTGGATGGCACGCCTTCACGCGACGCGCTGTAAAAACAACAATGAAGCAGGAGGTTTCATGTCGCTGAGCGCCGTCACCGCGCACCGTGCGCAATTGGGGGAGGGCCCGTTCTGGGACGTGCCCACCCAGGCCCTGTACTGGGTCAATATTGCCGGCAAACAGGCATTGCGCCTGATGGACGGGCAGTTACAGGTCTGGCAATTGCCCGAGCATGTCTCGGCGTTTATCCCGTGTGAAAGCGGCGATGCTGTGGTGACCTTGAGCAGCGGCGTGTACCGCCTGGACCTGGTCACCGAAGCCTTGACCCTGATGTGTGTGGCCGACCCGCAACCGGGCAATCGTGGCAATGAAGCGCGCTGCGATGCCCAGGGCCGTCTGTGGCTGGGCACTATGCAGAACAACATTGGCGAGCAGGGCGAAGACCTGCCCATCACCCGACGCTCCGGCGGCCTGTTTTGCATTGATGCCGATGCGCAGGTCACGCCGTTGCTGAGTGGCCTGGGCATTCCCAACACCTTGCTGTGGAGCGATGACGGCCGCCACGTGCATTTTGGCGACAGCATGGAGGGCACGCTGTACCGGCATGGGATTCTGCCGAACGGGCAACTCGAACCCGCGCACGTCTGGTTCGGCCCCCATGAACGTGGCGGGCCGGACGGCTCGGCCATGGACGTCGAAGGCTATATCTGGAACGCGCGCTGGGACGGCAGTTGCCTGCTGCGCCTCACGCCTGGTGGTGAGGTGGACCGCATCATCGAGCTGCCCGTGAGCCGCCCCACCAGTTGCGTATTTGGCGGCCCGAACCTCACCACCCTCTATATCACCAGTGCCGCCAGCCCGTTGGATCACCCTTTGGACGGCGCCGTGCTGGCCATTGAGGTTGACGTGCCAGGCAAGCCCTGTCACCGCTTTGCCGGCTAAATCCCGATTTTAAAAACAACAACAAGGAGTCACCTGTATGAATCGTCGTCGAGGTTTGCGTTCCCTGTGCTGCGCCGCTGTGGCGGTTTCGGCCATGAGCCTGAGCGGGCTGCTGCTGGCCGCTGAGGAAGTGAAGATCGGTTTTCTGGTCAAGCAGGCTGAAGAACCGTGGTTCCAGACCGAATGGGCCTTTGCCGAAAAAGCCGGCAAGGAGCATGGCTTCACCGTGATCAAGATCGCCGTGCCCGACGGCGAAAAAACCCTGTCGGCTATCGACAGCCTGGCGGCCAACGGCGCCAAAGGCTTTGTGATTTGCCCGCCGGACGTGTCCCTGGGCCCGGCCATTGTCGCCAAGGCCAAGGCCAACGGCTTGAAAGTGATTGCTGTGGATGACCGCTTCGTCGACGCCAAAGGCGCCTTCATGGAAGACGTGCCGTACCTGGGTATGGCTGCGTTTGAAGTCGGCCAGAAGCAGGGGGCGGCCATGGCCGCCGAAGCTAAAAAACGCGGCTGGGACTGGAAGGACACCTATGCGGTGATCAACACCTTCAACGAGCTCGACACCGGTAAAAAACGCACCGACGGATCGATACAGTCCCTGAAAGAGGCCGGCATTCCTGACGACCATATTCTCACCGCTGCGCTTAAAACCCTCGACGTACCAGGCAGCATGGACGCCACCAACTCGGCGCTGGTCAAGCTGCCCAGCGGCGCGAAAAACCTGATCATCGGTGGCATGAACGACAACACCGTACTCGGCGGCGTACGCGCGACCGAAAGCGCCGGCTTCAAAGCCGCCAATGTGATCGGCATCGGCATCAATGGCACCGACGCTATCGGTGAACTGAAGAAAGCCAACAGCGGCTTCTTCGGTTCGATGCTGCCTAGCCCGCACATCGAGGGCTACAACACCGCGCTGATGATGTACGAGTGGGTCACCAAAGGCACCGAGCCGCCGAAGTACACCGCCATGGACGAAGTGACCCTGATCACCCGCGAAAACTTCAAGCAGGAGCTGGAAAAGATCGGCCTGTGGAAATAAGGCAGTTCGCTTTCCTCGGCAGCCCCGGCAACAGGGCTGCCTGATCGGTGTGATGAGGTGGTTATGCACGCGCAAGTCAATGAACAACAACACACTGCCGGCGCCAGTCTGCGTTTTGACGGCATCGGTAAAACCTTTCCCGCGGTCAAGGCGCTGGATGGCATCAGCTTCACCGCCCACCCTGGGCAGGTGCATGCCTTGATGGGCGAGAACGGCGCGGGCAAGTCGACGCTGCTGAAGATCCTCGGCGGCGCCTACATCCCCAACAGCGGCACGCTGCAAATCGGCGAGCAGACCATGGCGTTCAAGAACGCGGCGGACAGCATCGCCAGCGGCGTGGCGGTGATCCACCAGGAGCTGCATCTGGTGCCGGAAATGACCGTGGCCGAGAACCTGTTCCTCGGGCATTTGCCGTCGCGTTTTGGGGTGGTCAATCGGGCGCTGCTGCGCAAGCAGGCCTTGGCTTGCCTCAAGGGCCTGGCGGATGAAATCGACCCGGATGAAAAGCTCGGCCGCCTGTCCCTGGGCCAACGCCAACTGGTGGAAATCGCCAAGGCGTTGTCCCGTGGTGCGCATGTGATCGCGTTTGATGAACCCACCAGCAGCCTGTCGGCGCGGGAGATCGACCGCTTGATGGCGATCATCACGCGCCTGCGCGATGAGGGCAAAGTGGTGCTCTACGTGTCGCACCGCATGGAAGAAGTGTTCCGCATCTGCAACGCGGTCACGGTGTTCAAGGATGGCCGCTACGTGCGCACCTTCGAGGACATGAGCGCGCTGACCCATGACCAGTTGGTGACCTGCATGGTCGGGCGCGATATCCAGGACATTTACGACTACCGCCCACGTGAGCACGGCGAGGTCGCGCTCAAGGTCGATGGCCTGCTCGGCCCCGGCCTGCGTGAGCCGATCAGTTTCAACGTGCGCAAGGGCGAGATTCTCGGCTTGTTCGGGTTGGTGGGGGCTGGGCGTACCGAGTTGTTCCGCCTGCTCAGCGGCTTGGAGCGTGCGGGCGCCGGTCAACTGGAGCTCTGCGGTCAAGCACTGCAACTGCGCTCACCGCGCGATGCCATCGCCGCGGGCGTGCTGCTGTGCCCGGAAGACCGCAAGAAGGAAGGCATCATTCCGCTGTCCAGCGTCGCCGAGAACATCAATATCAGCGCACGCGGCACTCACTCCCGGTTCGGCTGGCTGTTGCGCGAGGGGTGGGAGAAGGGCAACGCCGACCAGCAAATCAAGGCGATGAAGGTCAAAACGCCCAACGCGGCGCAGAAAATCATGTACCTGTCCGGCGGCAATCAGCAGAAGGCCATTCTTGGCCGCTGGCTGTCGATGCCGATGAAAGTCCTGCTGCTGGACGAGCCTACCCGTGGCATCGATATCGGCGCCAAGGCCGAGATCTACCAGATCATCCATAACCTCGCCGCCCAAGGCATTGCAGTCATTGTGGTGTCCAGCGACCTGATGGAAGTGATGGGCATCTCCGACCGCATCCTGGTGCTGTGCGAAGGCGCACTGCGGGGTGAGCAAACCCGCGAGCACGCGACTGAATCCAACCTGCTGCAACTGGCTTTGCCGCGCAGCCTGGCGAACTGAGAGACGACTATGACAACCCAAGACAACGCGTTGCCCTCGGCACGCAAACCCCTGGACATGCGCGCACTGCTCGACAACTGGGCGATGCTGATGGCCGCGGTGGGCATCTTCCTGCTGTGCGCCTTGCTCATCGACAACTTCCTCTCGCCGCTGAACATGCGCGGTCTGGGCCTGGCGATTTCCACGGTGGGCATCGCCGCCTGCACCATGCTGTTTTGCCTGGCGTCGGGGCACTTCGACTTGTCGGTGGGCTCGGTAATTGCCTGCGCCGGGGTGGTGGCGGCGATTGTGATGCGCGACACCGACAGCGTCATGCTCGGTATCGGCGCCGCCTTGCTGATGGGCCTGGTTGTGGGGCTGATCAATGGCATCGTGATTGCCAAGCTGCGGGTCAATGCGCTGATTACCACGCTGGCGACCATGCAGATCGTGCGCGGGCTGGCGTACATCTTCGCCAACGGCAAGGCGGTGGGGGTGTCCGAGGAGCAGTTCTTTATCTTCGGTAACGGCCAACTGCTGGGCGTGCCGGTGCCGATCCTGATTACCATCCTGTGCTTCGTGTTTTTCGGCTGGCTGCTCAATTACACCACCTATGGGCGCAACACCTTGGCCATCGGCGGCAACCCGGAAGCGGCGTTGCTGGCGGGTGTAAACGTTGATCGCACCAAGATCCTGATATTTGCCGTGCACGGTGTGATCGGCGCCCTGGCCGGGGTGATCCTGGCCTCGCGCATGACCTCCGGCCAGCCGATGATCGGCCAGGGTTTTGAGCTGACGGTGATCTCGGCATGTGTGTTGGGCGGGGTGTCGTTGAGTGGTGGGGTTGGCATGATTCGCCATGTGATTGCCGGCGTGTTGATTTTGGCGATCATTGAGAACGCGATGAACCTGAAGAACATCGACACGTTTTATCAGTACGTGATTCGCGGCTCGATCCTGCTGCTGGCGGTGGTCATCGACCGCATGAAACAACGCTGAACCCTTGCCATGTGAAGCTCAAATGTGGGAGCTGGCAAGCCAGCTCCCACAGTTTTAATCGGCGGAGAACTTGAAGATAGTGTTTTGGGTGTAAGTCTGCCCTGGATTCAAACGGGTAGACGCAAACTTCGGCTGATTAGGCGCATCCGGAAAATGCTGGGTCTCCAACGTGAAACCGCTCCAGTGCAGATACGTCTTCCCCGCTTTGCCCTTCACCGAACCATCGAGGAAGTTGCTGGTATAGAACTGCACACCGGGCTCTGTGGTGTAGAGCTGCAACCGCCGCCCCGACTCAGGATCATGCACTTGGGCAGCCAACTGTTTCACGTCACCCTTGGTATCGAGTGCCCAGTTGAAGTCAAACCCGCCCTGTTTCGGCTCGGCGAACTTGAGCTGCGGGTGATCGTCCTTGATGTGCTGGCCGATCGGCGTCGGTTTCAGGAAGTCCATCGGCGTGCCTTTCACCGGCGCGATTTCGCCGGTTGGAATCAAGGTGGCGTTCACCGGCGTGTAATGGCTGGCATGCAGGGTCGCGACCTGCTTGAGAATGTCACCATTCCCCGCACCGGCGAGGTTGAAGTAGCTGTGGTTGGTAAGGTTGAGCACCGTGGGTTTGTCGGTGGTGGCCTTGTAGTCGATGTGCAGTTCGTTTTTCTCGTTGAGGCTGTAGGTGACCTCGGTCTTCAGGTTGCCGGGAAAGCCCATTTCACCGTCCTTGGACAGGTAGGTGAGGGTCACGCCGACCGAGTCCTTGCCCTTGACCTGTGCGGCCTTCCACACCTGTTTGTCGAAGCCCTGGGCGCCGCCATGCAGTGAGTTGGGACCATCGTTGAGCGGCACCTGGAAGCGCTTGCCGTCGAGCTCAAAGGCACCGCCGGCCAAGCGGTTGCCGAAGCGCCCGATGGTCGCGCCGAAAAACGCCGTGCCGGCTTGGTAGCCTTGCACGTCGTCAAAGCCCAGCACCACGTCGTCGACCTTGCCGTTTTTGTCCGGCACTTTCAGCGACTGCAACACGCCGCCGTAGGTGATCACCGTGGCTTGCATGCCATGGCTGTTGCGCAAGATGTACTGCTCGACGGCGGTGCCGTCGTTGGTTTTACCGAAAGGCTTGTGTTCACTGGAGAGGCCTGCGGCGTGAGCCCCGCCACTGGCGATTAATACGGACATGGCGAGACCTGACAGCAGATAACGAGGGTGCTTCATGGTCGAACTTCCTTTTGTTGTTTTGAGTGGAATAGTTCTACTAATAGCGATATTTTGTCGTTATGACAGCGAATTTATAGCCTTAAAAGCCGTTTTTGCAAAATAAAATAAGACTAATTGAGCGAGGCAAGATGTTATGAGTACTCAACACGCCGTGTATCCCGACCTTGAAGGCAAAACCGTCCTGATCTCCGGAGGTGCCTCAGGGATCGGCGAATTCATGGTGCGGGCCTTCGCCGCCCAGGGCGCCAAGGTGGGCTTTGTCGACCGCGCGCAAAGCCAGGGCGAACGCCTCGCGGCGCTGCTCAGTTCCCGCGGGCACACGGTGGAGTTCGTGAACTGCGACATCACCGACGAGATTGCCTATAAAGCCGCCATCGCTCGTTTCGAACACTCTCTGGGGCCGATCACCGTGCTGGTGAACAACGCCGCCAATGACGTGCGTCACACCCTGGAAGAAGTCGACTCGGAAATGTTCGACAGGCTGATCTCCGTCAACCTCAAACACGCTTTCTTCGCCGCCAAGGCCGTGGTGCCCATGATGAAAAGCGCGGGCGGCGGGGCGATCATCAACCTCGGCTCGGTCGGCTGGATGATGGCTTCCGCCGGCTACCCGGTGTACGCCGCCAGCAAGGCCGCCGCCCACGGCATGACCCGCGCGCTGGCTCGCGAACTGGGGCCGAGTCGCATCCGCGTGAACACGCTGGTGCCGGGTTGGGTGATGACAGAGAAACAACTGGCGATGTGGGTCGACGATGCCGCCAGGGAACTGATCAGCCGCAGCCAGTGTTTGCCGGGCAGTGTGCTGCCGGAACACATCGCCAATATGGCGTTGTTTCTTGCTTCCGATGCGTCGGCGATGTGTTCGGCGCAGAATTTTATTGTGGATGGCGGCTGGGTTTAGGCAGGGCTAGCTAACTTCATAACGACGCAGGCCAAAGGTGGCAGCGGGCTTGAGACGATGGTGTTTATTCGATCGGGTACTGCTTGAAAGCCGGGTGCTGCTCCAGGCGCTCGGCGTGGCGCTTCACGTTGGGAAACGCATCCGCTTTGACCACCGACGCCACGGTTAACTGGCTGAACGACCAGGCCACCGCCGCTGTAATCGAAGCCTGAGTCAGCGCCTCACTCTCAGGCAGTTGTTTTTCCAGCAGCGAATAAGCCGCCAGCAATTGCCCGGTGACACGCTCCAGCCACGGCGCATGCAGTTTCTCGGCCGGGCGCAGGTTGTGCTCATAGACGATCTGCACGCTCTTCTCACAGGCCGCCAGCGCCAGCCCAAGCACATGCAAGTCATGGGCGCGCGCGGCGGGCTGCGGGGGCAGCAGCTTTTTGTCAGCCGGGGCGAGGGTTTCCAGGTAGTCCAGGATCAGGCTGGAATCCATCAGCACCGTGCCATCGTCCAGCACCAGGGTCGGGGCCTTGACCACCGGGTTGATCTGCGCGAATTCGTTGAAGGTGCGAAACACCGACAGCGGTTCATGCACGAAATCCACGCCGTACAGCTCCAGGGAAATCGCCACGCGGCGTACGTAAGGCGAGTCCAGCATGCCGATCAGTTTCATGAAACCTCCATTGCTTGCTAGGGGGTGAGCTCAAGAGAGTAAGGGCGCGGGATCAGCCTGCGCAATGGCTTGGCGCCGTTTCATGCCGGGCTCCTGGAGCCCTGGCGGCTGGCTCCAGGTGGCTGGCCGGTGATGCGCTTGAATGCGCGACTGAACGCCGCCTGGGAGGTATAGCCCAGGCGCAGCGCCACTTCTTCGATGGGCAAGCGCTCCAGCGTCAACCATTGGCTGGCCAGGCGCATGCGCAATTGCGTCACGTAGCGCAGCGGCGGAAGACCCAGGGTGGCTTGGAAGCGTTCGGCGAACACCGAACGGGAGGTATGACTGTGCGCGGCCAACTCGGCCACGCTCCAATCGCGGCCTGGTTGCTGATGCAGGGCAAGCAGGGCCCCGGCCAGCCGTGCGTCGCGCAACGCTGCCACCAGCCCCGATGCATTGCCGCAGGCGCATTCCACCCAGCCCCGCACGATCATGGCGGCCACCACATCGGCCAGGCGCGCGAGGATGCCCGAGTAGCCGACGCGAGCACTGGCGACTTCGCGCTCCATCACCGCCAGGATCGGCATCAGGCCCGGGTAGCGCTGGCCCTTGGTATCGATCAGCATCAAGGCCGGCATCAGGCTGCCGAGCCCCTGAATACTGCCGATTTCGAACTCCATGCAGGCGCTGAACAGCAACGTATTGGGGGGCGTGTCGGGCGATGCATCCACGGCGCAGACGGTATCGCCCAGCGGGGTGGCGTCAAATCGGCTGATGTCCTGCACAGCGACATCCGCCGTGGACAACAGCGCATGTGCGCCGCCGTGGGAGATGAACACGGCATTGCCTGCCGACAATTCAAACAAGTTGCCGTCGTCGGTGCGCAGGGTGACCACACCGGCGGCGAGGAAGTGGAAGTAGGCGTGCCCGGGTTTGGCGTCGAAGCCCATGCCGAAGCTGGGTCCCGCCTGAATGCGCTGGTACTGCACCCCGCGCAGGCGCATGCCGCGCAGCAGTTCATCGATAAGGTCGGAGGACAGATTGAACGGGGCCGGTGCAGTCATGTTCGGGGTTTCGGTCAAAAACTCAAGGGTTTGCATCATAGATCATCCGGGTTGGCGAACCTAGACTGGCGGTCGCGCTAATTTCCTGAGGATGTCGTGTGATGAATGATTGTGTAGCTCAAGCCTCTATCCGTTCCAAGGCGGAGCCCGCTACCCCGGCCTGGATGGCGGTGTTTTCCCTGGCCATGGGGGTATTCGGGTTGTTGACGGCAGAATACCTGCCGGCCAGCCTGTTGACGCCGATGGCGATGGACCTTGGGGTGTCGGAGGCCCTGGCCGGCCAGGCCGTGACGGTGACGGCGGTGGTGGCGTTGTTCGCCGGGTTGCTGGTGCCCGGCCTGACGCGCGGGATCGACCGGCGCGTGGTGTTGCTGGGGTTTTCCACGTTGATGATTGCTTCTAACTTGTTGGTGGCGCTGTCTTCGAGCCTGGCGGTGCTGCTGTTGATGCGCATCCTGCTGGGCGTCGCCCTGGGTGGTTTCTGGAGTATGGCGGCAGCAGTGGCGATGCGCCTGGTGCCGGCGGCGTTGCTGCCCCGTGCGCTGTCGATCATATTCAGTGGCATTGCGGTGGGCACGGTGGTTGCCGTGCCGCTGGGCAGCTACCTCGGCGATGTGTATGGCTGGCGCAGTGCGTTTGTGGCTGCGGCCGCCGTTGGCGTGGTGACGTTGGCGTTCCAGCTGCTCACGCTGCCACGCCTGGCTCCCACTGGCAGTGCACGGCTGCGCACGGTATTGGATGTGCTGCTGCGCCCTGGCATCGCCATCGGCATGTTTGCCTGCGTATTGGTACACACCGCGCACTTCGCGCTGTTCACCTACATTCGGCCATTCCTGGAAAGCACCACGGGCGTGCAGACTCAAGGGCTGGCCTTGATGCTGCTGGGGTTCGGCGCCGCAAACTTCGTCGGCACGCTGCTGGCCGGTTGGCTGCTGGTGCGCTATCCACGGGGCACATTGGTGTTGATGCCGGTATTGGTCGGCGTTGCGGCGCTCGCCCTGGTGCTGTTGCCTGCCTCTCTGCCCGGCCAGGCGCTGCTGCTGGCGCTGTGGGGCATGGCCTTTGGCGGGGTGCCCGTGGCGTGGTCGAACTGGGTGGCTCGCGCCGTGCCGGATCAAGCCGAAAGTGCGGGTGGCATGGTCGTGGCTTCGGTGCAGTCAGCCATCGCGGCGGGGGCGGCCGGTGGGGGCGCGATGTTCAGTGTCAGTGGCATTGGCGGTGTGTTTCTCGGCGCCGGGGTACTGATGTTGTTGGCAGCCTTGTTGATTGCGCTACGGGTACACGTGCCGCGCAATGGCGCCGCTGGCGTACCGCTGCATCTTTGAACCGGCCTTGCGGCTGGGCCGGCATTCACTGTGTGACGCTCCAGCAACGTTTGGTTTAGTCTGGAGCACTACGTCGATCGAAAACGCCTCTGGAGCAGTCAGCATGACCGAGTACGTACCCCCGAAAGTGTGGACCTGGGACACCGAAAGCGGCGGCACTTTCGCCAGCATCAACCGACCGATTGCCGGGGCAACCCACGACAAGGCGCTGCCGGTGGGAGAGCACCCGCTGCAGCTGTATTCCCTGGCTACGCCCAATGGGCAGAAGGTCACCCTCTTGCTGGAAGAGCTGCTGGCCCTGGGGCACAGCGGGGCGGAATACGATGCCTGGCTGATCAAGATCGGCGACGGCGACCAGTTCGGCAGCGGCTTTGTCGGGGTCAATCCCAATTCCAAGATCCCGGCATTGCTGGACCGCAGTGGCGCCACGCCGATTCGTGTGTTTGAGTCGGGCGCGATTTTGCAGTACCTGGCGGAAAAGTTCGGCGCATTCTTCCCGACTGAGCCTGCGGCGCGCGCGGAATGCCTGTCGTGGTTGTTCTGGCAGATGGGCAGCGCACCTTACCTGGGCGGTGGTTTCGGGCATTTCTATGCGTATGCGCCGAGCAAGATGGAGTATGCGATCAATCGGTTTGCCATGGAGACCAAGCGTCAGCTGGATGTATTGGATCGGCGCCTGGCGGTGAGTGAGTACATTGCCGGGGATGAGTACACCATCGCCGATATCGCGATCTGGCCTTGGTATGGCGGGTTGGTAAAAGGGCGTTTGTATGGCGCGGCGGAGTTTTTGGCCGTGCATGAGTACACGCATGTGTTGCGCTGGGCGGATGCGATTGAAGCGCGGCCGGCGGTGCAGCGGGGGCGTAGGGTGAACCGGGTATCCGGGGAGCCTGCGGAGCAGTTGGCCGAGCGCCATTCTGCAAGCGACCTGGATTAAAAGCCTGACACGGTAAGAAATGTGGGAGCTGCTACGCCAGGGGATGGCTAAAAATGTGTAGATACGGGGGGGCGGCTGTACGCAGGTTAGTCGACCGGCCAGCCGAGGAACCCGGCGCGCCGGAGGGCGCCCTGCGCACAGCCGCCATAAAACGTCATCGGACCATGCGCCTGTCTGAATCCGGGCGACTAAACCCGATCACTGAATGGGCCGTTAATCGCCTGATCCGTCTGGTCGACCGGCAACTGAGCGGGTCGCAGAGCTAGGGCTTCAACTGCTTCCAGTCAATCGCAAAGCGCGCCAGGTATTTACGCAGTCGATCCGCATCATTGGGCTGGGCCTTGGCCTGGCGCGATAC
Organism: Pseudomonas sp. EL_65y_Pfl1_R83; assembly: GCF_963970695.1. Classification (NCBI taxonomy): domain Bacteria; kingdom Pseudomonadati; phylum Pseudomonadota; class Gammaproteobacteria; order Pseudomonadales; family Pseudomonadaceae; genus Pseudomonas; species Pseudomonas sp. EL_65y_Pfl1_R83. The sequence goes on along the minus strand of NZ_CAXAQI010000004.1, from coordinate 99,348 downwards.
ACCGAACAAGCGGCGGCCGGCGTCGGACAGGCTGTCGGATTGCAGGCACACCTCGATTACGGCCTTGAGTTGCAACTGGTCGAACAGGTCCAGGTCGGCGGGCAGCAGGGTGTGCGGCTCGGACAGCCCCCAGGCGTAGCGCAGGCGTTGGATTTCTTCTTCGGCCTGGGCCTCATCGATACGCCCGCTGTCGGCCAAGGTCGCCATGCGGGTGATCGACGCAGACAGCTCGCGAAAGTTACCCAGCCACGCCGCTTCGCTGGAACAGGCGAACGCCAGGTAGCGGCGGCGCGCTTCGAGGTTGAAGCGCACGCGGCGGCCTTGCTCGCGGGCGTGGCGCTCCAGCTCGAAATCGATATTGGGCTCGATGTCTTCGCGCCTGCCCGCCAAGCCCGGCAGATCGAAGGTCCACAGGTTGATGCGCGCGTACAGGTCTTCGCGGAACAGCCCTTCGGCCACGCGCCCGCGCAGGTCGCGATGGGTGCCGGCGATGATCAGGAAGTCGCTGGCCACTTCGTGGTCGGCGCCCATGGGGTAGAAGCGCTTTTCTTCGATGGCTTTAAGCAGCATCGCCTGTTCATCAGGGCCCAGTTCGCCGATTTCATCAAGGAACAACATGCCGCCATCCGCCGCGCGCAGCAGACCGTCGCGCGCGTTTTGTGCGCCGGTGAAGGCGCCCTTGGTATGGCCGAACAACGCCGACATAGCACCATCGCCGCGCAGGGTGGCGCAGTTGACTTCCACGAAGCGCCCTTGCACTTGATGGCGGCTGCGCTTGAGTTCGTAGATGCGGCGGGCGAGAAACGACTTACCCGCGCCCGTGGGTCCGATCAGCAGCATCGGCGCCGTGGAGCGCACGGCCACGCGTTCGATCTGCTCGATGGAGGCGTTGAACGCGCTGTTGCGCGTGGCGATCCCCGACTTGAGAAACGCCAGGCCTTCCAGGCGCTGGTGGGCGAAGCGTGAGGCGATGCGGTCGTAGCGCGACAGGTCGAGATCGATCAGGGTGTGGGTGCCGGTGGCGGGCGCGGTGTCGTCAACTCGGCGCATGGGCGCGGTCTGGATCAGCCGCGCGGGCAGGTTGCGCGCCTCGGTCAGCAGGAACCAGCAAATCTGCGCCACGTGCGTACCGGTCGTGATGTGGACCAGGTAGTCCTCGTGTTCGGTGTCGAAGCGGTAGTCGGTGGTGAAGTCGTGCAGCGCGCCGTAGACCTCTTCGAAATCCCAGGGGTTGTTCAGCGGCATGGGGTGCAGGCGCACCTCGGTGTGGGGCGAGATCTGCTGGACATCGGCGCGCACCCGCTCGGCGAGGCTGACGTCACGGGCGTCGATGTCGTGGATCAGCTCCAGGCGATCAATCTGCAGGTTGTCCTGCTGGCACAGGCCGACGCTGGGACGCCAGTGATTCCAGCGGTTGGCGCCCTTGCCGACACGATCCAGCTTGGAGCCGATAAACCCGATGGCGACGGTGCGCTTGTGTTTCATGGCTAGACCAAAATATAAGTAACGATATGTGAGGATATGAAGTTGACGATCAGCTTGTCATGGGTTTTTTAGGTGTGAGTGATCGATTGTTAAAAATAACGATATAAAACAAATAGATAGGTATTTTTAGAACGACTTTTAAAAAACTGGCACGCCCGCTGCTATGTCGCTATCAACGCCGCAGAGCCGGCTTTCAAAAAAGAATTGAGATCATGCAAGAGAAAACCTACCAACTGCTGGAAGTCGCCGACGGCAAGCCGATCAAACTCTGGACCCAGGGCGTGCCCGTCGAGCCCGAGGCCCGCCAGCAACTGATGAATACCGCCAAGATGCCGTTTATCTTCAAGCACCTTGCGGTGATGCCGGATGTGCACTTGGGCAAGGGTTCGACCATCGGCAGCGTAATCCCCACCGTGGGCGCAATCATCCCGGCAGCGGTGGGCGTGGATATTGGCTGCGGCATGATCGCCGCGCGTACCACGCTGACCGCCAGCGACTTACCCGACAACCTCCACGGCCTGCGTTGCGCCATCGAGGCAGCCGTACCCCATGGCCGCACTCGCAGCCGTAAAGGCCGTGACAAAGGTGCATGGGAAGATGTGCCGGCCCAGGCTGATCAGGCATGGACGGCGTTGCACCCACGTTTCAAGGCGATTACCGACAAGTACCCGCAACTGGAACGCAGCAACCACCGCCAGCACCTCGGCACCCTGGGTGGCGGCAACCACTTTGTCGAGGTGTGCCTGGATGAAGCCAACCGTGTCTGGTTCATGTTGCACAGCGGTTCGCGTGGCGTGGGTAACGCCATCGGCAACTTGTTTATCCAGTTGGCCCAGGCGGATATGCAGCAACACCTGGCGAATTTGCCGGACCGCGACCTGGCGTATTTCGAAGAGGGCAGCCAGCACTTCGATGACTACGTGGAAGCGGTGGGCTGGGCTCAGGATTTCGCCCGGCAGAACCGCGAGTTGATGATGCGCGCGGTGGTCCAGGCCACACGCCAGGTGATCAGCAAGCCGTTTGAGGTGGCGCTGGAAGCGGTGAACTGTCATCACAACTACGTGCAGAAAGAGCGGCACTTTGGCGAAGACATCCTGGTGACGCGCAAGGGCGCGGTGTCGGCGAAGAAGGGCGAGCTGGGGATTATTCCGGGCTCCATGGGTGCCAAAAGCTTCATCGTGCGTGGACTGGGCAACGAAGAGTCGTTCTGCTCGTGCAGCCACGGCGCCGGCCGCACCATGAGCCGTACCAAGGCGAAGAACACCTTCACCCTGGCCGACCAGATCCGCGCGACGGCCCATGTTGAGTGCCGCAAGGACGCCGATGTGATCGATGAAATTCCGATGGCCTACAAGGACATCGACCACGTCATGCACGCCCAGCGCGAGCTGGTGGAAGTGCTGCACACCTTGCGTCAAGTGGTGTGCGTCAAAGGATAAGAGGGGAATAGAGATGGAAAGGGAAGAGCGCCACCCATTGAACGACGCCATGCGCGCGCGGGTGCTGGAGGAGTTGGAGCGCATAGAGCGTGAGCGCAATGTGACGGTACTGTATGCCTGCGAATCCGGCAGCCGGGCCTGGGGTTTTGCCTCCACCGACAGCGACTACGATGTGCGTTTTGTCTACGTGGAAAAACCTGACTGGTTCATGCAAGTGGATACGCCGCGCGACGTGATCGAACGCCCATTGGATGACGAGCTGGATGTGAGCGGCTGGGAGTTGCGCAAGACCTTGGGCCTGTTGCGCAAATCCAACCCCACGCTGCTGGAATGGCTTGATTCGCCGCTGGTGTATCGCCAGGAGGCCGAGGCCACGGCGCAATTGCGTGTGCTGGCCGAGGCGTTCTACAGCCCGCCGGCGGCGCGCAATCATTATCTGTCGATGGCCAAGAAGAACTTTCGCGGCTATCTGCAAGGCGACACGGTGCGGTTCAAGAAGTACTTCTACGTGCTGCGGCCGTTGCTGGCAGTGCGTTGGATCGACCTGGGGCTGGGGCGGCCGCCGATGACCTTCGCCGATTTGTTGGGCACAGTGGATGACGCACAACTGCTCGATGAGGTCGCAACCCTGCTGGTGTTGAAACGCAATGCCGGGGAAGCGGCCTACGGGCCACGGCGCCCGGCGTTACACGCCTACATACAGCGTGAACTGGAACGCGAAGTGCCGGTATTGCCACGCACCCATGAAGACTCCCAACAACTGGACCACTACCTGCGGGGCACGGTCACACGCTTTGCTTAAGGATAAATATGAAACAGGACCTGATTGAACTCGACGGCGCCATCGGCGGTGGCCAGGTACTGCGCAGCGGGCTCAGCCTGTCGATGGTGACCGGGTTGACCCTGCGCATCAAAAACATCCGCGCCAAGCGCAGTCGGCCAGGCTTGATGCGTCAACACCTGACTGCCGTGCTGGCGGCGGCGCAGGTCTGTGGTGCCAAGGTGCAAGGGGCTGAACTGGGCTCGCAAACACTGGTGTTCGAACCCGGGCCGATTCAAGGGGGCGAATACCGGTTTTCAATTGGCACGGCCGGCAGTTGCACCCTGGTGCTGCAGACCTTGTTGCCGGCATTGCTGCGCGCACCCACGGCCAGCCGCGTGACGATCTGCGGCGGCAGCCATAACCCGCTGGCACCGCCGGTGGACTTCCTGCAGCGCGCCTGGCTTCCATTGTTGCAGCGTATGGGCGCGCGCATCGAATTGAGCCTGAACCGCTACGGGTTTGTACCGGCTGGCGGGGGTGAGTTAGAGGCGTTTATCCAACCCAGCGAGCTGATGCCGCTGCAGTTGATGCAGCGTGGAAAACTGCTCGAAGCCCGCGCGGTAACCCTTAACGCAGGGTTGCCCGCCCAAGTGACCGAGCGCCAGTTCAAGCGCGTGCGCCAGCGTCTATCGTTTGCTGACACGCAACTGTTCCCGGTCGAGATTGACCCGGAACAGGGCCCAGGTAATGTGCTGATGCTGGAGTACGTCCACGAGCACGTCACCGAAATATTCAGTGCCTTTGGCATGGCCAAGGTGCGCGCCGAAACTGTGGCCGACCAGGCTATCGACCAGGCCAGTGAGTGGCGAGGCACCGACACGGCAGTAGGCGAACACCTGGCCGATCAGTTGCTGTTGCCAATGGCACTGGCGGGTGGCGGCCGTTTCACCACGCCGCACATGAGCGAGCATTTGCACAGCAACATGCTGGTGATCCAGCGCTTCCTGCCCGTGGTGATCGAGAGTCACGTGCTGGAGGCGGGCGGCTTGAAGGTCGAGTGCCGAGCGCGCTAGAGATTCTCCGACGTCACAATCTGCGGCGGTATATACACCCGATGCCGCACCGGATCGAACCCCTCGGCGCTCTGCAACGCCACCATCAACGCCACCAATGCCACGGCCGTCCGCCCTGGCTGCGAGTCCATCACCACGTCAATCAAACCCTGGCTCAACGCCTGGCGCGACAGCTCGGTCGACTCCTGCAAAATGCAACACAGCGCTGGTCGTTTGGGCAGTTGTGCCAGGGCACTGATGATGCCGTCACCGCCGCCGCCCACCACGCACAGCCCGCGCAGGTCGCTGTGACGGCTGATCAAGTCGAGGGTGGCTTCTTCGGTGATGTCGCAGTTATCCAGGTTGATCAGCGGCTCCAACGGCTTGAGCCCCGGCGCGTGCTCGGCGAGGTAGCTGTGCAGGCCTTCGACCCGTGCCTGGTGGCCGAGAAAGCGGTGGCCGCCGAGCAAGATCCCCACGCTGCCTTTGCGTGCGCCGCACGTGCGGGCGAGCAACCAGCCCATGGTGCGGCCAACCACGTGGTTGTCCTGGCCCACATAGGGCTCATCGGCGTGTTCGTGGATATCCGAAAGCAGGGCGACCACCGGCACGCCGGCTGCGCGGATCTGCGCCAGGCAGGCGTTGATCAGTGGGTGGGCAAAACTGACCACCGCGAGGCTATCGCACTGCACGGCCAACTGTTCGATTTGCGCGACGATGGCGCTGGGCGTGCGATCGATGATGTATTCGAACTGGCACGTAAGGTTGGCACCGGCATGCTGCTCGGCTGCATCGCCGATGGCATGGGCCAGGTTGGCGTAGAACGCCTGGGCGGTGCCCAGCAACAGGATGCCTAGGCGGTAGGTCGGGCGACGTTCGCGAATGCGCTGGCCAATCAGCCGCGCGGCAAAGTAACCCACGGCTTCGGCGGCCTGGAACACCTGTTCGGCGGTGTCGGGATTGACCGGCGCACGGGCATTCAATACGCGGTCGACGGTGGCCACACTCAGCCCGGCCTTGGCGGCAACGGTGGCAATGGTTGGGCGTTTATTGTTGTTCATGACAAGCCCCTTGAGCGTCTTGATAGAAAACTATCAAGCCCCGCTGGGCCTGGATGATAGCTTGATAGGGAATGGATTCAAGGCCTTGAGGGTGATTTAGGCGTTCTCTATCGTGGGTTTCACAAAGCACCTGAAACCACCCGCTTGCGGAGAACAATAACAATGCCTGAACACACCGCTCATCCCGCCCGGCGCGACTACAGCCTCACCGGCCCCGAAGCCGCCCGCGCCTTTGATAAAGGCCTGGTCTCGGCCAGTTGGTATCAGTCGCCGGTTTCCCGAAAACGCATGAAAGCACTGATGCAGCGTCGCGACGGCCCGGCCTTGCTCGACACTGCCATTTGGGTGACCGCGCTGTTCGCCACTGGTTTTGGCGGCTACTGGTTCTGGGGCACCTGGGCCTGCGTGCCGTTCTTCCTGGCCTATGGCGTGCTGTACGGCACCGCGTCCAACCCGCGCTGGCACGAAACCGGCCACGGCACGGCGTTCAAAACCCGTTGGATGAATGACGTGCTGTACCAGGTTGCAAGCTTTATGTGCATCTTCGAGCCCCATGTGTGGCGTTGGAGCCATGCCCGTCATCACACCGACACCATCGTCGTCGGTCGCGACCCTGAGATTGTCGAGCCGCGCCCACCGCGCTTCTCGATGATGTTCTTGAGCCTGTTCAATGTGCCCTTGGCCTGGAAGACGTTCAGCGGCGTGGCGCGCCATGCCGTCGGCAAGATGAGTGCCCAGGAGGCAGACTTTATCCCCGAGTCCGAATGGCCCAAGGTGTTTCGCGCGGCGCGTATCTGGGTCGGTATCTACGCGGTGGTCATCGGCGCCGCCTTGTACCTGCACAGCTGGCTGCCGCTGATGCTGATTGGCCTGCCGAGTATCTACGGTGCCTGGCTGGGCTATATTTTCGGCCTCACTCAACACGTGGGCCTGGCCGAGGATGTGCTCGACCACCGCAGCAACTGCCGCACCATTTATATGAACCGTGTGCTGCGCTTTATCTACATGGACATGAACTACCACCTCGAACACCACATGTACCCGATGGTGCCGTATCACGCCCTGGCGCAATTGCACGAAGAAATACGCGGCGACTGCCCGGCGCCCTACGCCGATCTGTTCGAGGCGTACAAGGAAATCCTGCCGACCATCTGGAAGCAGCGCAGCGACCCCAACCATTTCGTTCAGCGCCCGATACGCCCGCGTGCCGAACCGGCCGCCAATGCCCCCGTGCATGCAGAAGCCACTGCCGGCTGAATGCCTTCCAAGAACAAGAGAAAACGCCATGAACGATCAATGGATCGACGTCTGCGCCGTGGGCGAAATAGACGAAGAAGACGTGCTGCGCTTCGACCACGGGCCGCACACCTACGCGGTGTATCGCTCGGCCGACAATGAATTTTTTGCCACCGCGGGGCTGTGCACCCATGAGAAAATTCACTTGGCCGACGGCCTCGTGATGGACCACATCATCGAGTGCCCCAAGCACAACGGGCGCTTCGATTACCGCACCGGCAAGGCCCTGGGCGCGCCAGTGTGCGTCAACCTCAAGACCTACCCGGTGCGGGTCGAAGCGGGGCGGGTATTGCTCGCCGTCACGGCGTGATGATGAACGAGGCTCTGATTATCGTCGGTGCCGGCCATGCCGGTGGCCGTGCGGCGCTGACCTTGCGCGAAGAAGGTTATACCGGGCGGCTGATCCTGATCGGCGATGAGCCGCACGTGCCCTACGAGCGGCCGCCGCTGTCCAAAGGCCTGTTGCAGGGCACAGCGGATTTGGCCGGGTGCAGCCTGTGCGACAGCGCGCGGCTGGCCGAGCTGGATATTGAGCATATCGCCGGTAATCCGGTGGCTCGCTTGACGCCGCAACACCATCGCCTGCAACTTGCCGACGGCCAGTGGCTGCCGTATGCCGGTCTGCTGTTGGCCACTGGCGGCAGGGCACGACGATTGCCTCAGGCGCAGGCCAATGTGCTTTACCTGCGCACCCACGATGAGGCGCTGGCCTTGCGCAGTGCCCTGAACCCCGGCACGCGGCTGGTGGTGGTGGGTGGCGGGTTTATCGGGCTGGAAGTGGCGGCGACAGCACGCGGCCTGGGCTGTGAGGTGACGGTACTGGAAGCCGGACCGCGCCTGGCGGGCCGGGTGTTGCCGGCGGTTATCTCCCAAGCGCTGCTGGATTTGCATCGTCGCCAAGGGGTGGATGTGCGTTTGAACGTGGCGCTGGAATCCATCCAGGCCGACGCCGTGCTGTTGGTGGACGGGCAGCGGTTGCCCTGCGACTGGGTGGTGGTCGGCATTGGCATGCAGCCCAACATCGAACTGGCCACGGCGGCGGGGCTGGACGTGGGGCAGGGCATTCGCGTCGATACGTACCTGCGCGCCAGCGCACCGGACATCTATGCCGCTGGCGATGTGTGCGAATTCCGCCTGGACGGCCTGTACCAACGCCAGGAAACCTGGCGCAATGCCGAAGCCCAGGGGCGGCATGCGGCGCTGAATATGTTGGGGCGCAATGTGCCGTTCGAGGCGCTCCCCGGTTTCTGGTCCGACCAGTACGATTGGGGGGTGCAAACCGTGGGTGTGATCACGCCGCTTACGGTCAGTCGGCCATTGCCGGGCGGCGGCTTGCTGCTGTTCTACCTGGATGCCGATCACCATCTGCAAGGTGCTTGTGGATGGGCGCCAGGCAACAGCGTGGCCAAGGACATCAAGCTGTGCGAACGCCTGATCTGCGCATGCACCCCGCTCAACGCGACCAGCCTGGCCGACCCCGAGCTGCCCCTCAAACACATCCTGCGAGGCTGATATGCGCCAATTCCTGGTGTTCCAATCCCTGTGGGCCATGCAAACCGAGCCCGGCCCCCTCGAAGCGCAACTCGAGCGCATCAAAGCCGCCGGTTTCGACGGCATCACCGACCATTACTTCAAGCCTGCCGACGTCTCGCGCCTGCACGCCGCCGCCACGGCCAGGGGCTTGCAGATCGAAGGCCAGCTGTTCCCGCAGTCGGTGGATGATCTGGCGGCCGCACTGGACGTAATCAGCCGCTACGGCTGCCACCACCTCACCCTGCAAGCCGACGTGCGCCCGCGCACTCAAACCGAGGCCGCACGGTTGGTCGAAGGCTGGCAGCGCCTGGCCGAGCAGGTGGACTTTCCGGTGCTGCTGGAAACCCATCGTTATCGGCTCACCAACGACCTGCTGTTCACCCTCGACCTGCTGGCACAGATGCCCGATTTGAAGCTGCTGGCCGACCTGTCCCACTACGTGGTCGGGCGTGAGTTGCCCGAGCCCGTTACTGCTGAAGATGACGAGCAGATCCGCACGATCCTGCGCAACAGCTGGGGCTTTCACGGCCGCGTGGCCAGCAGTGAACAGGTGCAGGTGTCGCTGGACTTTCCCCAGCATCAAGCCTGGGTACAGCGTTTTACCGAGTGGTGGCGCTACGGGATCGAAGACTGGCTGGCCCGTTCCGATACGCCGCAAAGCCTGAGCTTCACCTGCGAACTGGGCCCGCCGCCCTATGCGATCACCGGCGCGGATGGGCGTGAGATCAGTGATCGCTGGGCTCAAGCGCTGAAGCTGCAGGTGTTGATTCGGCAGGTGTGGCAGAGCTGTCAGCGGTTGCCTTGAACCCGCTGAGCCGCGGAATGCGGTCTTCAACACAAAGCAATTCAACGCTGGGAGCGGGCAAGCCCGCGCATTAGGTTAGGGTTGGTTTTAAATAGCGTCAGTTCAACTCAGCAACCCGGTACTCACCGCCACAATCAGGAACACCCCCAGCAGCGCGCGATAAATCACGAACGGCCAGGTGGAGAATCGCTCCAAAAACTTCATCAGGCCCCAGATCGCAAAAAACGCCGAGATGCTCGCCACCACCAAACCAAAGATCAAATGCGGCCAGGCATGGGCCGGCATATCGGCATGCAGCAGCACCCACAGTTCTTTCAAACCGGCGAGGGCGATGGCGGGCAGGCCCAGCAGGAAAGAAAAGCGCGCCGCTTCCTCACGTTTGAAGTTGAGAAACAGTGCCGCCGTCAGGGTGGAGCCGGAACGCGACACCCCTGGAATCAACGCGCCAATCTGCGCCACTCCCACGATCAACGCATCCCGCAGGCGCATTTCACTCACCTCCCGGGTGTGGCGTGCACGGACTTCCGCCACTGCCATCAGCACCGCCATGACCACGCAGGAAATCCCGATCACCATCAGCCCACGCAACGGCGAGTTGCAGGCATTCAAGGTCGAAGACAACGCCAGGCCGGCGATGCCGATAGGAATGGTCGCCAGCACAATCGCCACCGCCAGCTTGAACCACCGGTCGTTGTAGTCACCCCGGCGCACCGCGCTGATGCTGCCGGTGGTCACTTGGCGTACATCGCGCCAGAAATAACTGACCACCGCGGCCAGTGCCGCCAACTGCATGGCTGCGGAAAACGCCGAGCCGGGGTCTTGCCAGCCGAGCAGGGCGGGTACTACGCGCATATGGGCGGTGGACGACACCGGCAGCAGTTCGGTAATGCCCTGGATCACGCCCAGGATGAAGATCTGCAGGTAGTCCAGGGAGGCAAAACCTACATCCAGGCCGGCGGTACAGACGTTTGTCAAAATACATGTCCTTGAAAAAGAGCGGCAATTTCGCGGAGTTTATTCGAAATGTTTCAAGGTTTCGGAAGGGGCAACGCCTTTTTGCATTCGGTTCAGCAAGTAGAAAGGTTGGCCACGCTATTGGACTGTGCTCAGGTTTTGTGAACAATGGCGCCCTGCGTTTTTTCACTGAGGGTCCCATGCCTGAAACCACCGTCGAATTGATCCAGACCGGCCCTGAAGAAGCCGAGCTGATCCGCAATCTCTACCAGTATTACGCCTATGAATCCTCGGACTGGGAACAGGAAGATGTCGAGGCGGACGGCCGTTTCTACATTCACGACGAACACCTGGCCCGCTATTGGCAAGACCCGCAATGGAGCGCCAACCTGCTGCTGGTCGATGGCTACATCGCCGGTTTCCTGCTGATCGAAGGCAGCGAACTGCCGGGTATCGACGCTCTGGAACTGGCTGACCTGTTCATCCTCAAGCGCTATCGGCGCAAAGGCATCGGCCGTGCCATCGCCAGCCAGGTGCTGTGTAGCGGCGAGGCGGATTGGCTGGTGCGCTTTTACGACCAGGATGAAGTGTCCCAGGCGTTCTGGCGCAGGGTGCTGGACAACCTGCCGCGCCCGGTACAGGCGATCGAGTTGGCGGATGATCCGCAGTTGGTGAGTTACCTGGTGACACGCGCGGTGTTGCACTAAGCGCGAGGTTGAACTTAAAGCAGGGGGGGCGCCTCAGAGGCTTGTCGGTCAAAATGGTGTTCACCCCCCCGTGGCAGCGGCATCTACTCCGTGCGTAATGCGTTCTGCCTGAACGACCCCAAGGGCACGGTGACCATCCGTGACCTGAACACTGGGGAAGCACTCAGCAGCGAAAGCCCTTACCACTGCCGCTAGACGCTCTAGCTTCTGAACAACGCCTGCTGCATCGCCTGCGGCGGCTGCCCGAACGCCCTGAGAAACGCCTGGCGCATGCGTTCGCGGTCACCAAACCCGGTCTCACGGGCCACCACTTCCACGGGATGACGACTGGTTTCCATCATCGCCCGCGCGGCCTCTACCCGCAGGGACTCGATGGCCTTGGCCGGCGTTTGCCCGGTTTCTTCGCGAAACACCCGGCTGAACTGGCGTGGACTGAGCCGGGCAACATCGGCCAGGGCTTCCACCGAGAGATCATGGGTCAGGTTCTCACGGGCATAGGCCAGGGCCAGTTGTACGCGGTCTGACTTGGGGTCCAGTTCCAACAGCGCCGACAACTGCGATTGTTCACTGCCCCGACGTTGGGCGATCACCAGCTTGCGTGCAATGCGCCGCGCGAGGTCGCTGCCCAGGTCGTTCTCCACCATCGCCAACGCCAAGTCCACCCCGGCGCTCATGCCGGCGCCGGTCCACACCTGGCCGTCGACGATGAACAGCTTGTCTTCTTCCAGGCGGATATCCGGATAGCGCTTGCGAAAGGCCGGCGCGTGAATCCAATGGGTGGTGGTGCGCTTGCCCTCCAGCAAGCCGGCTTCTGCCAGCACGAAGATGCCCATGCACAACGAGGCGACGCGTCGCGATTGGGCCGAGGCGGCCTTGACCAGTTCCAGCAGGTTCGCTTCCGGCAGGCGAAACTCCAGGTAGCCGCTGACGATCAGCGTGTCGTAGCCCTGCGGCCGGATCGGTAGGGTATTCACCGAGAACCCCTGGGAGGTCATCACCGCGCCGCCACTTTCCGACACCAGGTGAAACTCATAGGCCGGCTCGCCGCGCAGCAGGTTTGCGCACTCGAACACCGAGCCCAGGCTGAGGCTCAGGGATTGGAAGTTCGGGTAAACCATCAGCGCTACGCTGTGCATCGCATGTCTCCAGAAGCGTGGTAGGGGGGATTGTCGGTGGCTGCCGGGAAAACGGCAACCGACTTTGCCGCATGTCCGGAATCCTTGCGGATCTGACATTGTGCGCGTTTTACCCGGCCCCTAACATTCACCCAACGAACGAGACGACTGGTCTAATCGGACGGGATGAAAAATGAGCCGCGAAACTAAGAGTGCAAGGCAGACGATTCTGGAAAGTGCGCAGCCGATTGTGGGCGCCAAAGGGTTTTCTGCGGTGGGATTGAACGAAATACTTCAAGCCGCCGATGTGCCTAAAGGCTCGTTCTATCACTACTTCAACTCTAAAGATGCGTTCGGGGTGGTATTGCTCGATACCTATTTCGACAACTACTTGAACGGTATGGAACAGCTGTTCAATCAGCCGGACTTAACCCAGCACGCCAAGTTGATGCGCTATTGGCACAGCTGGATCGACAACCAGACCGGCGGCACCGACGCAGGCAAATGCCTTGCCGTCAAACTGGGTGCAGAGGTGTCAGACCTTTCAGAGCCGATGCGCCTGGCCCTGCAGCGCGGCACCGCACGCACTATTGCGTTGCTCGCAATTGCCTTGCAACGCGGCATCGAAGACGGCTCGCTGAAGGTTGCGCAACACCCTGAAAGCCTGGCCCAGCGCCTGTATGCGTTGTGGCTGGGGACCAGCGTCATGAGCAAGATCACACGTACTTGCGCGCCGTTCGACGAGGCGCTGTGGCTGACCCGACACCTGTTGGGCTGCCCTGAACACACTGACACTCACACCTATCGAGGCACTGGAAAATGAAAGTATTAATGGTACTGACCTCTCACGACCAGCTTGGCGATACCGGGCGCAAGACCGGCTTCTGGCTCGAAGAATTTGCTGCACCCTATTACGCGTTCAAGGACGCTGGCGCCGAAGTGGTACTGGCATCCCCGGCCGGCGGTCAACCGCCGCTGGACCCGGTGAGCGACCAGCCGGACGCCCAGACTGAACAGACCCATCGCTTCGCCGCCGACCCGGCTGCACAGCAGGCCCTGGCCAACACACTGAAACTGGAAACCGTCAACGCCGACGCCTTCGACACCGTGTTTTACCCAGGCGGCCACGGCCCGCTGTGGGACCTGGCGGAGTCACCCGTCTCGATTGCCTTGATCGAGTCCTTCGAACGCGCTGGCAAACCGATCGGTTTTGTCTGCCACGCACCGGGCGCGCTGCGTCACGTCAAGGCGGTCAATGGCGACCCGTTGATCAAGGGCCGTCGCGTCACCGGGTTCTCCAACTCGGAAGAAGCGGCGGTGGAGTTGACCGACGTGGTGCCGTTCCTGATTGAAGATGAGTTCAAGAAACTCGGTGGCCATTACGAGAAGGGCGCCGATTGGCAATCCTTTGTTATCACAGATGGCCTTTTGGTCACCGGGCAAAACCCTGGCAGTTCCAGTGATGTGGCCAAAGCCCTGCTGACACTCACCGCTTAATTTAAAAAAACCGCTGTATTCATTGGCGACTTTTATAAGTCGCCAATGCTTTAGCACGTCCGCAATTTGGAAAACTTTACATGACTGACAATGTTCTGAGTACGCCGGTAAAACTGGGCCACCACACGTTAAACAACCGTATCGTCCTGCCGCCGTTGACGCGCCAGCGCAGCGCTCAGCCTGGCGACATCGCGACGGACTTGATGGCCGAGTATTACCGCCAGCGTGCCACGGCTGGTTTCATGGTCAGCGAAGGCACGCAGATCGAGCCGCGTGGCCAGGGTTATGCGTGGACGCCGGGCATTTACACCCCGGCGCAGATCGACGGCTGGCGCAAAGTCACCGACGCGGTGCACGCCGAAGGCGGGGTGATCTTTGCCCAGTTGTGGCACGTTGGCCGGGTCTCGCATAACGCGTTGCAGCCAGACGGCGCCGCACCCGTCGCGCCGTCGGCAATCCAGGCGCAGCAGGCCAAGGCCTTTATCGAAACCGGTCCTGGCGTGGGTGAGCTGAAGCAGCCGCCGGTACCGCGTGCTTTGAGCGCTCTTGAGATCGAAGAGTTGGTCGGGCACTACGCCCAGGCCGCACGCAATGCACTGGATGCCGGGTTTGACGGGGTGGAAATCCATTCGGCGAATGGGTACCTGGTCAACCAGTTCATCTCGGCCCACGCCAATCAGCGTGACGATGAATACGGCGGCTCACTGCACAATCGCCTGCGCTTTCTGCGTGAGATCGTTGAGGCCGTGAGCGCCGTGGTTGGGCCGGAGCGCCTGGGTGTGCGCTTCTCGCCCTTGTTCAGTGGCACTGATCAGGATCGCGTGTACATCGGCCTGGTGGAAGAAGACCCGCATCACACCTATATCGAAGCGATCAAGGTGTTGGAAGAGTCAGGCATCGCCTATGTGTCCATCGCTGAAGCCGACTGGGACAACGCCCCAGTGTTGCCAGACACTTTCCGTGAAGCGGTGCGCAGCACCTTCAGTGGTCGCATCATCTACGCTGGCCGCTACACCGCTGAACGCGGCGCTGCTCTGGTAGAAGCGGGGTTGGCGGACTTGATCGCATTCGGGCGGCCATTCATTGCCAACCCGGACCTGCCGCAACGGATTTTCAATGGGTGGCCGCTGAACCCGCTGAAGGCTGAGGGGCTTTACGGTGGGACGCAAGCCGGATACATCGACTACCCGGTGTACGCCGAGTAGCCCTGCGAAGGTGATCCATGTGGGCGCTGGCTTGCCTGCGATAGCATCGACTCGGTTCAACTGAATGACCAAGGTGTCTGCATCGCAGGCAAGTCGAATCGTCGCACCGAAGCTCCCACACTGGATCTTTACAGGGTCAGGATCAGCGTCACTCCACCCGCAACACAATCTTCCCGATATGGTCCCCACCCTCCATCCGCGCATGCGCCTGGGCGGTGTCGGTGTAGGCGTACACCTTGTCGATGATCGGCAGGCACCGCCCGGCGGCCAGTACCGGCCAGATGTATTCGCGCAGTTGTTCGGCGATGGCAGCTTTCTCTTCTTTACTGCGTGCCCGCAGGAGTGAGCCGGTAATCACCGCGCGTTTGCCGAGAATGCTCAGCAGGTCGACGTCATTGGCCTTGGCGCCGCCGAGGAAGCCCAGCATCACCAAGTGACCGTCCATGGCCAAGGCCTTGAGGTTGTTGTTGAGGTAGGAGGCTCCCATGATGTCGAGGATCACATCGACGCCCTGGTTGTCGGTCTGCTGCGCGATGACTTCGGCAAAGTCCTGCTCGCGATAATTGATAGGTTCAGCGCCCAGCTTGGCAATCGCGGCACATTTGTCGGCGCTGCCAGCGGTGGCAAACGCCTGGATGCCAAACTCGCGGCACAGCATCAAAGCGGTGGTGCCGATGCCGCTGGTGCCGCCGTGAATCAGCGCGCGTTGACCGGTGTGCGCATCGCCAAGGCCGAACAGGTTGGCCCACACGGTGAAGAACGTTTCCGGTACGGCGGCGGCTTGAATCCAGTCCATACCCTCAGGGATCGGCAAGGCCTGGCCGGCCGGCACGCTGCAAAATTGCGCGTAACCGCCGCCGTTGGTCAGGGCACAAACCTTGTCGCCCACCTGGTATTCGCTTACGCCTTCACCCAGCGCCACCACTTCACCGGCCACTTCCAACCCTGGGATCGGGCTGAAGCCGGGTTTCATCGGGTATTTGCCGGCGCGTTGCAGGGCGTCGGGACGGTTGACACCGGCGGCGTGAACACGGATCAGGATCTCGCCGGGGCCGGCGACAGGCACATCGGCCTGGCGCGGTTGCAGCACTTCAGGCCCGCCAGGGGTGGTGATTTCGATCAGGGTCATTTCTTGAGGAAGCGTCATTTCAGATTACCTGCAGCGATGAGCGTATGGGTTGGGACCGTACCGAGCGGTCGACGGTTCAGCAGGATCATGCCCGGTTCCAGTGCCAATGCGACCACAATGGCCCCGGCGGCGATCATGAACAACAGCGCATGCTGCCCGCCACTGCTGTTGAACAGTGCCGAATAGGCAAAGCCGGAGAGCGCCTGGAACGTCGCGAAGGACACCGTGGCGCGGCTCCATGCCACTTGTTGCTGGTGATGGTTGGGCAGCAACTCATGCACCCGCGCCAGTGCCAGCGGCACGATGCCCGGCGGGAAGGAACCGAGGATCACCGCGAGGGCGGTAAACGAGCCGGCAAACGGCAGCAAGCCGACCGCAATCGCCTGCACCACCAGCGCCCCGCGAATACTCAAGCGGGCCCCGAGTTTATCGACGAGGAACCCGTAAGTCACCGGCCCCGCAATCGCGCCCAGGCCGTACATTACCCAGATCATCGCGCCGATGTGCGCGCCGTCTCCCAGGCCACGGGCCACGTAATCCACCAGGAACACCATCGCCGGCACCAAGCCCGCCGCCATAAAAGCGTATTGGGCGAACAACAGGTACACGCCAGAAGGTGTCGCTGCGCAAGTGTCTGCTCGTGCCGGTGCCTCATGCAGCTTACCGCTGGGCCATGCGAACCAGCTCGCAACCGCGGCCCTCAGTTCAAGCCTGCTGGTGTGCCGCTCTATTGCCGCGGGCATCGGCATCGGCGAAATCCCGGTGTACACCGGCGAACGTGACGGGCTGGTACGCCTGCGGCCCGACCGCACGCGGCCCTTGCCGTATGACGTGTGGCTGGTGACCCACGCCGATCTGCGCCACACCGCGCGAGTGCGGGTGGTGATCGATGAAATCGTCGCGGCATTTGCCGGTACGGGGGAGTGAGGTCAGCACAGGCTTGCAAGCAGGCGGATGGCACCGTTGACACAATCGACGTTTGTCTCGACCAACAGAGAGCACGTATGAACGAATCAAAACAACAGGACCTGGGGTTGTTGTTTCTACGGGGCAGCGGGGCGCTATTCCTGCTGTGGGTGCACGGTTTGCCGAAACTGTTGAACTACAGCGAGCAGTTGAAGCTGATCGAGGACCCATTTCATTTGGGCGCTCACATCACGCTGCTGCTGGCGATATTTGCCGAGGTGCTGTGCCCGCTGCTGATCATTGCAGGGGTGCTGGTGCGCCTGGCGTGCCTGCCGATCCTGGCGGTGCTGTTGATTGCCATGCTGGTGGTGCACCCGGAGTGGACGTTGCTGGAAGGGCAATTCGGCTGGCTGCTGTTGATCATTTTCAGCAGCGTGTTGATCGCAGGGCCTGGGCGTCTGGTCGTGAGCCAACGTTTCTCCTGAGCAAAAAAAGGCCGGGCAAGCCCGGCCGAAATAAGGAGAGGGTGGTTCAGGTGTTTCAGCGGGTCAGGAACGCCAGCAGGTCTTCATTCAAGGCCTGGGCATGGGTCACGGCGAACCCGTGTGGTGCGTCCTTGTAGACCTTCAGCTCGGCGCCTTTGATCGAAGCCGCGGCGGCTTTGCCGGTGGTTTCGAACGGTACGATCTGGTCGCCGTCACCGTGGATGACCAGGGTCGGCACGTCAATCTTGGCCATGTCCGGGCGGAAGTCGGTTTCGGAGAAGGCGGTCACGCAATCCACGGTCGATTTCAGCGACGCCAGCATTGCCACCTGCAGGGTCTGGGTCAGCACCCCTTCGGAGACTGTCTGGCCCTTGTTGATACCAAAAAACGGCGTGTTGAAATCGCTGATAAATTGCGCGCGATCCTTCAACAGCCCAGCCTTGATGCCATCGAACACTTCAGTCGGCACGCCCTGCGGGAAATCCGGTTTCTGGCCGAGCAGCGGTGTCACCGCCCCCAGCAGTACCAGGCCGCCGACGCGGGCGCTGCCGTGGCGAGCGATATAGCGCGCCACGTCGCCGCCGCCCATGGAAAAGCCCACCAGGGTCACGTCCTTGAGGTCCAGGTGTTCGATCAACTGCGCGATATCGTCGGCGAAGGTGTTGTAGTCGTTACCGGTCCATGGCTGGTCCGAGCGCCCGAAGCCACGACGGTCAAACGCGATGGTGCGAAAACCACGGCTGCTCAGGTATTCCATCTGGTATTCCCACATGTCGGCATCCAGCGGCCAGCCGTGGCTGAACAGCACGGGCTTACCGCTGCCCCAATCCTTGAAGTAGATCTGGGTACCGTCTTTGGCAACGAATGTGCTCATGGAAAACTCCTTGGTGTATAGGCTGGAAAACTCAGGATCACTATTGCCCTTAAGTGTTTCGAGGGCTTGTACGGGTGTGCTTGCTTGGGATTACCAACTGAACTTGAGCTCGACCCCCAGGTAATTGCTGTCATCACCGCCTGCATCGCGCAGGGTCTGGCCGACGTCGTAGTGCACGGCTTCGACGGCGCCGGTGAGGTTGGGGCTGAACACATAGTCAGTGCGCAGTTGCGCGTAGGCGCCGGTCCAGCGATCACCGCTGCCAGCGGTGCCGGCCACCGGCAGGTTGGGCTGGGTGTACACCGCATCGCTGGTGGTTTGCCGCCAGAGCAGGCCGATGGCGGTTTGCACGCTGAGCTTGTCGAACGGTTTGACGGTGATCGACGGCTTGACGTGAATCAGGTTGCTGTAACCGGTGTAGCCCGCCAGGGAAAAGTAGTAGCCGTTGGGAAACAGCGGGTTGAATGTGCCAACAGTGCCATCCCCGGTTTTACGGTCGCCCGAGGCGATGTCCAGTTGCAGGCCGAGGCGCGGCGTCCAGGCCAGGCTGTCAAAGGTGTAGCCGGTGCGACTGCCAGAGGCCCAGGCGCGGATATCCTTGTTGCCCACCGAGCCACTTTGCAGCATCGCTTCGACGTCCCAGTCAAAGCCCATGGCCGCGCCGCCCAGGCGGGCGTCGAACAGGTGGCGGGTTTCGTCGCCGTCCGCGTCCAGGTAGTGCGCCGCGCTGCGTTCATACACGCCGTAGTAGGCTGACAGCTCGTTTTTACCGCCCACCAGCCGCTCGACCCGCACCATGTGGAAGCGTGCGTCACTATTGGATTTGTCGTCGAAGTGCCGCCCGTCCTGATACTGCACCGGCTGGCTGGCAATCCCGATAAAGCGCCAGTTGCTCGTCTCCCAGTCGGCCCACAGGGCATCGAAGGATTGCCGCACATTCGGGCCTTCCCGCGATGAGATGAAGCGCTGCAAGTCGAAAGCGAAATCCTGGCGCCCGACACGTGCTTTCAGCGTGCCGCTGCTGAAGGCATTGACGTATTCGGCAAAGGCCAGGCGCAGGTCGACGTGGTTCTGGTCGGCGCCGCCGATCGTCGTCTTGTCATACGCGTGTACGTCTTCAAGCTGGGTGAACACCCGCCAGTTTTCGTTCAGGTGCAGGTCGGCATGCACCTGGAAGCGGTGGATCAAGTAGCGATCACGCTTCACATCGCGCACGCCAAAACCACTGGCATCGTTCATCTCGAAGCGCTCGCGTAACGTGGCGCCCAGGGACAAGTAGGTGAACGGGTTGGCACCTGACAATGGGATGTACTTCCAATTGTCCAGCGGCTGCGTGCGCAGCGCCGGGTTTTGCAGGACCGACCAGTCTTCCTGCCAACGGTTGGCCTTGAGGGTCGGGCGTGTCGCTTGCTCATCGGCGTGGACGCCGCCGGCGAGCAGCGGCCACAGCACGGCCAGGCCCCAGCCTGTGCGACGCTTCATTTTGCCGCGTTGAGCTGGTGAATCTCCGCGACATAGCCGCCCGGGAACTCGACCAATGCGCTGCGACGGCCTTTGCTGTCAAAGGCGGGCACCAGCACTGTGGCGCCGGAGCCGGTGGCCTTGCCCAGCGTCGCCTTCAGGTCAGTCACTTGATAGCCGGTGGTTTCATGACCAAAGGGGTAGGGCAGTTGGCCTTTGGTGACCAGCACCGCCATGCGCCCGAACGGCGACTCGATGTCGACACGACGGTAGCTGCCACTGGCTTGACCGATATCCACGCCAGGCGCGTGCTTGTCATCGGCCAGGACTTTGCCGTGGGAAAAGCCCAGGAACGACTTGATAAAGCGGTCGGCACGGTCGGCACTGAGGTACACGCGGTTTTCCGGCACGGTCTGGAACGCGGGGTAATACGGGGTCTTGGTGTGCCAATAGAGCTGCATATTCACGCCGCCCGGCCACTGCACCACGGCATCACGCCCGATCGGGTCGGGGAAGTCGCTGACGATCACCGCCGCACCGTTTTCCCGGGCGGCCTTGAGCGCTACGTCCATGTCCTTGACCAGGTAACCGTTGCGCTCCTGGCCGAACGGGTGCGGGATCGGCGTGGTGAAGCCAAACAACGACACCGTGCCCGCCGGGGTCTGCAGCAATTGCGAGGTGGTGCTGCTCGGCACCGGCAACACATTCACCACCACCTGAGCTGTGCTTTTGCCGCCGAAAGTGGCCAGGAAGCTCTGGGCAAAACGGTCGACATCGGCCGGCGCCACATAGACGTGGCTGGTGTCATATTGCGGGGCCACCGCTACCGTGGGTGTTGCCGCAAAGGCACTGCCCATCATGGCCGCGGCCAGCAACGTGACAGCCAGCGATACCGTCCTCACTTTTTTACACATGCCCACTCTCCAGCGTCTTGAGAAAGTCAGGAGCTTAGGGGCCGCGCAGTGACGCGGATTGTATGGACGTGCTCGGTTGAACGATTCAGCGTCGATGCTGGTCATCTGACTTCCAGCATCCGATCACACAGGTGAACGAAATGGCCAAGACCTACAGCTACGCCGCTCAGAACGCCAAGGATTCCCTCAAGCCCTTTACCTTCGAGCGCCGCGCGCCGGGGGCGGATGATGTACAGATCGACATTCTCTATTGCGGGGTCTGCCACTCCGACCTGCACACCGCCCGCAACGAATGGAACAACACCCTGTACCCCTCCGTGCCTGGCCATGAAATCGTCGGCCGTGTTACGGCGGTAGGCGCCAATGTGCAGAAGTTCAAAGTCGGTGATTTGGCCGGTGTCGGCTGCATGGTCGACAGCTGCCAGCATTGTGCCTCCTGCGCCGAAGGCGAGGAGCAGTACTGCGAGAGCGGCTTTACCGGCACCTACAACGGCCCGGTATTCGGCGGCGAAAACACCTTCGGCGGCTACTCCGACAGCATCGTGGTCAAGGAGAAGTTCGTGCTGCACATCTCCCACGACGCTTCCAACCTGGCCGCCGTGGCGCCGTTGCTGTGCGCAGGCATCACCACCTATTCGCCGCTGCACCACTGGAAGGTTGGCCCCGGCAAAAAGGTCGGTGTGGTTGGCCTCGGTGGCCTTGGGCATATGGCGGTGAAGATCGCCCACGCCATGGGCGCGCACGTCACGCTGTTCACCACCTCACCCAACAAACGCGAAGACGGCCTGCGCCTGGGTGCCGATCAAGTGGTGGTGTCGAAGAACCCGGATGAAATGGCCGCGGTCGCCAACAGCCTGGATTTCATCCTCAACACCGTCGCCGCACCGCACAACCTCGACGCCTTCCTCAACCTGCTCAAGCGTGACGGCACCATGACCCTGGTCGGCGCCCCCGACAGCCCGCACCCGTCGCCAACCGTATTCAACCTGATCTTCAAGCGCCGCAGCCTGGCGGGGTCGCTGATCGGCGGCATCCAGGAGACCCAGGACATGCTGGACTTCTGCGCCAAGCACGGGATTGTGTCGGACGTGGAGATGATCGATATCCAGGGCATCAACGAGGCCTATGAGCGGATGCTCAAGGGTGATGTGAAGTATCGTTTTGTGATTGATATGGAGAGTTTGAAGAAAGAAAGCCACGCGGCCTGAGACACGCTGCAAGTCCAAACTGTGCGAGCGGCGGTTCGACGCTTCGACTTGCTCGCGAATGCGGTGGATCAGTCAAATCATCAGTGACTGACACTCTGCATTCGCGAGCAAGCCCGCACACATTTGGATCTCCATACATCAGGCAGATACCACTCGCTATTGATCTGCTCTTGATCTGGCTTGTGATCTTGATCTTAGGCGCCCCGTCAATCACGCTCCAAAGCCTTCGTTCGGGCACACCGAGCCTAGGCGAGGTGCCGAGTGGTGGGGCAAGAGCCCTTTGGTGACTTTGGGGCTCTTTTCCAAAGTGACCCGCCGTCAGGGCGAAACCAATACCAGCCATTACCGCAGGAATGGATATGTACTCATTCCAACCCAAGCACCTGGTCGGCCCAAAGGCCGCCTCGTAAACAAGCTCCCTCCCACATTTGTTACATGTGTACTCAGACAATTTCTAACGGCTCAAGGCCGCTGCGGTTTCACCGACGTACCGAAGGTGTTGCCCATTCGCACACTGGTCGCCGCTGGGGTGGCTAAACCGACCTTATTGGGCAGGCGCTTTTCGATGGAAATATTCTGCGCCTCGCGGTTTTTTTGCGTCGCCTTTGTTGCATTCGTGTCATTACCCATCTGGTGGCTAAGGCAGCCATAGTCGGGCGCCTTATAGCCATCCACCGTGACCTCTGCGCAATTATCGGCATGGGCAACCAAGGGCAGGACAGCGCACAGCAACAGGCTGGCGAGGGTTGGTAGCACGTTCATCAGGGCCTCCTGGCGGGCCCGAGGGACTGGGCCGGTAAGGCTGCAAAGTGTAGTGCAGCCGGCTTGTCGTCACCGTGATGTTTTTTTTGCTATCACCGTAACATCAGATTCATAAACTGGCCTCAGGATGACGGTTTTCTAGGGCGCGTCGGCCGTGCAGCGATGCAGAGCAGGGGGTGAACAGGGAGTCCGGAGGCGCGTCATGTGCGTCCTGGTCTTGCTGTTGCTGCTGGCCGCTGGTCGTACGGCACTGGCAGAGTCACCCCTGCTGTCGTTGGACCTGCCTGCGCAGGACCTGGAGCAGGCACTGCAAGCCTACAGCCGCGCCACCGGGATGGCGGTGCTGGTGGACCGCGAGTTGACGCGGGGCCGGCGCTCCATTGGGGTGCGCGGGCGCTTTACGGCGCAAGAGGCGCTGGCGATGTTGCTGACAGGGAGTGGCCTGATGGCACGTTATGCACGCAGCGATGCGTTTACCTTGCAGACACCGCAGGTCAGCCAGCCGCCCACCCAGGGTGCGGCGGCACGCAGCGCCGCGCGGATCAACAACAGCTACGCGACGGCGTTGCAACAAGCCATCGAAACCAGCCTGTGCCGTTCGCCGCTGACCCGGCCCGGTAGTTTTCGCGCGCTGGTGCAGGTATGGGTCAACCCCGACGGGGTGATTGAACACAGTCGGCTGGTCAGTTCCACCGGCGATGAACAACGCGATGAAGCACTGGTGCGCCGCCTGAGTGCGGCCCGGGTCGAACGCCCGGCGCCGAGCTCACTGCGCCAACCGGTGACTTTACTTTTGATGCCCGACACAACAGGAACGCGCATGGAATGCACAGTAGCGAAAGGAGCCTCGGGCGGATGAAAAATACCGGGCACAGTCCGATGGTCAGCTTGTTCCTGGCCTCCTACGAAGACTTCAAGGTGCGTTTGCGCAAGCGCCTGGGTTCGGAGGACCTGGCCAACGACGTGCTGCACGAAACCTACCTGCGGGTCGACCGCATGGACGTGCCGCCGAACCTGCAACAACCCAACGCCTACCTGTACCGCATGGCCTTGAACATCGCCGCCGACCGCCGCCAGGCCGACGCGCGTCTGCTCACCGGCAGCGAGGTGGAGGAACTGTTGCAAAGCGCCGACGAAGCCCAGGACCCGTCGCGGGTGGTGGGCGGCCAGAAAGAAATCCAATCCCTGGTCAAGGCCCTCTACGAACTGCCGGCACGCCGCCGCAAGATCCTCATCGCCGCGCGCTTGGAAGAAGCCCCGCACCTGGAAATTTCCCAGCGTTTCGGTATCTCCACGCGCATGGTCGAGAAGGAAATCAAGGCTGCCCTGGGCCACTGTGCCAAGCGCCTTGAAAGAAAAGTGATTCAGCGGTTCGGTCCCGGGGCCGGAAAACCGTCTTAGTGTCGAGTCCCTGATAAATCCGTGAGTACGTGCGCGCTTGAATATTTTTAGCCTCTCCACCGCCCGGCAACCCGCCGCCAGACCCCTGCACGATGAAGCCCGCG
Organism: Pseudomonas sp. EL_65y_Pfl1_R83; assembly: GCF_963970695.1. Classification (NCBI taxonomy): domain Bacteria; kingdom Pseudomonadati; phylum Pseudomonadota; class Gammaproteobacteria; order Pseudomonadales; family Pseudomonadaceae; genus Pseudomonas; species Pseudomonas sp. EL_65y_Pfl1_R83. The sequence continues at coordinate 75,192 of NZ_CAXAQI010000004.1, read as the reverse complement.
ACTGGCTGCTCCTGCTAACCTCGGGCCGCGCCACCGTGGCCGACGCCAAGGCCCTGCAGGCCTGGTGCGCGCAGAGCGCGGAACATGCCCAGGCGTTCGAACAGGCCAAGGCGTTATGGCGCGACTTGGTCCCCGCCCTTGAACAGGTGTCGCAACCGCGCAGCTTTGGCCGTCGTGCCTTCCTGGGCGGTGCGATTGCTGCCTCGGCGGCCGTGGTGATGGTCCGTGTCGGCGTACCGGGCGGCTTCGCCGGGCTCACGGCGGACTACCGCACCGAAGTCGGCGAGCAGCGCCAGGTGATGTTGAGCGAAGGGATAAGCCTGGAGCTCAATACCCAGACGCGCATCAGCCGAGTGGGGCAGGGTATTGAATTGCTTGAGGGTGAAGTCGAGGTGCTCGCCCACAGTGCGCAGCCGCTCAAGGTCCAGGCCGGCGAAGGCTGGGTCAGTGCGGCGCAGGCCCGCTTCAATGTGCGCAACACCGACCACAACGTGTGCGTGACCTGTATCGAGGGCTCGCTCTTGGTGGGCACCGCCGGGCGCAGCGTGCGCCTGGACGGTGGCCGGCAACTGACCTATGGCAGCGCCGGGGCCAGTGAAGTGACCACGGTAGACACCCAGGCAGTGGTTGCTTGGCGCAAACAGGTACTGGTGTTCAACAATGCCACGCTGGCGACGGTGGTGGATGAGATCAACCGCTATCGACCGGGGATGCTGGTGTTGCTGAACAGAGAACTTGGCCAACGCCGGGTGCAGGCGCGGTTCAGCTTGCAGCAGTTGGCGGGGGTGGCGTTGTTGATTCGCGATGCATATGGGGCCAAATGTACGGAATTGCCGGGTGGGGTGGTGTTGTTGAGTTAGTTCAACGACCTCAACGGCCCCACCACCTGGCGATATTTTTCCACGCCTTGTGGCGTCTGCCGCACTAAGCTGATTTCCAGCCCCTGCGGATCCTCGCGGCGATTACCACTCAACTGCCGCCATCCCTTATCCGTCTCCCACACCCGCACCTGCAAATCACTCACGCCGGTCAACACCACCACGCCATCCTTGGCTGCCGGCAGCGGGTAGCGGTCTCGTGCTGGCGCTGCTGCCCGGTATAGCGAATCCCCCTTGAGCCACCACCGTACGCGTTGCAGCCCGTCCCCTGCCACTGGGGCGCTGCGGATCACGTCCAGGCGAAAGCCCTTGCTGTCGGAACTGCGAACCGTCACCGCAGCCAGCCCCTCTGTTTTAGCCGCTCCGTCTTCGGCCGCGCTGGGGACCGTGAGTTCAACACTGGCCCGCAAGCTGATATCCCGCTGCATCTGATTCAACGCTCTCAGCAGCACCTCCGTTTGCTCGGTGCTCGCCTGCAAATGCTGATCAGCGCGGGTCACGCTGTCGAGGCCGCGCCAGGCGATCACGCTGACCAACGCCATCAGCATGATCGCCACCATCACTTCGATCAGGGTGAAGCCTTGCTGGGCGTTGTTCATGGCTGGTTCACCACGCGCATCAAACCGGCGGCGTCGCGTTGCAGGCTGAGGCTGTGTTGCCCGTCGGACAGCACCACGCGCAGCGGTGGGTTGATCCATTCGGCATTCAGCACCAGGGTTTGCCGGGGTTCGATGTTGATTTGCATTGGCGTGCTTTCCCATAACCGTGGGCGAAGTGGGTCGTCGTTTTTAAACGTCTCGATACCTGTCCCGTCATCCCTTTGACGATTGAAACGAAAGCCCTTGGCATCGGCGCGCCAGGTGATGGGGCGGCCGTCGACGTGGGCTTCGGCCTGGGCGACTTGCAGCAGTTGGCTCAGGCGCTCGGCGTCTTTGCGCAGCAGGTGCAGTGGGTCGGGTTTGATCGTGAGGCTGATGGCAGCGCTGGCGATGCCGATGATCACCAGCACCACCATCAGTTCGATCAGGGTGAAGCCTTGCTGTTTCATCGCGCGCTTCCTGGAAAACTGGGGAGTGTGTGAAATAAAAGCGTGCGAATTGACCTGTAGGCTGGTGCGACGGACAAACAGGAGGTCCAGCCCATGACATTTGCCCATCGTTTCACCCTGGCCCATGGCGTGCAGGCGCTAGGTGTGTTGGCCGCACTGGCTGGCCTGGCGGTCTGGACGCCGCTGCTGCTCACCAGCGCCGAATCCCATACGCCCCAAGCCACGCCCCAAGCATTGGCGGCGCGCAGCGATAACCCGGCGCTGCAATGGTTTTCCAATGCGCCGACGGCGCTGCAGGTGAAGGTTACCGGCGTGCTGGCGGGCGCCCGTGGTGCGGTGGCGATCCTCAGTCTGAATGATGGCCCGCCGCGCAGTTTTCTGTTGGGTGAGCGCCTCAGCCCCGGCGTGCGGCTGACGGCCATCGAAGGCGATGGTGTGGAGATAGAACGCGGTGGCGAGAAGCTGCGCGTCAACCTCGACAAGCTGCCGCAGGGGCCTGCGTTGCCCATGCTCACTCGGCCATGACCTGGGTGTCCAGGCGGGCCAGTGGCGGCGCTTCGCGGCTGGCGTCGAGCACCTGCAGGTTGACCTGAAACAGGCGCCCATCGGCGTTGATGGTCTGCTCGCAACGCAGTTTCAAGCGGCCCTGGTCGCACTCGAAGGTTTTCTTGCCGCTGCGCAGGTGCCCCTCCAGGCGCAACTCCGCCAGGCGACTCTGCGCCGCCAGCAACGCGATCGACTTGTCGCGCAACAGGCCGTTGCTCTGGGCCATCAGCCCGGCCACGCGCACGGCGGCGGCCATGGCCACGGCGATGATCGCCAGCGCTACCAGCACCTCGATCAGGGTGAAACCTTGCTCCTTGCGTCGGCCGTACATGGCGCTCTCAAAGCCGGGAAACAGGCCCGCAGACTAGCGCCGGCAGTTGACCGATTGGCGACCGAAACTCCCGAGGATTTTCAATACGACTGACATGTGTTCTTGCAACACTGCGCCACGAATTGCACTCAAGCCAAGGAATGTCGAGATGGATATCGCGCGCCTAACGTCCCCATTGCCAGGCCCTCGCGGGCAGCGTGGCTTCACGTTGATCGAGATCATGGTGGTGGTGGTCATCCTCGGGATCCTGGCCGCGATGGTGGTGCCCAAGGTCCTTGATCGGCCGGACCAGGCACGGGCCACCGCAGCGAAGCAGGATATCGGCGGGTTGATGCAGGCGTTGAAACTCTATCGCCTGGACCACGGCACTTATCCGAGCATGAACCAGGGGTTGAAAGTACTGGTGGAACGCCCGGCGGATGCGAAGAACAACACCTGGCGCGCTTACCTGGAACGTCTGCCCAACGACCCTTGGGGCCACCCTTATCACTACCTCAACCCGGGCGCCAATGGCGAGGTAGATGTGTTCTCCCTCGGCGCCGACGGCCAGCCGGATGGCGACGGCGTGAATGCCGATATTGGCTCCTGGCAGTTGTAAGGCGCGCCATGAAACGGTATTCGCCCCCAGCGGCGAAGCAGCGCGGCATGGCGATTATCAGCGCGATGCTGATCGCTGCGGTGGTGGCTGTACTGGCTGGCGCCATGCTCACGCGCCAGACCGTGTTCACCCGTCGCCTGGAAGCCGAGCAGTTGCGCATCCAGGGCCAATGGTTGTTGCAGGGCGGCCTTGAGCGCAGCCGGCAGATGCTCTGGGACGCGCGCCAAAAAGACGTGCTGACCCGCCTCGATCAACCCTGGGCCCGTGCCCAAAGTGGCGTGTTTGAGGGGCGAATCGTGGACGAACAGGGCAAGTTCAACCTGCGCAACCTGGTCAATCGCGAGCAGGTGGACACCGAGCAGTTGCAGAGCTTCGAGCGGCTGTGTCGCCTGATCGGCGTCGACCCGGCGGTGAGCCGGCGCATCAGCCAGCGGGTGATCGCCTCTTATGTACCCCCCACCCAATACCCGATGCTGCGCAGCCTGGATGACTTGAGCGCGATCGAAGGTCTCGACCCTAACGTGTTGCAGCGCATGCAGGCGTACATCAGCGTGTTGCCGGGCCCTACCTGGGTCAACGGCAATACCGCCAGCGCCGAAGTGCTCAGCGCGGTGGTGCCACAGCTCAGCCTGTCCCAGGCCCATGGGCTGGTGGCCGAGCGTGACGGTGGGCACTGGTTTATCAACCGCGGGGATTTCGTCAACCGCCTGCGCTTGCCCCAAATCGAGGTGGATTCGGTGCAGGTGGGCATTACCAGTGAGTGGTTCCGCTTGCAGGGCCGGGCGCGCCGTGAGCAGCGGCGGGTGACGATTGATGCGTTGTTGCATCGGCCCGAAGACCGCGAGCCCCGCGTGATCTGGTCGCGGGTGGGTGTATGAAACGCTTGCGCATTGGCTTGCCGCCGCTGGATAAGCTGACCCTTGAGAGCCAGGTGAAATTTGCCTGGCTGGACCGTGGCGTGGTCGTTGAAGAGGGCTACGCAAGCTTGGCGCAGTTGGGCAAGGCCCGCCAGGCAGTGGAGTGTTTCCTGCACCCGCGCGACAGCTTGCTCACCAGCCTGGAGCTGCCACCGCTGCCGGCCGCGAAAACGGCGGACGCCGTAGCCTGCGCCGCGCAGGCATTGATCCTGGGCCCGGTGGGACAGATGCAGGTGGCCCACGGCCCGCGTGAAAGCGATGGGCGCGTGCAGGTGGCTTGGGTGTCCAAGGCCGCGCTGGAGCGGCTGGCGCAGGTGCAACTCAAGCTGCGCGGCGTGTACCCGGCGCCCTATGCCTTGCCGGTGGGCACTGCGGCGTTGGACGAAGGCTATCTGTTGACGCGTGACAGCCTGCAACAAGGCGCGGTGCACCCATTGGGTTTGCAGACGCTGGACGTGCGGCTGGTGGATGCGCAGCAACGTTGGAGTGGGCCAGTGCCCACATGGGGGTTGCACGGTCGCCTGCGCCAACCCTCGACGGCCGGATGGGGCAGGGCGCTGGCATGTGTGGCGCTGGCGACGGCCATCTGGACCGTCGGGCTCAACCTGTACGCCGCGCGCCAAGTGCATGAAGGTCAGCGACTCAAGGCCTTGATGAGCCAGCAGGTGCGCCAGGCATTTCCCGAATTGCCGGTGGTGCTCAACCCTTTGCAGCAGGCCCGTCAGCAATTGGCGGCGCGCCAGACCGGCGCGGCCTCAGACCCAGGGCAACGCTTCACCAGCCTCCTGCAACTGGCGGGCAGCAGCTTGCCGTTCATGGTCGGCAGCGTCGACAACCTGACCTTTGAACAAGGCCGCTTGCACGTGGAATTACTCGCCGACAGTCGTAACCCGACGGCTGAGGGGGAATGGCAGGCGGCGTTGGCCCAGGCCGGCTTCATAGCCACCCGCGATGACCATGCCTGGACCATTGGCCCGGCGCCGGCAGCGGAAAAGCCAGGTGCCGGCGATGAATAAAGTGCAGCGACTGCGCAGCCAGGCCCAGGTGTTCTGGCGCGGCCTGGCCCTGCGCGAAAAACGCATGCTCGGCGGCGCCGGCCTGGTCCTGGCGAGCCTGCTGACCTGGCTCGTGCTGGTGCAGCCCGCGTTGAAGAAGATCGACTACTGGCAGGCCGAAACGCCTAAGTTACGTGCCCAGGCCGCGGCCTTGCAGGTGTTGTTGCAGGACGTCGCTGCGCCTCGCCAGGGCGATGAAACCGCGTTGCGCCAAGCCCTCGATAGCGCCGGCCTGCAAGGCCATTACCAGTTGCAGGCGCTGGCCCCCGGCGGCTGGCGCCTTACCTTCGACAACGCCCCGGCCGATGCGGTGGTGGGCTGGCTGCTGGGCAATGCCCGTTCGTTTTCTCTGGAGGTGTCCGAGGCGCGTTTGCAGCGCGCCCTCGACCCCGTCGATAACTCGGCCGGCACTGTGTCCGGGACCGTTCGCATGGATCAGGCGCTTGGCGCTAAGGAAGCTTCATGAAGTGGTCAGTCCCCCCTTTTCGCATGGTCGCGCCGCTGCTGGTGCTGGCCCTGAGTGCGTGCAGCAGTCAGTCAACCACGCCGTTGCTGGTGGACAGTGAACTTGGCCAACCCTTGGCCGACACCCGCCGCAGCGGTGAGACGGTGTTGGATCGCCAACGTGAACCCGCCCCCCAACCGCCCGTCCAGCACCGGGTTACCAACAGCGCCCGCAGCCACGCCCCGGCGGTGGTCAAGGCACGCAACCCACTGGGCGACCAGCCGGTGCAGCTCAATTTTGTCGACGCCGATATCCAGGCGGTAGTGCGCGCGCTGTCCCGTGCGACGGGCCAGCAGTTCCTGGTCGACCCTCGTGTAAAGGGCAACCTCTCCCTGGTCAGCGAAGGTCAGGTGCCGGCGCACCAGGCCTACGACATGCTATTGGCGGCCCTGCGCATGCAGGGCTTCAGCGTGGTCGATGTGGGCGGCGTCGCCCAGGTGGTGCCCGAGGCCGATGCCAAGTTGCTCGGCGGGCCGATCTACACGGCCGGCAGCAGCGGCATGCAAACCCGTACCTTTCGCCTGCAATATGAAAACGCGGTGAACCTGATCCCGGTGCTGCGCCCCATCGTGTCGCCGAACAACCCGATCAATGCCTACCCAGGCAACAACAGCATCGTCATCACCGACTACGCGGAAAACCTCGCGCGTGTCGCGCAGATCATCAACGGCATCGACACCCCCAGCGCCATCGACACCGACGTGGTGAGGGTGCAGAACGGCATCGCTGTGGACATCGCCGCGATGGTCGCCGAGCTGCTGGAAACCCAGGGCGCCGACCAGACCCAGAAGATCAACGTGATCGGCGACCCGCGTTCCAACTCGATCATCATCCGTTCCGGCAGCCCGGAGCGCACGGAGCTGGCGCGCAACCTTATCTACAAACTCGACAACGCCCAGAGCAACCCGAGCAACATGCACGTGGTGTATTTACGCAACGCCCAGGCGGGCAAGCTGGCGCAGTCGCTGCGCGGGTTGCTGACCGGTGAAAGCGATTCCGGCGTCAGCGACGATGCCCGTGGCAAGCTCAGCGCCATGGGCGGCAATGGCAAAAACAGCCAAGGCACGAGCAATGCGCAAAACAGCAGTGGCACGCCTACGGGCAGCGGTGTGCAGTCGGGTTATGGCCAGTCCACCGGTTCGACCAGCAGCACTGGCACCAGCGGCACCCCCAATGATCAGGACACCGCGTTCAGCGCTGGCGGCGTGACCATTCAGGCAGACGCCACCACCAACACCTTGTTGATTTCCGCGCCGGACCCGCTGTACCGCAACCTGCGCGAAGTGATCGACATGCTCGACCAGCGCCGCGCCCAGGTGGTGATCGAAAGCCTGATCGTGGAAGTCGGCGAGGACGATGCGACTGAGTTTGGCGTGCAGTGGCAGGCCGGCAACCTCGGTGGCAAGGGTGGGTTTGGCGGGGTCAACTTGGGCGGCAGTGGTGTGAACAGTACGCCTACCAGCAAGACCAGCATCGACGTATTGCCCAAGGGGCTGAACGTGGGGTTGGTCAACGGCACCGTGGATATTCCCGGCATTGGCAAGGTGCTCGACCTCAAGGTGTTGGCCCGTGCATTGAAGAGCAAGGGCGGCACCAACGTGCTGTCCACGCCGAACCTGCTGACCCTGGACAACGAGGCGGCGAGCATTTTTGTGGGGCAGACGATTCCGTTTGTCACCGGCAGTTATGTGACCGGGGGCGGGGGCACCAGCAACAACCCGTTCCAGACCGTGCAGCGTGAAGAGGTGGGGCTCAAGTTGAATGTACGGCCGCAGATTTCCGAGGGCGGCACGGTGAAGCTGGATATTTACCAGGAAGTCAGCACCGTGGATGAGCGAGCTTCCGTGACGGCGGGGACGGTGACCAATAAACGCGCGATCGATACCAGTATTTTGTTGGATGACGGGCAGATCATGGTGCTCGGTGGGTTGCTGCAGGATGGGTATAGCCAGAGTAATGATGCGGTGCCGTGGTTGTCGGATATTCCGGGGTTGGGGGCGTTGTTTCGCAATGAGAAACGCAGTGTGAACAAGACCAACCTGATGGTGTTTTTACGACCTTACATTATTCGGGACAGTGGGGCGGGGCGCAGTATTACGTTGAACCGGTATGAGTTTATGCGCCGGGCGCAGGGGGGGGTACAGCCGGAGCGTAGCTGGGCGATGCCGGATGTGCAGGCGCCGCAGTTGCCTTCGGTGGAGAAGGCGATTCCTGGGATGCAGCAGCAGGGGCCTAGGGCGGTGATCAGGGCGGTGCCTAAGTGAGTGTACATATCCGTTGCTGCGGTCACGGCCGCTTAGGGTTCCGCTCTTACAGCGGGTCACTTTTGGCAAACGCCCCAAAAGTAACCAAAAGGTCTTCGCCCCACCACTCGGTGCCTCGCCTAGGCTCGGCATGCCCTCACTCCGGCTTTGGAGCGTGGGCCGCCGCGATGGGCCATCCTTGGCCCAGCGCGGCTAACCCGGCGTCCTGTCGGATTACGGGCACACCGAGCCTAGGCGAGGTGCCGAGTGTTGGGGTAAGAGCCCTTTGCTTACTTTGGGGCTTTTCCAAAGTGAGCCGCCGTAAGGGCGGAACCCTAATCAGCCGTTACCCAAATAATGGATATGTACACGCAAAAAAGGGGCTACCCCAATGAGCCTGCTCCCTTACGCCTGGGCCAAATCCCAACGCATCCTCCTGCGCCCCGGCGAGCAAGGCATGCTACTGACGGTGTGCCCCTCAACCCCCGGCTGGTCCATCAGCGAAGTCCACCGCCAGTTCGGCCAGGCCCATCTCGAACAGGTGCGCGACGACGAACTCGACGGCCTGCTCACCAGTGCCTATGCCGACACCGGCAGCGCCGCCGCCGTGGTGGGTGCCGCCGAAAACGAGGTCGACCTCGACCGCCTGATGCAAGACATGCCCGAAATCACCGACCTGCTCGACACCCAGGACGGCGCCCCAGTTATCCGCATGATCAACGCCTTGCTCACCCAGGCCGCGCGCGACGAGGCCAGCGATATTCATATCGAACCCTATGAGACCCATTCCGTGGTGCGCTACCGCGTCGACGGCACCCTGCGTGATGTGGTGTCGCCACGCAAGGCGTTGCATGGCGCGCTGGTATCGCGGATCAAGATCATGGCTCAGCTCGATATCGCCGAGAAACGCCTGCCCCAGGATGGCCGCATCGCGCTGCGTGTAGCGGGGCGGCCGATTGATATTCGGGTGTCGACGGTGCCCACCGGGCATGGCGAGCGCGTGGTGATGCGGCTGTTGGACAAACAGGCCGGGCGTTTGCAGTTGGAAACCCTGGGCATGGAGCCACAATTGCTCGCCCGCCTGGACACGTTGATCCGTCAGCCCCACGGCATCGTGCTGGTCACCGGGCCCACCGGCAGCGGCAAGACCACCAGCCTGTACGCTGCGCTGGCGCGGCTGGATGCGAGTACCAGCAATATCCTGACCGTGGAGGATCCGGTGGAATATGACTTGCCGGGCATCAGCCAGATCCAGGTTAACGCCAAGATCGACATGACCTTTGGCCTGGCCTTGCGCGCTATTCTGCGTCAGGACCCGGACATCATCATGATCGGCGAAATCCGTGACTTGGAGACTGCGCAAATCGCCGTGCAGGCTTCGCTCACCGGCCACTTGGTGCTCGCCACCTTGCACACCAACGACGCGGTGTCGGCGGTCAATCGCTTAATCGACATGGGCGTGGAGCCGTTCTTGTTGGCGTCGTCCTTGTTGGGCGTTTTGGCCCAGCGACTGGTGCGCCGTCTGTGCCCGCATTGCAAGCAGGAAGACCCGGCTGCGCCCGGCACGTGGCGTCCGGTGGGCTGCGCACAGTGCAACCAGATCGGCTACAGCGGCCGTACCGGTATCCATGAATTGTTTTGCGTCGATGACGATGTGCGCAGCCTGATCCACCAGGGCGCCAACGAACAGGACCTGCGCCTGGCCGCGCGCCGTGCCGGGATGTTCAGCATGCGTGAAGACGGCGAACGTTGGGTGCGCAGCGGCGCCACCGCGCCCGAAGAAATCCTGCGCGTGACACGGGACGCCTGATGAATCGCTATCGCTACGAGGCCGCCGATGCCAGCGGCAAAGTCGAGGCCGGGCATGTGGAGGCCGACAGCCAGAGTGCGGCCTTTGCCAATTTGCGCAGCCGCGGTTTGACCGCGTTGCGGGTGCAGATCGAAGGTGGTCAACCAGCAGCGGTGGGCAGCAGCCTGTTCACTGCCAAACTCTCAGACAATGATTTGGCCTGGGCCACGCGGCAACTGGCGAGCCTGCTGGGCGCCAGTCTACCGTTGGAGGCGGCGTTGAGCGCCACGGTGGAGCAGGCCGAGAAAAAACACATCGCCCAGACCCTCGCCGGTGTGCGCGCCGATGTGCGTGGCGGCATGCGCCTGGCGGAGGCGTTGGCGGCGCGGCCACGGGATTTTCCTTCGATTTACCGCGCGCTGATCGCGGCGGGGGAGGAGTCCGGCGACCTGGCCCAGGTGATGGAGCGCCTCGCCGACTACATCGAGGAGCGCAACAACCTGCGCGGCAAGATCCTCACTGCGTTCATCTACCCAGGCGTGGTGGGGTTGGTGTCGATTGGCATCGTGATTTTTTTGCTGAGCTACGTGGTGCCCCAGGTGGTCAGCGCGTTTTCCCAGGCGCGCCAGGACCTGCCGGGGCTGACCCTGGCGATGCTCAACGCCAGTGACTTTATCCGTGCCTGGGGTTGGCTGTGTTTCGCCGGGATCGTCGGCGGTTTCTGGAGTTGGCGCCTGTATTTACGCAACCCGGTGGCGCGTTTGAATTGGCATAGCCGCGTCTTGCGCCTGCCGCTGATCGGGCGCTTTGTGCTGGGCCTGAACACCGCGCGGTTTGCCTCGACCCTGGCCATTCTCGGCGGTGCCGGCGTGCCGTTGCTACGGGCCTTGGAGGCGGCGCGGCAGACCCTGTCCAATGACCGCTTGAGCCAGTGCGTCAACGACGCCACCGCCAAAGTGCGCGAAGGCGTCAACCTGGCCCCGGCGCTGGCGGTGGAAAAGGTGTTCCCGCCGGTGCTGATCCACCTGATCGCCAGCGGCGAAAAAACCGGCTCGCTGCCGCCGATGCTCGAGCGCGCGGCGCAGACCCTGTCGCGGGATATCGAACGCCGCGCCATGGGCATGACCGCGCTGCTGGAACCGCTGATGATCGTGGTGATGGGCGCCGTGGTGCTGGTGATCGTCATGGCGGTCCTGTTGCCGATCATCGAGATCAACCAGCTGGTCACCTGACTGACGAAACCCGAAGCAAATGAACTGCGCCCATTCAGTTGGTTTGCCGACATCCTGGCCGCCACGCCCAACCTCGGGTTCCTCATTCCGTCACATCCCACCCCCCTCGACACACGCCACACCGCCTCCAGCAACCCCGCACTGAAACCTCGCTGTCACCTGCCCCGAAACCGCTCGAAACCACGACCAAAACACCCGAGAATCTTTTTAAAATCAAGGCGTTCCTCCCGAGGTTTTTTCCCACAGCTGTCATCGGAAACTGCGACTTTCTCTCCATGGTTTTCACCCCCGGCCACCCCCGAAACATAGGTTGGGACCGAAGCCATGGCGTCATGCAAGAGCCATCTACCCCAACGTACAAACACGACGAAAGGAGCTTTTTCATGTTTAAGCGCAACGTTCTCGCGGTATCCATGACCCTCGCTGCACTGTGCTCTGCACAGGCTGCATTCGCTGACATCAACGGCGGCGGCGCAACTCTGCCACAGCCGCTGTATCAAACCGCTGGCGTACTCACCACTGGCTTCGCTCCGTACATCGGCGTGGGCAGCGGCAACGGCAAGTCGGCTTTCCTGAACAATGACTACACCAAGTTCGTGGCTGGCGTGACTAACAAGAACGTGCACTGGGCGGGTAGCGATTCGAAGCTGAGCGCGACTGAACTGTCGACCTATGCTTCCACCAAGCAACCTACCTGGGGCAAGCTGATCCAGGTGCCTTCGGTGGCCACTTCGGTTGCCATTCCGTTCAACAAGGCCGGCACCAACGCCGTCAACCTGAGCGTTAACCAACTGTGTGGCGTGTTCTCCGGTCGTTTGACCACCTGGAACGAGATCACCAACTCTGGCCGCACTGGCCCGATTGCCCTGGTGTATCGCAGCGAGTCCAGCGGCACCACTGAGCTGTTCACGCGCTTCCTGAATGCCAAATGCACCGAAGCCTTGCCTTTCGCAGTGACTACCACTTTCTCCTCCAGCTACGGCGGTGGTCTGCCATCGACGGCTGTGGCCGCCACTGGCAGCCAGGGCGTGATGGATGCACTGAACGCCGTAGAAGGCCGTATCACCTACATGAGCCCGGATTACGCGGCGACCACCCTGGCCGGTCTGGATGACGCTACCAAAGTGGCCAAGGTTGGCGGTGTTTCCCCTGCGCCTGCCAACGTGTCGACTGCGATTGGCCTGATTCCAGCGCCAACCGAAGCCCGCGCGGATGGCTCGTTCATCGACGCTACCAACCCGGACAACTGGGTACCGGTGTTTGCTGCCACTGCAAGCGGCCCAGCCACCTTCGCTTACCCATCCAGCGGCTACCCGATCCTGGGCTTCACTAACCTGATCTTCAGCCAGTGCTACGCCGACGCCACCCAGACCACCCAAGTGCGCGGCTTCTTCGCCCGTCACTACGGTGCTTTCGGTAACAACGACACCGCGATCAGCAACAACCGCTTCGTACCGCTGCCAGCCAACTGGAAAAAAGCCGTGCGTGACACCTTCGCCACCGCTTCCAACGCTCAAGGCATCGGCAACACCAGCGTCTGCAACGCCATCGGTCGTCCGCTGTAACCCACGCTTCAACGACCCGCAACACCGATCAGCAACGGCCTGTGCCGTTGCTGATTTATTTTCGTTAACAGCCCTGCGTGAACTTTCCATGACAGAAGTTCAGTCCCGCGCCTCGCCAACCGCCTAACCCTCATACGTGAGCCTGTCTTGGCCCCAGTGCGATAACAAAGAAGGAAGATTCCAGATGGTTCGCTGCAAATCACCGGTTAACGTCAAAACCCCCGTGACAGTCCTGCGCCTCAAGCCTTTGGCCCAGGCCATTGCCTTGTTGATGGTGGCCGGTAATGCCCAGGCGGCCACGGCGTTCAGTTCCGGCTGGTTTGCCGACAAGGGCGCGTCTCAGGCAAGCACGGCAGCGCGCACCGGTGCCGGCCAAGTCCCGGGGATTCCTTCGCTGAACCAGCAGGCGCAGGTCAAGCAGCAGTTGGCGCGTTCCATCAGCACATTGAACACCAGTGTCGCGGCGATTGCGGCCCAGCAGGCGGCGCAAGCGGCGGGGCGCCAGGCGGCGTTCGGCCAGGTCTCGAATATCCCCGATGGCTTGGGCAAGGGCGGCCTGCAGGTCGATAACAGCCTGACCCAGGGCTGGACCAACGCCAAGGGGCCCACCCAGAGCCAATCCGGCGGCAAGACCACGGTGACCATCGAGCAGACCGCTGACAAGGCGATCCTCAACTGGGAAACCTTCAACGTCGGGCGCAATACCACTGTCGATTTTCAGCAGCAGTCCAACTGGGCCGTGCTCAACCGCGTCAATGACCCCAATGCGCGCCCCAGCGAAATTCAGGGCCAGATCAACGGCGCCGGCACCGTGATGATCATGAACCGTAACGGTGTGGTCTTCAGCGGCACCAGCCAGGTCAATGTGCGTAACCTGGTGGCGGCCGCCGCGACCATCACGGATGACCAGTTCACCCAGCGCGGCCTGTATGTCGACACCAATGGCACCCAACCCACGTTCACCGATGCGGCGGGCAAGGTGGAAGTACAGCGCGGCGCGCTGATCCAGACGCACACTGCCGCGACCTCCACGGACTCAGGCGGCTATGCCTTGTTGCTGGGCAGCGAGGTGGAAAACGCCGGGACCATCATCACTGCCAAGGGCCAGACCACCCTGGCGGCTGGCGACAGCTTTTACATTCGCAAAGGCGTCGGCACGGCGGGCAACGACCGTTCCACCACCCGTGGCAATGAAGTGGCGACCAGCCTCAAGGCTGTCAGCACCTCTGGCAAAGTCACCCACAGCGGCCTGATCATGGCCTCCACTGGCGACATCACCCTGACCGGCCATCAGGTGCAGCAAAATGGCGTGGCCCTGGCCAGCACCTCGGTGGATACACGCGGCACGATTCACTTGCTCAACGCCGCCAGCGACACCAGCGGCAGCGTGACCCTGGGTGAGGGCAGCACCACCGCGATCCTGCTCGACGCCAGTGGCAGCAAGGCCCTCAACAGCCAGAAAGACAATGGCCTGATCAAGCTCGACGGCACGCCCGCCAACCTGATCACCGGGCAGTTCAACAACCTCAGTGCGGTGGTTGACCGCACCGACCAGTCGCGCATCGAGATTGTCAGCGGCGGCACTGTGGACTTCCAAAAGGGCTCGATCACGTTGGCCACCGGCGGCCAGGTCGCGGTCAGCGCCGGGCAGCGCAGCCTGGTGCGCGATGGCGCGATGATCGATGTGTCGGGTGCCATCGGCGTCAAGGTGGCGATGGAAGCCAACAACATCAAGATCAACGTACAGGGCAACGAGCAGCGCGATGCGCCGGTCAACCGCGACGGCGGGCAACTGATCAACAATGACGTGTGGGTCGACCTGCGCGAGTTGGTGTTTGTACCGGCCGGCACCAACGGCTACGCCACCGACCGTTGGTACACCGCCGGCGGCTTGCTGGAAGTAGGCGGCTACCTGGGCACCCAGGGCCACACGGTGGGCGAGTGGATGGCCCAAGGCGGCACTGTGACCTTTACCGGCAAGGAGGTGGTGACCCAACAGGGCGCGCAGATCAACCTGTCGGGCGGTGCCGTGGATGTGCAGGCCGGTTACATTCAGCAGACCTGGCTCAAGGGCCCGAATGGCCGCTTGTATGAATTGTCGAAAGCGCCGGGGGACATTCTCTATTCCGGGTTCTACAAGGGCTATGAAGACAACAGCGCGCGCTGGGGCCAGACCGAGTATTACTACAACCCGCTGATCGCTCCCCAGCGTCGCTACGAAGCCGGTTACACCGTGGGCCGCGATGCCGGCAAGCTGGTCATCGGCACCGCCAGCGCAGTGCTGGAAGGCCAGGTGATCAGTGACGTGTTCCAGGGGGATCGCCAGACCCAGGCACCGAACATCAACCTCGACGGTTACCAGCAATCCCAGAAAGCCAGGGCCCAGCGTGCGCAACTGATCATTGGCCAATACATTCCGATCTACAACAAAACCACCGGCACGCTGCGTTATGCCCTCAGTGGTACCTCCGACCAAGTGCTGATCGACAGCAACACCCAGGCAATCGCCGACGGCCTGGACCTCGGCAGCGTGCTGCCGCTTGATCGCCAGGGCAAGATCCTGCTAGACAGCGATCAGCTCAATGGCTACCAGTTGGGCGCGGTCAAGGTCGCTGCCAAGCAACAGGTGACCGTCAATGGCGCGCTCAGTGTGGCGGACGGTGGCGATATCACCGTGTTCGGGTCGGGTGTGCAGATTAATGCCAACCTCACGGCCCACGGCGGCAGTATCAACGCCGGCAACATTCTCAGCCAGGTCGATCGGCTCAAGGCCGGTGAGGTGGCGGATACGATCCTGGCCGGTGGTTCGAGTGTGAACGTCGCCGCCGGCGTCAAGCTGGACACCAGCGGCCGCTGGAACAACCTGGCGCTGGACCCGACTTCCAGCGCGGGTGTGGCGTACGTGAACGGTGGCAAGGTGTCGGTGCGCAGTTCCAGCAACGTGAACCTGGCCGCCGGCAGTGTCGTGGATACGTCTTCCGGGGCCACCCTTGGCGTGGATGGCAAGCTCACTGGCGGCAAGGGCGGGAACGTAACCCTGGGCGCGCTCGGTGCCCTGGCCCTGGAGGGTGATATTCGCGGCTATGGCGTCAACGGCGGCGGCACCCTGGCGTTGCAGGCGCATAAGGTGCAGATCGGTGAAAGTGCCAATGCGCTTGGCAGCGACACCCTGAAACTGGCGGGTGATTTCTTCAAAAAGGGCTTCTCGGCCTACGACATCACCGGCAATGAAGGGCTGATCGTCACGGACGGTACTCAGGTGGACGTCAGCCTGCCGGTTTACCGGTTAGGTGCCCAAGCCTCGGGTACGCCCACCGGTAGCGATCCTGCCAGCGTACTGGAGCGCTGGACGCCGCCGTTGTACCAGGAAGACGCTGCCAAAGGCGTGCTGACCCAACGCCGGGGCGCGGGCTTGAGCCTTACCGCCGGCCATGTCAATGCCACCGCCGCGCAACTGGCGACCACGGCGCTCACCGTGGGTCAGGGCGCAGTGATCAACGTGGATCCCGGCCAAGCGATCAACCTGCGCAGCGTCGGGCAATTGACGATGGACGGCACGCTCAATGCCTGGGGCGGCAGTGTGGGCCTGGGCGGCTTGACGACGGCTGCCTCGGAAGCGGTGAACGCCATCGGCCATGGCCGCTCAATCTGGGTTGGCGAGCAGGCGGTGATCGACGTCGCGGCACGCGCGGCGACGGCGGTGGACAACCGTGGGCGCACCTATGGCTTGGTGCGTGACGGCGGCAGCATCAATATTGGCGGCACCTTCGACTTGAACACTGGCCTGGCCAAGGCCAGTGACTTGTTCGTGGTGGTGCGTAACGGCGCGCGCCTGGAGGCCTCCGGCACCCAAGCCCTCATAAACGTGCCGGGGCAGGGCGCCGTGCAAGCGGCCAGCAATGGCGGCAGTATTACGCTGGCGTCGAATAATGGCCTGTACCTGGACGGTAGTTTTGTCGCCAGGGCCGGTGGTGCCGGTGCGGCAGGCGGCAGTCTCAACCTGGCGTTGGACACCCCGTATTACCAGAAAGCGTCCGTCACCGACCGCGTCCTCAAAGTACGTGAACTGGTGCTGGGGCAGACAAGTCAGCCGACGACGCTGGCCGGCACTGCTGAAGACGCTGCCGCCAGCCTGGAGTACGGGCATGCTCGGTTGGGCGTTGACCAAGTCAGTGCGGGCGGTTTCGTTAACCTGGCGCTGTTGAGCAACGGCCTGTTGAGCTTTGATGGCGACGTAACCTTGAACATGGGCCAGAGCCTGCGCCTGTACAGCCGTGGCTACGGCCTCAGCGATAACGCAGCGGGCAACTCGCGCATCAACCTTGCGGCGCCGCACCTGCTGTTGGCGGGTTTCCTCGCGCCTGAAGAGACGGGCAAGGATTTGTATGTGCGACCGATACCGGTGCTGCCGGCCCCGTCCCAGCGGGCCACCGAGGCACAATTCAATGCATCCGGCAGCCTGATTGAGGTACGCGGCAATGTCATCTTTGGTAACCGTAGCCACCTGTTCAGGGCGGACAACAGCCAGGCCAGCCTTGAGCGTCGCGGGTTCGATCAGGTCAACCTGACCAGCCAGGGCGACCTGCGTTTTCTCGCCGGTGCGGCCGAGAACGACATCATTACCGGTGTCAGCACGCAGTTGCTGACCCAGGGCGATATGACCTTGCGCGCCGCGCAGCTGTACCCGACCACTGAAGTCAGTGCTCGCGTCATCGCCGGTTACCGTGGGCAGTCGACCACCACTTCCCTTGACCTGGATTTCGATCCGTTGCGTACGCTGACCATCGGCCGCGTGGGCAACGCCGATGCGCCTGTCCCGTATTCGGCGTTTGGCCGGCTGCAACTGGGCGCGGCGACGGTGCGCCAGGGTGGCGTGGTGCGCGCACCCCTGGGGTTGATCGATATCGGCAGCATGGGCAGCAGCGTGGTGCAACTGCTGCCTGGCAGCCTGACCTCGGTGAGTGGCAAGGGCCTGGTGCTGCCCTATGGCGGAACGCTGGACGGCCAGGTCTATAAGTACAACGGCAAGACTGTGAAATTTATCGGTCAGGGAGGTGTGGCCCCACGTGAAACTGACCTGAGTGTCGGGGTCATTCTGGGGGGCAAGTCGATCAGCGTGTTGCCGGACGCCACCCTGGACTTGTCCGGCGGAGGCGATTTGTTGGGTGCCGGCTTTGTGTCCGGGCGCGGTGGTTCCACGGATGCGCGCTACAGCCCGTTGGTGCAATTTGGCGCCACTGGCGGGTTCGTGCTGCCGGGACTGTCCACCAACCCGATCTATGCCATTGTGCCGGGGATACAGCCGGGCGCCGCGCCGGTCGCAGCAGAGGGCGGGGCCGTAACGCCGTTGGTCGGCCAGCAAGTCACCATCGGCGCCGGTGTGCCGGGGTTGCCGGCGGGTACCTACACGCTGATGCCGTCGACCTACGCGTTGATGCCAGGCGCGTTCCGCGTCGAGATCAATGGCCTGGCCGGATTGGGCAGCGGCACCGCAACCACCTTGATGCGCAACGGCTCGTGGGCCACTGCCGGGCAGCTGTCGATCGCCCATACCGGGATCAGCAACAGCGTAGCCAGCCAATTGATCCTGACCTCGGCCGATACCTTGCGGCGCTACTCCCAATACAACGAAACCAGTTACGCCCAGTTCGCCAGGGCCGATGCGGCGAGGTTGGGTGTGCCACGGCCGATGCTGGAGGCCGACGCGAAAACCTTGAAGCTGGCCCTGCGTCCGGGAGGCGGCGCCGAGGCCTTCTCGTTCCAAGGTATTGGGCGCTTTGGCGCCGCATCGGGAGGGTATGGCGGCACGGTGGCCGTGATCGACCGGAGTATGCAAGGGATCGAAGTGGTCGGCGCCGGGCAGGCAGCAACCGCCGGGTTCGCTGGCATCACCTTTAACGCCGATAGCCTGAATGCGTTGGGTGCTTCGCGGCTGATGGTGGGTGGGATGACGGCTGTGGCGTACGGCCAGTCCGGGAACTTCATTTCCCTGGCGGGCGGGGTCAATCGCGCCAATAGCAACGTGATCTTGCGCAATGGCGCAACCCTGGCTGCACCGGAAGTGTTCCTGGTGAGTGACACCGGCTCGATCGTCGTGGAGCAGGGTGCTTCCATCAATACCCTGGGGCGCGGTAATGCCAGCTACGATGCCCGCGACGGCTATATCTACCAGGTGGCCAACATGCTGGCGGTGTCCAATGGCCTGCTCAATGTGATCAGTGCGCCCAAGGTGGGCAGTGTGATCAGCCAGGGCATCAACATCGGTGCCTGCAGCAGTGGTGTGTGCAGTGGCCAGACCGGGCTGTACTCCAACGGTAGCATCGTGGCCCTGACCGACAGCACCTTTCAGCTCGGCGACCAGGTGCGTTACGGCACCCGTCATTTGAACCTGGGCGTGAACACCATCAACCTGGGCAGCGCGGACGCCCTGGCCGCAGCGGCGGCGGCCAATCGCTTGCCGGCTGGGCTGACGCTCAGCCAGGCGCTGCTTGATCAATTGCTGCGCGGCGATACGCAGTTCGGCGCACCGGCCTTGGAAACCCTGCAGCTCTCGGCCCGCGACGGGTTCAATTTCTACGGCAATGCGGTACTCGACACCTATGACCCGCTCACCGGCAAATCGCTGCTGAGCAACCTGATGCTGTCCACCCCGGCCCTGTACGGCGCCGGTGGCGCCAACGACGTGGCGACAATCCACACCGCCAACCTGATCTGGCTGGGCGCGATCACGGCGCCGGGCGCGGTGGTGGCGGGGGGAGCGGGCACCGGCAGCGGGCGCCTGGAGGTCAACGCCGAGCGGATCGAGTTCGGTTATGGCGCCTTTGGCCAGCCGAGCAACGTGAAAAGCTTCGACCGCCTGGCGCTGGGCTTTGCCAACGTCAGTCTGAACGCCAGCGAGCGCATCACGGCCAACCATAAGGGCAGCCTGTCGGTGTACCAGAGCCAGGGCGCCTATGACCCGATCAGCGGCTTTCAGTACAGCGGCGGCAACCTGACTATCCGCACGCCACTGATGACCGGTGAAGCCGGCTCGGTGAACGTGATCAAGGCGGGCGGTGCGATCGACATCGGCGCGTCCGCCGGCCCGCGTGGCACGGCCAGCGGCCAGGGTGCCGAACTGTCCCTGCAGGGCGACAGCATTCGGCTGGCCAGTGCGGTGGTGTTGCCCAGCGGCAAAGTCAGCCTCAGCGCCCGTGGTGATGTGGTGTTGACCGATGACGCGTTGATCGACGTGGCCGGTCGCGCCATTCCCTTCAACGACGTGACCCAATACGGTTGGGGCGGCGATGTGCTGTTGGACAGCCGCAGCGGCAATATCCTGCAGGCGGCGGGTTCGACCATCGACCTGTCCGCGAAGAACAACCAGGCCGGCAAACTGCGCGCCGTGGCAACAGACGCGGCCGGGGGCATCGTCGACCTGCAAGGCAAAATCCTCGGCAGCAGCAGCGGCCGCTACCTGGCCGGCGGCACTTCAATGCCGTACCAGGCCGGCACCGTGGAAATCCAGGCGCAACGCCTGGGCAGCAGCGGCGCCCTCGACCAACAGTTCGCCGACCTCAACCAGCGCCTCAACCAGGGCGAAGTGTTCGGCGCGCGCAGCTTCCAGCTCAAGCAGGGTGACCTGACCATCGGCAACGGGCTCAAGGCCGGCACCATCAGCGTGTCGGTGGACAATGGCAGCCTGCGCGTCAATGGCCTGGTGGACGCCAGCGGTGAGCGGGTCGGCAGCATCAACCTGGCCGGCAAAAATGGCCTGACCCTGGACAGCACGGCAGTGCTCGACGCCCATAGCAGCAAGCTGCGCGTGGACAGTTACGGCAAGATCATCGACGCGCCGAACCGCGCCATGGTGGTATTGGGTTCCGGCACCGGCCAACTGACCCTGGCCGATGGCGTGCGCATCGACCTGCGCCACGGCACCGACGGCACGGCCGGCAACGATGGGCGCAATCGCGGCACCCTGGAGCTGAACGCGCCACGGTTGTTCAACCCGGACGGCAGCAGCAATGACATCAATATCGATGCCAGCGGGCGCCTGACTATCCAGGGCGCGCGCTCGATTACCCTCAACGGCATGGCCACCTACGACGATGCCCCGGAGAAAACCGACCCGACCGCCAGCGGCAGACCGTATCAGGAGATCACCCAGGGCTACCTGGATGGCAAGCACGCCTTGAGCGAGGCTTTTATCAATGCCGCGCTGCTCAATAACGATCTGTTGCAAAACAAACTCGCCGGGTTGAACAACGCCACGTATGCCGATGCCTTCCACCTGCGCCCAGGCGTGGAAATCGTCAGCAAAACCCTGGACGGCGACCTGGTGGTGCAAGGCGATCTGGACCTGTCCGGCTACCGCTATGCCAGCCTCAACCCCAACAGCCAGAAGAACAACGCGGTGTATGGCAGCGGCGAGTCCGGCAGCCTGACCCTGCGTGCCGGCGGCGACCTGAATATCTACGGCAGCATCAACGACGGTTTCGCCAAGCCGCCAGTGTCCGAGGATGACAAAGGCTGGGTGCTGTTGCCGGGTGTCGATTTCAGTGGTGGGACTATCGTGGTGCCGGGCAATGGCGTGACCTTGGCCGACGGCACTGCCTTCCCGGCGGGCGCCACGCTTAACTACGACTTGCCGATCAAAGGCTTGACAGTGGCTGCCGACACGCGCTTGCCGGTGGCCGCGACCTTGGACCAGGACCTGGTGCTGCCCGCCGGCAGGGTGTTGTCGGCGGATGTGCGCGATGCCGGCGGTAACCTGCTGTTTGCCGCCGGCACCTTGCTCAGCCAGGCGCAAACCCTGGTGGCGGGCACACAACTGGGGGCCGGCACGTTGTTGACGGAGGGCACGCGCCTGCAAGCCATGATCTGGCCCAAAGGCGTGCCGCTGCCCACCGTGCACGGCGCAACGCTGAGCAATAACATCGTCTTGCTCAGCGGCACCAAAGCCTTGCCGAAGGGCGGACTGATCCCCGCAGGCACCGATGTGAAACTGCCCAACGGGGCGACGTCGGTGCAACTGCGCGTCGGGGTTTCCGGCGCCGCCGGCCAGGTGTGGGCGATCTCGCCGATGCTGGCCGAAGGCACTCAATCGTGGTCGTTGCGCCTGGTGGCGGGCGCCGACACCGAGGCGGCTGACAGCCGTATCCTGCAAGCCCACCCGCGCAGTGGTGACATCCACTTGGCGGATAACCACTACGGCATGTTTGCCAAGGAAATTCCGGCAAAAGGCGTGCAAACCTGGACCGCCCAGGCAGTCATTGATATGGGCTTTGCCGGTGTGGTCGTCAAGGAGGGCGAACCGATTGATCAGGCGGTACTCGATGGCTTCGGGCTGGGTTCAATCGAGGACTTCTGTGCCGCATCGCCGGAGTACTGTAAGCCCAAGGTCACCTATGTATTCACCCAGTACGCTGTTGATCAGTTGGCAAGTCAAGGCATCACTGTGGTCGTCAATACCGAGATGACCGATGCGTTTTTCCAGAGCATTGAATACCCGACTGTGGCTGAGGTGTGTGGCAGTGCGCCTGAGTTCTGCCTGTTGAAGGCGGACAAGGAATACGCCGCCACCCCTTCCAGCACGCGATTCAGCGTCATCCGCACTGGCACCGGCGACCTGGAATTGTTGAGTGCGGGCAGCCTGAGCATGGATTCGTTGTACGGCGTCTACACGGCCGGCACCTCGTCGACCGGCACCTTTGCCGGCGACCCTTATAACCTGCCCAAGGCGACGCCGACAGGCGCTGACCCGTCCAGTAAAACGGTGCTGAGCGACCCCGGCAGCTTCTTTGAACAGTTCGTCAATGGCTCGCCGACCAGCCTGTATCGGGCCTGGTACCCGGAGGCAGGGGGCAACCTGACGCTGAATGTCGGAGGGGACCTGACCGGTCATATCACCAGCCTCACCGCGTTGAGCCCCACGCGCCCCAACCCCAAGGATGCCGGGGTGGACTCCGCTGCCGTCGGCAATTGGTTATGGCGCCAGGGCAGTAGCGATGTGGCGACGGGCGGGCAAGCTCAGCCGACGGCCTGGTGGATCAATTTCGGCAGCTACACCGCAACGACGGCGGCGGACAAGATGCTCGGCTTTACCGGCTTCGGTGCCCTTGGCGGCGGGAACGTGGATGTCAACGTCAGCGGTGATGCCGGCGTGTTGAACACACTGGGCTACAGCACCAGTCATGTCGAGGCTAACCCGCATAGCCAGGGCTTGGTGCTGGCTGTGGGCAGCACGGGCCGGGTCGCCAGCGATGGCAGCCTGCAACTGACCGGTGGCGGCGACCTGCGCGTGCGCATCGGTGGGGCACTGAACCCGGCCAGCGTTGCCGACACCGCTGACCATCGTGATGGTGTACTGGTCAACCTGCGAGGTGACGTGCAATTACGCAGTGCTACCGTGGGCAGTGTCGACGTGATGTATGGCAGTAGCGCCAACTTCCAGAGCCCCGGCGAAACCCGTGCCTACGACCCACTGGTCGCGACCCGTGGGGCGGCTCGCGGCGGAATGACCCTGGTGCCGGGCGATGCTACGTTCAATCTGCAAACCCTGGGTGACCTGGTGGTGCAGAACGTCGAAGACCCGGGGCGAGTCGTACTCTCCCACCTGTCCCCCTTCGCTCAAGGGGCTGAACAGGGCACCGGTACCAGTTGGTTCACACTGTGGACCAAGGGTACGTCGATCGACCTGTTTTCCCTGGGCGGCAACCTCACGCCCTTCAGCCGATCCGACGCGACGGCCGATTTGGCGGTGGTCTATCCATCGATCGTCAGGGCTACGGCAGCCGGCGGCAGTCTGTATTACGGTAAAGCGGCGCAGACGCAGGTGAATGGCGACGACAACTACAGTTACCCACTGCTGTTGGCGCCCGGCGAAAACGGCCAGTTGCAGTTCCTGGCCCAGGATTCGATCTACGCCGGCGGCATGACCGTCAGCCAATCCGGGACGGCGCAAAGTACTCTGGCAACGCCTTGGCATCCGGCGTATCAGGGTCGCATCGGTAACACGGTGAAGGCCAGCAACCTGTCGGTTAACGGTAACTCGGGCAGCCAGCCGTTGTTTGTGTACGGGCCGGGGACGGCCACGCTGTCTCCCGGTGGCAGTGCTGAACCCGCACGTTTTTACGCGATAGACGGGGATCTGGTCGGCGTCAGCAGTGGCCGCGTGATTGCCTTCAGTGCAGCGGCGGGCAGCTTGCATGAAGGCCAGACCTGGTATGAGGGCAATGGACCGGTCTGGATGATGGCTGGACGCGATATCGTCAGCAGCGGTCGCCGCTTCGGTCAGGAGTCGACTGCTGTTGTGGACATACGCACCCAGGACAACCTGATCCTTCACAACAACCTCAACGACATCTCCGTGGTGTCCGCCGGCCGCGACATTCTGTACAGCAACTTCCAGGTCGCCGGGCCCGGCCTGCTGGAACTGTCGGCGGGGCGCAATATCCTCCTGACCGGTTCCGGGGCGTTGGGCGAGTCCAGCGTGACCAGCCTCGGGCCCCTGTTGGCCGGGGACAACCGTCCTGGGGCGAGCATCGTCATGCAGGCGGGCGTCGGTCCCCATGGGCCGGATTACCGGCGCTTCGTCGAGGCGTACCTGGACCCCGCCAACCTGGCGCAGCCTGGCGAGTCGATTCAAGGCAATAAGGTCGCCAAGACGTACGAAAACGAGCTGGTCACCTGGCTCGCCGAGCGCTTCGGTTTTGTCGGCGATACCGAGCAGGCACGCGCCTACTACGCGGCGCTGCCCGCCGAGCAGCAACGCGTGTTTGCCCGCGACCTGTACTTTGCCGAACTCAAGGCCGCAGGGCGCGAGTACAACACCGACGGCAGCGTGCGCCAAGGCAGCTACCTGCGTGGCCGCGCCGCTATTGCGGCGCTGTTCCCGGACAAGGACGTGGCCGGCAACCCGATTACCTACAAAGGCGACATCACACTGTTCGGCGGCTCGGGCGTGCACACCAACTTTGGTGGTTCGATCCAGATGCTCACCCCAGGCGGCCGCCAGACCTTCGGCATCGAAGGCGAGGCGCCCCCGTCGACGGCGGGCGTGATTACCCAAGGTGCCGGTGATATCCAGCTGTACTCCATGGGCAGCATCCTGCTTGGCCAGAGCCGCATCATGACCACCTTCGGCGGTTCGATCATGGGGTGGACCAGCGAGGGCGACATCAACGCCGGTCGCGGGTCCAAGACCACCGTGGTGTATACGCCGCCCAAGCGTGTCTATGACAACTGGGGCAACGTCGGCCTGTCGCCGTCGGTGCCGAGCACGGGCGCGGGGATCGCGACCTTGAACCCGATTCCGGAAGTGCCGGCGGGGGACATCGACCTGATCGCACCGTTGGGCACCATCGACGCAGGGGAGGCGGGGATTCGCGTATCCGGCAACGTCAACATCGCCGCGTTGCGCGTGGTGAACGCGGCGAATATCCAGAGCCAGGGCAAGTCGTCCGGGGTGCCGGTGTCGGCCACGGTCAACACGGGAGCCATGAGCTCGGCCAGCGCGGCGGGGGCAGCGGCATCGCAGGCGGCGGAAGACGCGGCGCGCAGCCAGCAGGCGGCGGCCAAGCAGGGCCGGCCTTCGATCATGACGGTGGAAGTATTGAGCCTGGGCAGCGAGCCGTTGCCGCGTGAACCGGAACCGCAGCAGAAAAACTCTGCCTACAACCCCAACAGCCCGGTTCAGGTGCTGGGCGCGGGGCCGCTGAGCGAACAGGCGCGGGCGCGGTTGACGGATGAGGAGCGCAAGCAGATCAGTTTGTAAGGCTTAGGAAAGGACCTCTCGATGTACCGTTCGGGGCGATCAATGATCGCCCCTTTTTTTCGGGCGTTTCTCGGTCGGCTGTGGGGCCGGCCTCCCTCTGAGGGTCAGGCCTGCAACACCCGCCTAATGATCATCCTTGAGGGTCTTGAACGCCTCGATGCGTTTGATCAGGCGAGTGTTCTTCGCGGAGTCGGCGCTGCCGAACAGGAAGGAGAAGTCCGACGCCAATTTGGAACCACCGGCAATGGCCGCGTACTGGTGGCAGTCGTTGCAGTTCTCTGTCTGCACATAGGTTTCCAGGGTGGTATTGGCGACGGCAACACTTTGATCGCTGACAAACGGCCCATAGGACAGCGGCGTCTTCACGTTCGGCCCAGGGCCTGGATCGTTAGGTGCGTTGGGCGTTTTAGACCACAGCACGTTCACCAGTTTGTAGTACTGGAACACTGATTGGCCCTGGGTCTGCTGGGCAAAGGTCTGCTGCACCGCCGTGTTTAACGCTTGCATGTCCTCAGGCGTGGCATTGGCCCGTGTGGCCTGTACCGGTTGGTTAAATGGCGTGCAGTTGGGCGGAGTGTGGGTGGCGTCACATTGCACGCGGGCGACGTTGGGTGTGCAGGCATCACCGGTGCAGGCCGGGTTGTTGAAGCTGTAGCCCTGCGGCGGTGTAGCGCCGCCGTCAGGCACGTTGTCGACCTGCTCGAACGTGGTCCAGATGAAGTTCGGCTGGGTCTGGGTCTTGTTGATGATATGCAGGCCCACCAGACCCACGACTTCCTGGGTGCATTGCAGCGTGTCAGGGCGTTGCAGCCAGGCGACGGTTGTCAGGTAGC
Organism: Pseudomonas sp. EL_65y_Pfl1_R83; assembly: GCF_963970695.1. Taxonomy (NCBI): domain Bacteria; kingdom Pseudomonadati; phylum Pseudomonadota; class Gammaproteobacteria; order Pseudomonadales; family Pseudomonadaceae; genus Pseudomonas; species Pseudomonas sp. EL_65y_Pfl1_R83. The sequence continues at coordinate 48,895 of NZ_CAXAQI010000004.1, read as the reverse complement.
GTGCGTACAGCTCGGGTTTGTGGGTGAGGACGCGCCAGGCCGCCTTGAGTTCCAGGGCGCCCAATTCTTCCTGGGGCAGCGCCTTGGCCGGCAGCTCACGCACCAGCTTGCCCGCAGGCAACGACAGGCCGGCGGGGTGTCGGTTGTCGCTGTTCTGCGCCACGATCAATTGATTGGCGGCGTCGTACAAGCCGTTATTGACGATGTAGTCGAACTCGGCCTTGCCGACCTTGCGCTCGAAAAACACCAGGTTGCCCGACTGGTCCGTCAGCCAGCCGCCGGCGGCTTCCATGATCGAATCGGGCAGGGTCACCTGGGTGCCGCTGGACAGGTGGAAGCGGTGCTTGCGGTTGATCGCGCTTTCCGACGTGGCGGTAATGAATTTGCGCGCGCCGGTGGAGAGCGCTTTCAGGTTGCCGGTGGCGGTGCAATTGGACGGCACCAGGGTTTCCACGCCCCAGCCGGTCGGTTTGGGTGCACCGGGCAGGAAAATGTCGTTGGCGTCCTTGTAGCTGGCCCACACCGGCGCGTTGCTCATCGGCTTGCCGGGCGTTTGCGGCACGCCGAACTGTGCAGCGCTGCTTTGCGTGTCTGGCTCGCCCGCCAGGGTCGGGTCGGCCGGCCAGCCGGGATTGACCGGCCAGTTCATGGCGATGAACAGTTGCCAGCCGAAACAATTGAGAAAGTCCTGCTCGGTGCCGAAATTGTTCACCGGCAGGAAGCCCCCACTTGCGGGGTCGAACACCAGTTGCTGGACGCAGGTCTGCGCGTCCGAAGCGCTGGCCGGTGGCGGCGCCACCAGTGACAGCAGGGCGCCGGCCAGTAACGAGAAAACATTCAAGCGAGCCCGACACAGCGGGCGAGGCCATCCGTACATGATCGCATTCCTTGCTCAAGGCTTAAGGGGAGCCGCCCACGCCAGGCATGGGCGGCAGGGACCAGTCAGGCGCCTGGCACCAGCGCAAGGCCGCTTTCCCATGGGTGTTGGGCCGCGCTGGGGTTGGCGGCTTCGCTGGGGTTCAGCGCCCGCACGCTGACCAGCCCCGGCGCAGCGTTGCCGCTGACGTTGACGGTCATGACGTAGCCTTGCGTGCCGCCACTGTCGGTCTGCCCGGGAATCGCCGAGGCATCCGGCAAGAACTGCGTGACCTGGGCGCTGATCCCCGGGTTGGAAAACTGCACCCGCGCATCCGCCACGGTGGTGTTCGGGTCTGCCCCTTGCACCACCAGCACGAACTGAGCTGAGCTGCCGGGTGCAAAACTGGCCGGCAAGTCACTGGGTGACTGGCCGTAGAACAGGTCCAATGGCAGCAGTTGCACGGGCCAGGGTTGGGCATCGGTGTTATTGGCGGCCACGCAGTCGCATTCCTTGGGCGTGGCGGTCAACGGTGCTGGCGTCACGCTTAAGGCGACATTTAATTCGTTGGCAATCACCCACACGTAGTCGATCGGCGTGCCGTTGATGGTGATGTCATTGATCGAGAACCCCGCGCTTTGCGGCACCTCGAACACCGCCTGCAAAATCTGGTCGGAGTTGTTCGGGCCGGTGCCGGCAGTGCCACGGGTGACGCGCCAGTAGCTGCTCACATCCTGGCCTTGAGGGCCTTTCCAGGTGCTGAAGGATTTCGGCTGTTGCAGGTACAGGCCGATGGGATTGGTCAACGAGATCAGGTTTTTAACCGCGGCCTGGTTGGCGGAAAAGCCGATATGCGGGTCGGAGTTGCGATAGTTCTGCCCGTATTGAGCGCAACAGATCAGGTTCTGTTGGTTGCCGCTGCTTTGGATCGGCCGAAGGATGGTAGCCGCGGCCGCCAGGTAGATCTCGGCACTCAGGGTGTTGGGCCCGGAGGTCAGGTGCATCGCGCCGCCTGAGACGCCCGGTATACGCACGGTGCCGGCGTTCCATTTGTTGACGGTGTCATAGGCGGGCCGCCCGGTGGTTTCATCGATCACCGGGTCACCGGCATTGCCGGTCGGGCCGTTGGCGGTGTAGCGCAGGTACAGGTCTTCGAGTTTCACCTGCGGGTCGACGTACGCCTGGTACAGCCCCAGCACGGCATTTGGGTCGATGTTCCACATGGTCAGGAAGTAGGCCGGGTTCTCGCTGGTGAACATGATGCTGCGCATGTTGCCGTCGGGGTCGCGGGTGATGGACCACTCGCAATACTCATCCAGCCAGCCTCGTGGACCCGAGGGCGAAAAATCGGCATAGGGGCCGTGCCAGTTGATGGACTTGCACAACACTTTGGGGATCTGCAGTTGGGTTGCCGCCGGGTCCGGGTACAGCGAATAAAGCGTGTTGTTAAGGGTGATCTGGCCGTGATCGGTCAACTGCATCACCTGGTCCAGGGTCATGGCCGTGCCGCCCAGTTGCGGAACCACGGCGGCGCCATTGTTGTAGAAAAACGTCCACAGTCGATTGGGGAAGGGCTGCCAGGTAATGGTCAGCGGTGTCTGCGTGCCGTAGCCGCTTTCCAGCGGGTTGTAGTAGCCCGAACGCGGTGCGTCATTGAGGTTCGACCAGGGGTTGCCGATGACCGACATTTGGGTCCAGCCGGTGACGTTGTTGTTCCAATTGGTTTCGAAGGTCGACAGCTGGTCCTCCAGGCCCAGCTTGTTGTAGTCCTTGGGCGCTTGTTCGGCAGGGGAGGTGAATTGGGTGAAGGGCGTGCTCATGTGCGTTCTCCAGCAGGGGTAGTGGTGGAAGTGGAGCAGCAACCGGTTCCCGGAGCGGGGCCGGCGGAGGATTGGCGTGGGTCGTCCCACACCAGTTGGGCGATAAAGCCAGGCAGTGGCGTGTACGCTTCGGGCGTCAACACCTGGCCGCTATCGGGGTGAGTCACGATCAGCGATAAATGCGCCGCGTCAGTCGGGGCAAGGTTCAGCGCCTTGACGGCGCGCGCGGCATTCAGTGCGCGGGAGACGCCCTGGGTGATGCAGCGGCCCTTGTCGTCCACCAGGCCCATGCCGATGCGGCTGAAACGCCCGACGTAATGCGGGTTGTCGGCACTCGCGTGCTGCGCCGTGGCGTCGGGTTGATTGAGAAAGACGTCGATCAGGTACGTGTCGTGGGTGCAACGCACGTGGTCGAACACCACCCAGGGCCCGCTGCCGGCCGCTTGCGCCTGGCAACAGGCCGGAGCCATCGCTTTGGCTGCGCCGAACTGCGGGGCCACCGGGGTGCCGTAGTCGTAGCCGATGTGCCGGCTGTCCTGCGCCATGTCTCCCAGCGTGGTGTAGCGCCAGGCATCGGCGCTGGTGAAGGTCACATCGTCGGCCTGGGCCCCGGCGAAGGGCTGCAGCAGACACTGAGTGGTGTACTGCGCCGCCGGATTGGCGCGAATCCAGACTTCGAGCATGCGGTCGATATTGGCGTGATACGAGCAGAACACCGGGTCAAAGGCGGTGTAGGCGTTATCGGCCATGTCGCCACCGATCCAGCCGTGATAGTTGTCGTGGGGTTGCTCGTAGAGCCCGTCGAAGTTCAGCGCACGGTTGGGGTACAGGTTGTCGGGTTGCGGCGGATTGAAGGCGGTGATGTTGGCCCAGGGATAACCCGGCACACCTTGGGGCTGGCTGAAGGTGGTGAACGCGAGCGCATCGACCACTTGCTGCTGGAAGATCCGGCTCATGCCATACAGCTGGGTCCGCTCGGCGCGAAAAGCCTCGCCCTGGGTGTAGAACAACGGGTTGCGTTGCACGTACAGGCATTCCACGCCCGCGACGGGTGCCGTGGCGCAGACCTTTGAACAACCATCCTTGGCCGCTGCATAGCGCAGCGGGTTACGTCGCACCTCGCTGGTGTGCGGGTGCACATAGGTTTCATCAAGGAATGCCTGGGGTAAACCGGCTTGGGGGCTGCCGTCTACACTGGCGTCTGCGGCCATCCAGTCCCAATACGGGATCGCGCAGTCGATCAACGCTTCCAGGTACAGCAAGTAAGCGCGATGCCACAGGGCGAAGGCCTCTTGGTAATGCAGGCACCAGTTTGTGTGAATGTAGGCGTAACGCTGCCAGGGCGAGCCGCTGTCCGGGTCGCCGATGTGCATCAGGTCATCCAGCTTGGCGCGGTACAGGTTCAATTGCTCTGGGCTCAGGGCGCGGATGTCCTGGCGTACGCGTTTAACCGGGTGCGGCAACGCCGGAGGCGGGATGCGTTCGGCCAGGTCAAACGGCGAAATGCTGTTCAGCCGCCACCCCTGGTTGACCCACAGCCGGAAGGTTTCCAGGGCGTCGATCGGCCAGAATTGCTGCTGGTCGGTGGTCAGCGGCATGTTGCGCGAGGCGAGGTGCTGGTAGATGGTTTCCGACCAGGCCTTGACCGACGCCGGGTCTTCCAGGAATACGTCGTAGGCATTCATGCAGCCCACCCAGGTGGCCGCCACGGCGGCGCGTTGGGCGGCGGGCACCCAGTAGGGTGCACTGAAAAGTCCTTGGATATCAGCGGTCCATGTCGGTTTCGCGACTATCATAAGATCCCTCTCATGCCGCCCTCAGGCCAGGTGTTGGCGGGGCTGCTAAGCTGAATCGATGTTAACTAGCCACTGCGCAGGATTTGTGCAAATTGGCCCGTCATTGCGACGGATTCATTGCATTTTTCAAGGACGATTTGGAACCGATGACAGACGCCATGGATTTGAAGATCCTGGGCAAGTTGCAAAAGGATTGCGACCAGAGCCTGGAGTTGTTGAGTGACAGCGTGGGGCTGTCGTCCACCAGTTGTTACCGGCGGATTCGCCGCATGGAAAGCGTGGGGGTTATCAAGGCTAAAGTCGCCGTACTGGATGAGCGCAAGCTGGGGATCCATGTCACGGCGTTTTTCCTGATCAAGCTGGACAGGGACAGCAAGGATATTGACCGCAGGATGCAGCAGATTCTCGCCAGTCGCCCGGAGATTCAGGATTGTTACTTGATGACCGGGGAGTTTGATTTTGTGATGGTGGCCAAGTTTCGGGATGCTACGGAGTACACGGAGTATATCTATCGGTTTATGGAGACTTATCGGGATATTCCGATTCGGACTTATTCGTCGACGTTGGTGGTGCGCACGGTCAAGAAGTCTTATGAACTGCCTTTGCAGGGGGTGGGGTTTCTTGGTGGGTGAGTGCATAGCCGTTTCTGCGGTAATGGCGGCTTATGGCTCCGCTTTTACAGCGGGTCACTTTTGGAAAGAAAGACCCAAAAGTAACCAAAAGGACTTCGCCCCAGATCAACAGCAAAAGCGCGGCGGGCTTACCCGGTATTGTGTGGTCGAACTCGGTCAAAACGGTGGGAGCGAGCAAGCCCCCCACCTTTTTATCGATTTATACCTGATAAGGTTCGGCGACTGTCAGGTCGCCACGGGACCGAAAGTACGCAGCCTCATCAGAGCGCAGCCAATACCGCCTCAAGCTTTTCCTGATCTCGCGCAAACTGGCGAATGCCTTCGGCCAGCTTCTCGGTCGCCATCGCATCTTCGTTGGAAGCCCAGCGAAACTGCGCCTCGTCGATGGTTTGGCGCGGCTCGCCCGTCGCCCCCAGCACCAACTTGCGCTCCAGCGGGCCGTGGTCTTCATCGAGTTTTTGCAGCAATTCGGGGCTGATGGTCAGGCGATCACACCCGGCCAATTCCTCTATCTGGCTGAGGGTACGAAAGCTGGCGCCCATGACCACAGTCTTGATGCCGTTGGCCTTGTAGTAGTTGTAAATCCGCGTAACCGACTGCACGCCCGGGTCTTCGGCGCCGGTGTAGTCCAGGCCCGTGCTTTTGCGGAACCAGTCGTAGATGCGGCCGACGAAAGGTGAAATCAGGAACACCCCGGCATCGGCACAGGCCGCCGCCTGGGCGAACGAAAACAACAACGTGAGGTTGGTCTGGATACCGGCTTTTTCCAGGCGCTCGGCGGTGCGAATGCCTTCCCAGGTAGATGCCAGTTTGATCAATACACGGTCGCGGCCGACGCCGGCTTTGTCGTACAGCTCAATGAGCTGGTTGGCCTTGGCCCACAGCGCGTCTTCGTCGAACGACAGGCGCGCGTCGACTTCGGTCGAGATGCGACCTGGAATGGCCTTGAGGATGCCGCAGCCTACGGCCACCGCAAACTGGTCGCAGGCCAGGCCCAGGTCACCCTTGGACAGGTCGACCGAGTGACGCAGGATGTCGCCGTAGTGTGCGATAGCCGAGGCTTTGAGCAGCAGCGACGGGTTGGTGGTGGCGTCGACCGGTTTCAGACGGCTGATAGCCTCAAGGTCGCCCGTGTCGCAGACCACCGTGGTGAACTGCTTGAGTTGTTCGAGCTTGGATGTCATGAGCGGTCGATCTCCATAATGAGTTTAGTGATTCAAGGCCTGTGCGGTATCCAGGTCGGTGATCAGGATGTCCAGGTAGCGGCCCTTGAGCGCACCTCGAATCGCCTGGACCTTGTTCAACCCGCCGGCCAGGCCGAGCACGCGGTGGATCGAGCGCAATTTGGGCAGCGCCACCGACACCACGAATTCTTCGTCTTCTTCCAGTACCGGCTTGCCCTGGGCATCGAAGTAGCGCAGGCAGATATCACCCACGGCACCGCGCTCGGCCAGCAGGCGCATGTCTTCGGTGTAGTAGTTACCGCTGTTGCGCAGCAGTTGCGAGGGTTCCAGGTCGCCGATGCCGACAATCGCCAGGGTGGCCAGGCGCTGGGTGAGCAGCGTGGCTTCAAATGCGCCCTTATGGCCGACGCCGCCCAACAGTTGTATCACGTCCTGGGCCGCCTGTTTGCCCGGCTGCGCCTGCAAGCGGCCAACCATGGCGCGAAGGGGGCTGCTCCACGACGAAATACCGATATGCTCCTGGGACGCCAGGCTGGTTCCCAGGTGACCTTGGCTTCGCCGGGGTACCTGCCGGGCTCGTTCACGGAGTGTGTGGAGGGTGTGATTCCGCATTTGCAGCGCAAGGGGTTGTTCCGCACGGCGTATGAGGGGGCGACGTTGCGCGAGCACATGGGCCTCGCTGATCTCACACGCTGAACTCGGTCAATGTGGGAGCAGGCAAGCCAGCCCCACAGTTCTATCGGGGTGACCCTCAGTCCACGCAAATCGCCCGGCCGAGCTTGCCTTTTTCCACCGTCGCCGAGCAGCCAAAGTGGCTGTTGTCCGCTTGGCAGGTGCCGCTGATCGGCGTGCTGCCAGTTTGGGTGGTGACACTGGTCTGGCACTCGCCATCACACTGACTAGAGTCGGTACACGCCTTGCCTGCATCCTTGTACGGCGTGATGCATTTCCAGCTCTGCAACTTGCCGACTTGCTTCATCGTGCCGCCGCCTGCCAGGCACGTCGACGCGGCGGAGTCTTGCGCAGGTGGCGTAGTAGGCGCTGTTGAAGTGCAAGCCGATACCAACAGCAGGGCGGCCAGGCCGATCATCAATTTCATGCAAAAGTCCTCATTGGGTAAGCGCAGCGGTGCAGTGTACGGGCAATTGGACTACTTTGATTGACGAGCGATCCCTACCCGGTACTTACCCATGCTCGCGTTATGGAAGCGGTATTTTGCCTTGCTGGAAAACGATCTGAGCACACAGATTTTCGACAACGTGAAAAACCTGCTGGTGTGCGTGCTGTTGTTTGCGGCAGGGACCAATACGCTCGTGAGCCAGCAGGACCTGTTTATCGGGGTGTTTGCCTCCAGCGTGGCCGGCTGGGGGCTTATTGTGCTGTCGATGCTGTTGAGCGTCAGCGATGGCATCCGTCGATTGGCCAAGCTGCGTTATCACCTGGCGCTACAGCTGTTGTTGATCCTGGTGTATCTGGTGGTGGCCGAGCGGGTGGTAGATATTGTGTGGGGCTTGCGCGCGCATTGAAGTATCCTCCGCGCCCCGCTTATCACTGATTCAAAGACAGATGACAGGACAAGACATGCAGGCGCTGCTGGACTCGATCCTTGACGAAGTTCGTCCATTGATCGGCCTCGGCAAAGTCGCCGACTACATCCCCGCGCTGGCCGATGTACCCGCCAACCAGATCGGCATCGCCGTGTACGGCAACGACGGCTCGGCCTACCGCGCCGGTGACGCCGATACGTTGTTCTCGGTGCAGAGCATCTCCAAGGTGTTCAGCCTGGTGCAGGCCATCGACCACGGCGGTGAAACCATCTGGGAGCGCCTGGGCCACGAGCCTTCCGGGCAACCGTTCAATTCCATGGTGCAGTTGGAGTTTGAACGTGGCCGCCCACGTAATCCCTTCATTAATGCGGGTGCGCTGGTGATCTGCGACATCAACCAATCGCGCTTTGCCGTACCAATCCTGTCGATGCGCGACTTTGTACGGCGCCTGTCCGGCAACCCGCAGATTCTGGTGAACAGCGTCGTCGCCGACTCCGAAGCCCAGCACGGCGCGCGCAACGCGGCCATGGCTTACCTGATGAAGTCCTTCGGTAACTTCCACAACGACGTAGACGCGGTGCTGCACAGCTACTTCAACTATTGCGCATTGCAGATGAGCTGCCTGGACTTGGCCAAGGCGTTCAGCTTTCTCGCCAACGAGGGCACCAGCGCCCACAGCGGCGAGCAAATCCTGACGGCGCGCCAGACCAAGCAAGTCAACTCGATCATGGCCACCAGCGGGCTGTATGACGAGGCGGGGAATTTCGCCTACCGCGTGGGATTGCCGGGCAAGAGCGGGGTCGGCGGCGGAATTGTCGCGGTGGTGCCGGGGCAGTTTACGGTGTGCGTGTGGTCGCCGGAGCTGAACGCGGCGGGGAACTCGCTGGCGGGGATGAAGGCGTTGGAGTTGTTGAGTGAGCGGATTGGGTGGTCGGTGTTTTGAGGTCTCGGACGGGAAGTACGCATATGTTGGTTCGCAAGCCGGGTGTGAGGACATGGGACACACATTGAGGTAAAGTCGACTCTGCGTTCGACGCTTGAGGTGATCTATGCTAACCGCCATTGATCTGCCCCTGTCCTGAGCCGGAGACCAACATGTCACGTAAAAAAGTTAAGCCACAAATCACTGAGGCGCAGATTCTTGCACAAGAGTCGAGTATTCCCTCTATTGCAGCCAAGGCATTCAGTGATGCTTATAAAGTTGCCCTTTCCAAGGGCGAATCTGTGCTTGTGGTCCGTGCCGGCCAGCTAGTGAAAGTCTCAAATACAGAAACGTTGGTTATCCGCCCCGTGGAAACCTACGGCACCCTCAAGGCAGGCACCCGTTTGAAAACCAGGAAGTCTCTCTTGGATCGACGGTCCACCCAGGCGCAGATTCAGGCTTGAGCACCACCCCCCGCGTCCGGATGTTCGCCGGACCGAACGGGAGTGGAAAGAGCACGTTCAACTCGAAAGTTCCGGCTCATTTGCTGGTGAACTACATCAACCCTGATGCAATTGAGTTGAGCATCCGTGAAACGGGGGTCTTTGAGTTCGCTGCGTTTGGGCTTGATCAGTATGCCATTCGGGCGATTCCGTTCTTACGTGGCCATACATTACTTTTAAAATTCCCTGATTCTCTTGCCAAGCTCGAAGACCTGATCGTGGACGGCGATCAAATTGCTTTTCCCTCACGACAAGTTGACTCCTATATAGCGTCTGCGTTGTCTGACTTTATTCGAGTTTCCTTGATTGAGGAGCGGGTGAGTTTCACGTTCGAGACCGTCATGTCAGACAGCAGCAAGATTGGGCTGCTGCGGCATGCAAAAGCCGCTGGTTATCGGGTATACGTTTACTACGTTGCTACTGCAGATGCCGATATTAACGTTGCGCGGGTTGCTTACAGGGCATCTATCGGAGGGCATGATGTTCCTGCAGACAAGATTCGCTCTCGCTACAAGCGGTCTTTGGAGAATCTCTCCGAGGCCATATTACTTTCAAGCAGAGCTTATATTTTTGATAACTCGCAAGATGGTGAGCCTAGCTTCGCTCAGCTTGCTGAAATTACCGAAGGCGAGGATATCGATATCGTTTCGGACACACAGCCAGCCTGGTTTCAACACTACGTAATCGACAAATTGACTTAGAGGATAAGGCGTTGTCCTTTACGTTACTGCTCATCGACTCAAACCCTGCGCGGTTTTACAAATAAGTCGATCATTAAATAGACCGCCCCGGCTGTGATTGCGATATCGGCAATATTGAACACGCCGGTATGCGTAGGCCCTACATTCAGCACCATGTAATCAACGACATGCCCATCCCGGAAAACCCGGTCGATCAGGTTAGCAATGCCACCCAACGCAATCGCATACAGCGGCAAGACCTTACGCAGCGGTTGGCTCCAGTTGGAAAGCGACCACCACATCGCCCAGGCCACCACTACCGCCACGCCGACGATAAAGATCAGCTGTTTTACCTGCGGCGGCAAAGCCGCGCCCAGGCTCAGGAAGGCGCCCGGGTTAAGGCTCAGTTCCAGCGCGAGGTTGATGGGGCTGGCGCCGATTTTGAAACTGTTGGCTTGCAGTGTAACCAGGGCCAGTAGTTTGACGAGTTGGTCTACGGCGATAAAGGCGATACCGGCGAGGAGGGCGAAGGTGCGGCCTCGCAGTAGGGGGGACGTGCTCAAGCGGTAACTTCCTGTTTGGGGGCGGTCGATAGAGCGCCCGAAGATAGCTCAGGCGCTCTATCCCGTCCATCTTCAAGCCGCCGGGTGGGCAACGTCCAATGCCTTGTCGACCAGCAGTTGCACACCTTCGAGCATGCGGCAGATACCCAGTGCGACGTTGCGTTGAGCACCGTCGATTTCAAAGGCTAGATGAGTTGCAATGTCGTTGATGGAGGCCAGGTCCTGGGAGGCGTTGACCAGCAGGGTTTCCGTGCCTAAATCGGTGCGGACGGTGAAGAGTGTTTCTGGGGGATTTGGACTGTTTTTAATCATGGTGAAGCTCCGTCGGGAATGGAGCCGCCACGATTCGCGGTCAAACGAAATAGGGTGGCAGCTATACGCGGGTTGACCGACCGGTCCCGAGGAGCCCGGCATACCCGAAGGTATCCCGCGTACAACTGCCGCGACACGATACATCAGACGTAAAAAAAACGCCTGAATCGATGTTGGCATAAGTGTATTCGGGTACGGACGGTCAAATCCGGTCGCTGAATTGGCAGCGACGGCAGAGAGGTTAGTCAGCGCACTTCCGAGCGACAACCTGAAACGGTTGTGAGAAATATCCGAGAATCTGGGGCGGAGTGCCAGCTCCCACATTTTGACTTTCATTGCTCTTTGGGATTTATGTGAGTCCCAACAAAAAATGCGCCCCTCGGGGCGCATTTTTTTGTGGTCAGCTATCGCCTATTCAGGCAATCGCGTCCCAAGCCCGATCACCGTTCTCGTCTTTAATCCGAGTCGGCAACCCCATCACGTCCAGCGCTTTCAGGAACGGCTCAGCGGGCAGTTCCTCGACGTTGGCCATGTGCTTCACATCCCACTCACCGCGCGCTACCAGCAGCGCAGCGGCTACGGGGGGAACGCCTGCGGTGTACGAGATGCCCTGGCTGTCTGTCTCGGCAAAGGCTTCTTCATGGCACGCCACGTTGTAGATGAACATCTCACGCGGCTGGCCGTCCTTGGTGCCTTTGACCAGGTCGCCGATGCAGGTCTTGCCGGTGTAGCCCGGCGCGAGCGAAGACGGGTCGGGCAGTACGGCCTTGACCAGTTTCAGCGGCACGACTTCCAGGCCTTCGGCGGTGGTGACCGGCTTCTCGGAGAGCAGGCCGAGGTTTTTCAGTACGGTGAACACGTTGATGTAGTGTTCGCCGAAGCTCATCCAGAAGCGCACGTTGGGCACGTCGAGGTTTTTCGACAGTGAGTGCACTTCATCGTGGCCGGTGAGGTAAAGGTTCTGCGAACCGACGACCGGCAGGTCGTCGGTGCGTTTGACTTCGAACATGGTGTTGCTGGTCCACTGGCTGTTCTGCCAGCTCCACACCTGTCCGGTGAACTCGCGGAAGTTGATTTCCGGGTCGAAGTTGGTGGCGAAGTATTTGCCATGGGAGCCGGCATTGACGTCGAGGATGTCGATCGAGTCAATGCGGTCGAAATGCTGTTGCTGCGCCAGCGCGGCGTACGCGTTGACGACACCTGGGTCGAAGCCCACGCCAAGGATGGCGGTGATGTTCTTCTGTTTGCACTCTTCCAGGTGGTTCCATTCGTAGTTGCCGTACCACGGCGGGGTCTCGCAGACCTTGCCCGGCTCTTCGTGGATCGCGGTGTCGAGGTACGCAACACCCGTGTCGATGCAGGCACGCAGTACCGACATGTTGAGGAACGCGGAACCCACGTTGATGACGATCTGCGATTCGGTCTCGCGGATCAGGGCCTTGGTCGCTTCCACGTCCAGGGCGTTCAGCGCGAAGGCCTGGATGTCGGCGGGAACCTTGAGGCTACCCTTGGCCTTGACGCTGTCGATGATGGCCTGGCATTTGGAGATGTTGCGCGACGCGATAGCAATACGACCGAGTTCGTCGTTGTGCTGCGCGCACTTGTGGGCCACCACCTTGGCGACACCTCCTGCACCAATGATAAGAACGTTCTTTTTCAATTGCTTTATCTCTCCTTTATCCGCCAGCTTACGAAAGGCTGGACAGGTAGTCGTCGTAACCAAATTCACGAACCACTTCGACTGTACCGTCGAGTTGTTTCACTACGATGGACGGCATTTTCAGGCCGTTGAACCAGTTTTTCTTGACCATGGTGTAGCCCGCGGTGTCGATGAACGACAGCCGATCGCCGATGGCCAGCGGACGATCAAATTGATACTCGCCGAAGATGTCCCCGGCCAGGCAGGATTTGCCGCACACCATGACGGTGTGTTCACCCTTGCTCGGTGCCAGCTTGGCGTTGAGGCGATAGATCAGCAGGTCCAGCAGGTGGGCTTCGATGGAGCTGTCTACCACGGCGAGATTTTTGCCGTTGTAGAGGGTGTCGAGCACGGTCACTTCCAGGGAGGCGCTGTTGGTGATTGCCGCTTCGCCCGGTTCCAGGTAGACCTGCACGCCGTACTTCTCGGAGAACGCCTTCAAGCGCGCGCAGAACGCGTCCACGGCATAGTCTTCTCCGGTGAAATGGATGCCGCCGCCAAGGCTGACCCACTCGACCTTGTGCAGCAGCGCGCCGAAGCGTTCTTCGATGGTGCCGAGCATTTTGTCGAACAGGCTGAAATCGCCGTTCTCGCAGTTGTTGTGGAACATAAAGCCGGAGATCTGATCAATGACGCCTTCGATCTTCACCGGGTCCCATTCGCCGAGGCGGCTAAACGGGCGCGCCGGGTCGGCCAGGAGGTAGTCGGAGCTGCTCACCTGCGGGTTCACGCGCAGGCCACGGGTCTTGCCTTCGGAACGTTCGGCAAAGCGCTGCAGCTGGCTGATCGAGTTGAAGATGATCTTATCGCAGTTGTCCAGCATCTCTTCGATTTCATCGTCGGCCCAGGCCACGCTGTAGGCGTGCGCTTCACCTTCGAATTTCTGGCGGCCGAGCTTCAATTCATACAACGACGACGAGGTGGTGCCGTCCATGTACTGCTGCATCAGGTCGAACACCGACCAGGTGGCAAAGCACTTGAGCGCCAGCAACGCCTTGGCGCCGGACTGCTCGCGCACATAAGCAATCTTCTGCATGTTGACCAGAAGTTTCTGTTTATCGATGAGGTAGTACGGCGTTTTGATCATTTTTGAGAGCCTGCGGCGGTGCCTGCCAAAAAAGGACACGCATTGTGCCCGCACTTGGATCAGATCGAAAGGTTAGTGGGCGGAATTTGCTGCCCTTGGTTTTCAATAATACCTGCGGAGTATGACCATCTATGGGCATACCCCACATTTTGATCTGTGTATAGCAAGTCAGGTGCCATCAAACTGTCATCTCCTTACCGCCGGAATGCCACATTCTCCCGGTACTGTCCTCGCCAATGAGATCGATCTCAAGCGAGTAACCATGACTGACCTGAAAGACGTCGCACGGCTGGCTGGCGTATCCCGCGCCACCGCCGCCCGCACTTTTGCTTCCCCCGACCAGGTGCGCCCGGCGACGCGTGAGCAGGTGTTTGCCGCCGCCCGCGAGCTGGGCTTTCGTCCTAATCTGCTGGGTCGCCAATTGCGCCTGCAAACCACCCAGTTGATCGGTGTGGTGGTGCCCAACCTGCTCAACCCGGTGTTCGCTGAACAGTTCCAGGCCATGGAGCGCGCGGCACGTTCGCGCGGCTACAGCCTGTTGCTGGCGACCACCGACTACAGCAGCGAGCGCGAAAGCATTGTGGTGGAAGAGTTGCTCCGCCAGCGCGTCGACGGCCTGGTGCTGACGGTCACCGATGCCGAAAGCAACGTCGTGCTCAGTAGCCTGAACACCGAGAAAACCCCGTTCGTATTGGCCTATCACCAACCGAGCAACCCCAATTACAGCGCGGTGTCGGTCGACAACCGGGCCGGCATGGCCATGGCCACGCGGTATTTGCTCGAAGCCGGGCACCGGCGCATCAGCATGGTCGCCGGCCCCGCGTTGCAATCGGACCGCGCTCGCCTGCGCTATGCCGGCTACTGCGATGCCATGCAGGAATACGGCCTCAAGAGCCGTCCGGTGATCGAAATGCCGGCCCACACCCAGGCTGAATTCGCCGCCATCGAACCTTTCCTCCACGGCGACGATGCACCCACCGCCTTGGTGTGCTCCAACGATTTCCTGGCGATCAGCCTGATCGCCGAACTGCGTCGCAACGCCTGGAACGTGCCCCAACAGCTTTCGGTGATGGGCTTCGACGGCATCAGCCTCGGCACCCAGATGCACCCGACCCTGTGCAGCGTGGTGCAGCCCATTGCGCTGTTGGCCAGCACCGTGATTGACCAACTGCTGGCGCAAATCGCCGGCAATGCTCCGACGTCCCATTGCCTGCCTTGCCATATCCGGCCTGGCGAAAGTACTCAACCCTACGAGGAGACCCTTGATGCGCTCACTCAGTAAAACCCTGGCAGCCCTGTTGCTGTGCGGTGCGGCCAGCGTGGCCCAGGCCGCCGAAACCGCGATCTGCTACAACTGCCCGCCGGACTGGGCCGATTGGGGCACCCAGCTCAAGGCCATCGCCGCCAGCACCGGCGTGCAGGTGCCGCTGGACAACAAGAACTCCGGCCAGTCCTTGGCGCAGTTGGTAGCCGAAAAAGCCGCACCGGTCGCCGATGTCGTCTACTACGGCGTGACCTTCGGCCTGCAGGCGCAAAAAGCCGGCGTGGTCGACACTTACAAACCCAAGGCCTGGGAGCAGATTCCCGCTGGCCTGAAAGACCCGGCCGGGCATTGGTTCGCGATCCACTCCGGCACCTTGGGCATCATGGTCAATGTCGACGCGCTCGGTGGTTTGCCGGTGCCGCAAAGCTGGGCTGACCTGCTCAAACCGGAATACAAAGGCATGGTCGGTTACCTTGACCCGTCCAGTGCTTTCGTCGGCTACGTGTCGGCAGTGGCGATCAACCGCGCCATGGGCGGCGACCTGGACAACTTTGCCCCGGCCATCGATTACTTCCAGAAGCTCGCGAAAAACGCCCCCATCGTGCCCAAGCAAACCGCCTATGCGCGGGTGCTGTCCGGCGAATTGCCGATCCTGGTGGACTACGACTTCAACGCCTACCGCGCGCGCTACAAAGACAACGCCAACGTCGCCTTCGTGATTCCGAAAGAAGGCAGCATCAGCGTGCCCTACGTGATGAGCCTGGTCGCCAATGCACCACACCGCGCCAATGCCGAAAAAGTCCTCGACTTCGTGCTGTCGGACGAAGGCCAGGCGCTTTGGGCCAAGGCCTACTTGCGCCCAGTGCGGCCAATGAAAATGCCGGCTGACGTGGCCGCGCAGTTCCTCCCGGACAGCGACTACGCCCGTGCTGGTGTGGTGGACTACGAAAAAATGGCCGCTGTGCAGGAAGCCTTCGCTGCCCGATACCTTAACGAGGTCAAGTAAGTGGCCGCATCGGCAAGGCATGCAGCCTGGGCGCTGGCCCCGGCTTTTGCAGTACTGCTCGCGTTCTGGTTGTTGCCGCTGGCACACCTGATGATGCTTGGCGCCGAGAGCCGCGACAGCAGTGGCAGCGGCTATTGGCAGGTGCTCAGCAGCGCGCAGTACCTGGGCAGCCTTGGGCAAACCCTGATCCTGGCGGTGGTGGTGACGTTGGTCGCGTTAGTGATCGGCGGCATCAGCGGCGTATTCCTCGCCCGACAGCAGTTCTTCGGGCGCTCGGCGCTGGTGGCGTTGCTCACTTTTCCTTTGGCCTTTCCCGGCGTGGTGGTGGGCTTTCTGGTGATTCTGTTGGCAGGGCGCCAAGGTCTGTTTGCCGCCCTGGGCCTGCAACTGGCCGGTGAACGTTGGATCTTCGCCTACTCGTTGGCGGGGCTGTTTGTGGGCTACCTGTACTTCTCGATTCCGCGAGTAATTCTCACGGTAATGGCCGCCTGCGAAAGCCTCGACCGCAGCCTGGAGGAGGCCGCGCATTCACTGGGCGCAGGGCACTGGCGCGTGGTCTGCGACGTGATCGTGCCCGGTTTGGCACCCGCGTTGGCGTCCTGTGGGGCGATCTGCTTTGCCACGTCCATGGGCGCTTTCGGCACCGCCTTTACCTTGGGCACGCGGCTCAATGTCACCCCGGTGGCGATCTACAATGTATTCACCAACTACGCCAATTTTGCCGTCGCCGCTGCGCTGTCGGTGGTACTCGGTGCGGTGACCTGGGCGGTGTTGCTGCTCACGCGACGCCTGGTGAAAAACGCGGGGACGGTGCTGTGAAACGCTCATCGCTGTTTGTGATTCAACTGCTGTTCACCCTGCTGGTGTGCGCCTTCATGCTGGTGCCGGTGCTGATGTCGTTGCTGGCCGGGCTGACCCGCAACTTTTTCGTGGGTGTGTCCAGTGGCTTGACCTTCGATTGGGTTATTCAGGTGTGGCAGGCCTATTCGCCGACTGTGTGGCTGTCGCTGCAGTTGGCCTTGGCCTGCGCGGTGTGCGTCTGTGTCATCGGTGTGCCGGCAGCCTACGCCTTGGTGCGCATGAACAACCGCTTCAGCCGCGCCTTCGAAGAGTTGATGGTGCTGCCGGTGGCCATGCCCGGCCTGGCGAGTGCGCTGGCCTTGCTGCTGACCTACGGCCAGTTCGGCAGCTTTCGCAGCAGTTGGCTGTTCATCCTCGTCGGCCATGTGCTGTTCACTTTGCCGTTCCTGGTACGCCCGGTGATGGCGGTGATGCAGCGTCAGCAATTGCCGGTGCTGGAGGAGGCGGCGGCCAGCCTAGGTGCGGGGCCGATCAAGCGCTTTTTCAGCGTGGTGGTGCCCAACTGCCGGGCGGGGATTCTGGCGGGTGTGCTGATGGTGGTCACCTTGTCCCTGGGTGAATTCAACCTGACCTGGATGCTGCACACGCCGATGACCAAAACCTTGCCCGTCGGCCTGGCCGACAGCTACGCCTCGGCGCGTCTGGAAATCGCCAGCGCCTACACCCTTATCTTTTTGCTGATGATCGTGCCGCTGCTGATTGCACTGCAGGCCATCAGTGCCCGTTTGTCCCGTGGAGAGCGTCGATGACCGCTATCACTATCTGCCTGCAAGGTTGTCGCAAGGCGTTCGCCGATGGCACCGTGGCCGTGCATGACTTGAACCTGACCGTCGAAGGCGGCGAAACCCTGGCGATCCTTGGCCCGTCCGGCTGTGGCAAAACCACCACGCTGCGCCTGATTGCCGGCTTGGAGCGCCCGGATGTGGGCCAGGTGTTTTTCGGTGACCAGAACGTGACCCGCCTGCCCATCGAGCGGCGCGATGTGGGTATGGTGTTTCAGAACTATGCGCTGTTTCCCAACTTGGATGTGGCGGGCAATATCGTCTACGGCCTGAAAATTCGCGGCATGTCGGCACCGGAGCGCAACAAGCGTTGTGAAGAACTGCTGGAACTGGTGGGTTTGCAGAACCACGGCAAGCGCAGCATCCATGAACTCTCCGGCGGTCAGCGTCAGCGCGTGGCCTTGGCCCGTGCGTTGGCGCCGCGCCCCAAGGTTTTATTGCTGGATGAACCTCTGGCGGCGCTGGACGCGCAACTGCGCGAACGCCTGCGCAGCGAGTTGAATGAACTGCTGCGCGGGCTCGGCATTACGTCGGTGTTCGTCACCCACGACCAGGGTGAAGCCATGGCCCTGGGCGATCGCATCCTGGTGATGGAACACGGTCGCGTCGCCCAGTTGGCCAGCCCACGGGACATCTACCAGAAACCGGCCAACGCCTTCGTCGCGGGTTTTGTCGGCAACCTCAATGCGTTCGCGGTGATTGAGCCGTCGGCCCATGGCTTGAAAGTCTGCGGCGGCGAGTTGCCGTGGCACGAAGCCAACCTGCCGGGCACGGTCTACTGCCGCCCCGAACACCTGCGGGTGATGGAGGGCGAGGGGCACCTGCACGGCCATCTGCTGGCGCAGTTTTTCCAGGGCGCGCAAAGCCGCCTGTTGGTGGATGTCGGCGGCCCGCAACCGCTGTTGGTCGACAGCAGCGACAACCAGCTGTACGCCGTCGGCGCGCCGATTTCCCTGGCGGTTGCGCCGCACATGTTGTTCACCCTGAATGCTTGAGAATCTATTGTGAATCGTCCGTTTCTCGTCGCGCAGATCAGCGACTTGCACCTCAAAGCCGGCCAGCGCCTGACTTACGGCGTCGTGGATACCCTGGGTGCGTTGCGCCGCGCCGTCGACCACTTGAACGCCAGCCACCCACGGCCCGATATCGTGGTGATCAGCGGTGACTTGGTGGACTTCGGTCGCGCCGATGAATACGCCGTACTGCACCCCGAACTCGCACGCCTGCACATGCCCTGCTACCTGGTGCCTGGCAACCATGACACACGCGGGCCATTGCTGGAGGCGTTCCGTGACCATCCTTATTTGCCAATGTCGGCAGATGGCCCGTTGGACTGGGTGATGGACGAGTATCCGCTGCGCCTGATCGGCCTCGACTCCACCATTCCCGGCGGCCATGGCGGGCAGTTGCTGGACAGCCAATTGCAGTGGCTCGATGAGCAACTGGCGCGGCGTCCTGGTGCACCCACCTTGCTGATCCTGCATCACCCGCCGTTCATCAGCGGCATCGGCCATATGGACCGCGAACCCTTCATCAACGCCGCCGGCCTGGAGCAGGTCGTCGCACGCCATCCGCAAGTGGAGCGGCTGTTGTGCGGGCATCTGCATCGGCCGATGCAGCGACGTTTCGGCGGCAGCTTGAGTTGTGTGTGTCCCGGCACGTCTCACCAGATCGTGCTGGATTTGCAAGAAGCGGCGCCCGCGCATTTCAACCTGGAGCCGGCGGGCTATTTGTTGCATCGCTGGGAGGCGCAACAAGGTTTGATCAGCCATAACGGCGTGTTCGGGGACTACCCGGGGCCGTACCCGTTTTATGACGCTCATGGATTGATTGACTGAGGTTTTACGGAGGTTCACTTCGCGCAACTAAGTCGTAAACGTTAGTTAACGCACCGGCCAACCCGAGTTTGTCCGCGTGCTTCCTGCTGCCCATTATTTGCGCCCGGAACTTGGATTCCGCGCCGGAGTTCGTCCTGATGAAAGCCACTTTGAATATATTAAGCGTATTGACCGGCGGCCTGGGCATTGCCCTGAGCCCCTTGGCTTCGGCTGATTTCTTGAGTGACAGTAAAGCCAACGTGAGCATGCGCAACTTCTACTTCAACAACGACAACCGTGACGGCGCCGCCGCACCGTCGAAGACTGAAGAGTGGGGCCAGGCGTTTATCCTCAACTATCAGTCAGGCTTTACCGATGGCACTGTGGGGTTTGGCCTGGATGCGGTCGGCATGCTCGGTCTGACCCTCGACAGCGGCGCCGGCCGCCATGTGGGCAGCTCGATGATCCCCAACGACGACGGTAAGGCCGCCGATAGCTGGAGCCGTGGCGGTGCCACCGCTAAGGCGCGTTTTGCCAAGACCGAGGCGCGCTACGGTTACCTGCGGCCGAACCTGCCGATCCTGGTGAGCAACGACGGCCGCCTGTTACCGCAGTCGTTCGAAGGTGGGCAAATCACCAGCAAGGATATCGACAACCTGACCCTGGTCGGCGGCCAACTGCAACACACCACCGGTCGAGGCTCCAGTGATCGCAGCGGCCTGGCCGCGGCGGGTGGCACTCAGGAAAGCAATAAATTCAACTATGCCGGTGCCGACTACCAGGTAACCAAGGACCTGATGGTTCAGTACTACTACGCCAACCTTGAGGATTATTACCAACAACACTTTGCCGGGCTGATCCACGTGTTGCCGCTCGGCGAATACGGCTCGCTGAAGACTGACCTGCGTTACTTCAAGACCACGTCTGACGGCAAAAACAGCACCGTCGCCGGTCGTGCCGAAGGCTACAAACTTGGCGGTTATACCAAGAACGGCACCGGTGAAATCGACAACAACACCTGGAGCGCGGCGTTCATCTATTCTCTGGGCCCACACGCGATTACTGCCGGTTACCAGCAAGTCTCGGACGACAGCAACTTCGCCCAACTCAACCAGGGCGGTTTGGTGAATAAAGGGGAGGGTGGTTCCAGCCTGTACCTCTACACCGACCGCACCGTGCAGACCTTCATCCAGGCCGGTGAGCGCACGGCGTTTGCGCAATATGCCTATGACTTCGCTTCGCTCGGGGTGCCTGGCTTGAAGGCGTCGCTGATGTACTTGAAGGGCGAGCATATCCTCACCACCAGCGGTAATGACGCGAGCGAGTGGGAGCGGGATATTTCCCTGGATTACGTGGTGCAGAGCGGTACGTTCAAGAACGTTGGGTTTGGCTGGCGTAATGGGGTTTCGCGCAGCGAGGTCGCACGGGATCAGGACCAGAATCGGCTGTTCGTGAGTTATTCGATTCCATTGATGTAATTACTCTCAAAGCACTGCAAAAACCAATGTGGGAGCCGTCGAGCCCCAGCGAGGCCGCGATGACGGCGGCATTGCCGATAGAGATGCCGCCTGACATACCGCCATCGCAGCCTCGCTGAAGCTCGACAACTCCCGCAGTTTAATCTGAAGGCGCAACGTAGACGCACGGAGTCGTCCCGTGCCTGGAGGTGCATAGGGGTCACAGTTAAGACCGCCGACAGCAACCAGTTGCCCTTCGCAAAATACGCCTAACAGGCACTCGCCCGGTTGGTCGAATCGATTGGCGTGGTCGTCCCAATCGGTCATCAGGCACGTAAGGAATCTGAACCCTTCGGCGATAGCTTGGGCTTCCAACATACGGATCTGTGCTGGAAGTCGTTCGATTTTGCGTATCGAAGGAAGGCTGTCCGGGCATTTTCAACCCTGAAAACCCAGAAGATCAAATGCGGGAGTCGCCCGCTCACCATCCATCAACATGAGCAGATCTTGTGATCATCTCGAATAAAATGAGTTTGTCTCACTATCTGCATCTGCCGACAATGGCTCCATAAATATTGACATTGGAGTTGTAAGTCATGGCAGTCGCTCATTCCCTTGGTTTTCCGCGCATTGGACGCGATCGTGAATTGAAAAAAGCGCAGGAAGCGTTCTGGAAGGGCGAACTTGACGAAGCCGGCCTGCGCGCGGTTGGCCGTGACCTGCGCAAGACCCACTGGGACTTGCAAAAACAGGCCGGCATTGAACTGCTGCCAGCCGGTGACTTCGCCTGGTACGACCAGGTACTGACCCACTCACTGATGTTCGGTGTGATCCCGGAGCGGTTCCGCCCGGCGGATGGCAACGCCACGTTGCAGACCCTGTTCGGCATGGCCCGTGGTGTCAGCGACAGCTGCTGCGGCGGTGCCCACGCCCAGGAAATGACCAAGTGGTTCGATACCAATTACCACTATCTGGTGCCTGAATTCAGTGCGGATCAGCAGTTTCACTTGGGCTGGGAGCAACTGTTCGAAGAAGTCCAGGAAGCCCGCGAACTGGGCCACAACGTCAAGCCGGTGGTGGTCGGCCCGCTGACTTACCTGTGGCTAGGCAAGGCCAAGGGCGGCGATTTCGACAAGCTCGATTTGCTTGATCGCCTGCTGCCGCTGTACGGCCAGATCTTCCAGCGCCTGGCTGAACTGGGTGTGGAATGGGTACAGATCGACGAGCCGATCCTGGTGCTGGACCTGCCGCAGGATTGGAAAAACGCCTTTGAACGTGCCTACAACCAGATCCAGCGCGACCCGTTGAAAAAACTGGTGGCGACTTACTTCGGTGGCCTGGAAGAGAACCTCGGTTTGGCCGCCAACTTGCCGGTGGATGGCCTGCACATCGACCTGGTGCGTGCGCCGGACCAGTACCCGACCATCCTCGACCGCCTGCCGGCGTATAAGGTGCTGTCCCTGGGCGTGGTCAACGGCCGTAACGTCTGGCGTTGCGACCTGGAAAAGGCCTTGGCTACCTTGCAGCACGCCCATGAGAAACTGGGTGATCGTTTGTGGGTTGCGCCGTCCTGTTCCTTGTTGCACAGCCCGGTGGATGTGGGCCGTGAAGACAAATTAGATACTGAGCTGAAAAGCTGGCTGGCGTTTGCCGTGCAGAAGTGCGCTGAAGTCGCCGTGTTGGCACGTGCGGTCGACGCGCCAGAAGCGCCAAGCGTACTGGCGGCCCTGGCTGAGAGCCGCACCGTACAAGCGGCCCGCGCCGCGTCGCCGCGTATCCACAAACCTGCGGTGCAAGCCCGTGTGGCTGCGATCACCGCCAAGGACAGCCGGCGCCCGTCACTGTTTGCCCAGCGCATCGAGAAGCAACGTGCCGGCCTCAAACTGCCGCTGTTCCCGACCACCACCATCGGTTCGTTCCCGCAGACCGCGTCGATTCGCCTGGCGCGTCAGTCGTACAAGGCTGGAAAACTGAGCGAAGCCGAATACGTCGAAGCCATGCACAGCGAGATCAAGCACGCCGTGGAGGTGCAGGAAAACCTCGGCCTGGACGTGCTGGTGCACGGTGAAGCCGAGCGTAACGACATGGTCGAGTACTTCGCCGAACAACTGGACGGCTATGCATTCACCCGCTTCGGCTGGGTGCAGAGCTATGGTTCGCGCTGCGTGAAACCGGCGGTGATTGTGGGCGACTTGAGCCGCCCGAAAGCCATGACCGTCGAATGGATACGCTACGCCCAAGGCCTGACAGGCAAGGTGATGAAGGGCATGCTGACCGGCCCGGTGACGATGCTGATGTGGTCGTTCCCCCGCGAAGACGTGAGCCGTGAAGCGCAGGCCCGTCAATTGGCCCTCGCCATTCGTGATGAAGTGGTGGACCTGGAAGCCGCCGGTATCAAGATCGTGCAGATCGACGAAGCCGCATTCCGCGAAGGCCTGCCGCTACGCCAGGCGCAGTGGCAGTTTTATCTGAATTGGGCCACCGAAGTATTCCGCCTGTGCGCCTCGGGTGTGCGTGACGAAACCCAGATCCACACCCACATGTGCTACAGCGAATTCAACGATGTGATCGAAAGCATCGCGGCGATGGATGCTGACGTGATCACCATCGAGACTTCACGTTCGGATATGGCGTTGCTGGATGCGTTTGAAGCCTTCGCTTATCCGAATGACATTGGGCCGGGCGTGTATGACATCCACTCGCCGCGCGTGCCGGATGCTTCGGAGATGGCCAATCTGTTGCGCAAGGCGGCGAAGCGGATTCCGGCGGAGCGGTTGTGGGTGAACCCGGATTGTGGGTTGAAGACGCGAGGTTGGCCGGAGACGGAAGCGGCATTGATCCACCTGGTGACGGCAGCCCGTCAACTGCGCGCCGAACTGGCCTGATTCCTGAGTCAAACACAGTCAAAAATGTGGGAGCGGGCCTGCGTCAGGTCAGAGGTATTTGAGCCAGGCCAGGTCCCGGCGTCGCGCTTTTAGCCCGGCGAACCAGCGCACTGGCAGGTAGAGCGCCAGGGGCAACAACAGCGCCATTAGCCATATCGCGCCCATGCCGTCGAACCCAAAGTAGTTGCCATGGTTCAGGCCAAACAACGCCACACACGTGACATACAGCACTTTCAATACATACAGATGCAGTAAATAAAAGAACATCGGCGCAGCCCCGAACGTGGCGAGCACGCCAATCCAGCGTTTCTGCCCCGCACGTTCGAACGCCAGCAACAGCAACAACCCAATCCCCAACGTCAGCGCCAAAAACAACAGCGATGGCGGGTACTTGGTGACGTTGAAAAAGCTCATCAACATCTGCACGCCACTGTCATACGCCTGCCAGGACTTCTCGCCATAGCCATTGGCCGTGCGCAATACCACAACCCCCCCCAACGCACCCACACCGCCCAACAACAGATAACGTCGGCGAAACGCCGGCTGCATGCCATTGGCAAACAGCGGGCCCAAGCTGTAACCCAGGGCAATCACACCGATCCACGGCAGCACCGGATAAGTGGTGCGCAGTCGCAGCGAGTCGCCCACTTCGATCCAGTTGCGCTCATGCAGGATTGTCCACGGAATATGCAACGCCGAACCCGCATCGAAATGCAGCCCATCCAGCAGGTTGTGCCCGGCAATGATCACCACCGCCACCCCGATCAACAGCGGGCGCGGCAACCAGACCAGCGCGGCCAGGGCGATCATGCTCACGCCAATCGCCCAGATCACCTGCATATAGATCACGCTGGGCGGCAGCTGGAAGGTCCAGGCGAAGTTGACCAAGGTAAATTCCAGTACCACCAAGAACAGCCCGCGCTTGAACAGGAACGCCGAGACATCGCGGCGGCCCTGGTATTTCTGGCCGTATAGCCAGGCCGACAACCCCGTGAGCAATACAAACACTGGCGCGCACAGGTGGGCGAGGGTGCGGCTGATAAACAGTGCGGGCTCGGTGCTGTCGATGGTCATCGGGTCGCTGACCTGTCGGTGCAGCAGGAAGGTTTCGCGCACGTGGTCCAGCAGCATGAACAGGATCACCAGGCCGCGCAGGGCGTCGATGGAAAGCAGGCGTTGGCGTAGCGGAACAGCATCGGTCATGGGCGGGGTCACAGGGAGGGGTGGAAATTTGGCGTTATCTTATAACATTAATCTGCGCGTTGCCGCGATTCGTTGCTCCCACATTGATCCTTGGCGTCCTATGGATTCTGGTACCTTCAGCGAAATCGCTGTGTAGGCCCCTCACCATGACTACCCCACAATCCGTCATCGACTTCTGGAAACAGGCCGGCCCCAAACGCTGGTTCGCCAAGGACGACGCCTTCGACGCCACGTTCCGCGACACCTTCCATGCCGCCCACCTGCAAGCCGCCCGCCGCGAACTGGAAAGCTGGCTGGACTCGGCCCAGGGCGCGCTGGCGCTGCTGATCCTGCTCGACCAATACCCACGCAATACCTTTCGTGGCACCGCGCACATGTTCGCCACCGACCCGCTGGCGCGGTTGTATGCCGAGCGCATGGTGGACGCTGGGCTGGACCAGCAGATCGACCCGGCGTTGCGTGCGTTCTGCTATCTGCCGTTCGAACATTCGGAGGACCCGGCGGATCAGCAGCGCTCTCTGATCCTGAACCAGCAACTGGACGCCAGCACCTACCATTGGGCCAAGGAACACGCTGAGATTATTCAGCGCTTCGGGCGCTTTCCCCATCGTAATGAGGTGTTGGCCCGGCAGACTACGTATGAGGAACGTGCATTTCTGGACAGGGGCGGGTTTGCTGGTTAGCCCGGTATTCCGCCGAGGAATGCCCCCATAAAAACAGCGCATTGTCTTTCTCGTCGTACATCTCGTAGCGTGGAGTTCCATTCAAGGAGAGCCGTTATGAGCCAGCGTCCGTTGCGCCTGTATGTTGATCACGTGTACACCAGCCCTTACGCGATGTCGGTGTTCGTAGCCTTGAAGGAAAAGGGCCTGGCGTTCGATACGCTCACCCTCGACCTGGACGCGGCGCAGAATCAGACAGCCGACTTCGCCCAACTGTCGCTGACCCAGCGCGTGCCGACCTTGGTAGAGGGTGATTTTGCGCTGTCGGAGTCTTCGGCGATCACTGAGTACCTTGAACAGGCTTACCCCGAAACGCCGGTATACCCGGCCGACCCCAAGCAGCGGGCGAGGGCGCGGCAGGTGCAGGCGTGGCTGCGCAGCGATTTGCTGCCGATTCGCCAGGAGCGTTCGACGATGGTGGTGTTCTATGGGCAGAAAATGCCACCCCTTTCATCCGTGGCTGAAGCTGGCGCTGCGAAGTTGATCAGTGCGGCACAAACGCTGTTGGCAGGTAACCCGGCGTACCTGTTCGGCGAGTGGTCGATTGCGGACGTAGACCTGGCGGTAATGCTCAACCGCCTGATCCTCAACGGCGACAGCGTGCCCGCCGAACTGGTGGATTACGCGCAGCGCCAGTGGCAGCGGCCATCCGTACAGGCGTGGGTCAATCAACAACGCCCTGCACTGTAGAGCGTTCAGTGATGTGCAAGACGCGGCGGTCGAGGTCTTCCCAGTCGGCCATGCCCAGTACCCGCGTGGTATTCAAACCACGCAGGTAACCGCGTAGTTGCTGGGCGCTGGCCGTGACTTGTCCAGCATCCGCCGCGTCATCCTGCAGTACGTTTTCATAGTCGGCCAGGTAATCGGCGACCCGCTCGCGAAACTCCGGCAGGACGGCTTCGCGGATGCGGTCGAAGGTTTTCTGGTGGGGCTTCATGGCGTGGTCCTTATAGGTTTTATCAGTGCACTATCGGTTCAGATAATAGTCACCATCACGGATCGCAAGTTCTGTTTTTGCAGGAAAAGCGGAAAATCCCCCCATCGAGACGCTGTTCAAGGAAATGCGTGATGAGGACATTTATTCAGCTTGTTTTAATGATGCTGATGCTTGGCGCGGTCGCCGTGAACAACGTCGCACTCGCCGATGATAGCCATTTGCTACCTGTCGTCATTAGCGTAGACTCCCTGCGGCACACGCAATCGGTAGGTGTGTTGTTGAGCGATACCACCCGCGACAACCTCAGCTACCTTGAACGCTATCACGACATGGCCTTGAATGGCGCCAAGGATGCCCTCGACGTGCGTATCCGCCAGGCGTTCGTCAACAGTTCCGACCCGGAATTGGCCATTGATTGGTTGATGAACTCGCTGCAAGGCAGTTTTTTGTCGGTGACTGTCTACGACAACCTGGATGCCCTGGTGCAGGCTCACCCCGATGTGGTCGTGATGCTCGATACCCATAACCAACTGTTGACCCAGCGTAATGACCAGGTCGAGGCGCGTTTTATTGCGCGGTTCTATGACGCGAACCTGCACTACATCGCCAAGGCCGAAGGTTCGGTGCACAAGCAGGTGCCATCGGTGTGGGTACGTGACAAGGCCGCGCCAGAGATTGCCGCGCAGATCGAGCGGCAGCGCGATGTGCAACTGGATGCCTTGAAGCAGTTCGATGCGTCGCTCAAGGCATTAGTCCGTGCGGGTTGATGTGAACCATTATTTTTATAGGCAGGAATTTTTCATGCGCTTTTCTTTCGCCCCGGGCTTGGCCTTTGCTTCCCTGTTGCTGGCCGGTTGTGTTTCTGCTCCCAACGCACCAACGCTGACCCTGCAAACCAGCAAGACCCCCGAGGCTTATGTGCAATGTGTGTTGCCCAAGCTGGAAAAGCACGGGATTACCGCCACCGTGACACAGGGCTCGCGCCACGCCAGGGTGTTGTTGACCAGTAAGATTGCCGCTGACGATGTACTGGAAGCCTACAAGTCCCAGGAGGGCGCCAAGGTGTTCTTGTATGGACGCAAGCCGCTGGCGTCGACGATTACGCCGTCGCGGTTGGAGCTGGCTGCACAGGAATGTAAGTAACACACGATCCCTGTAGGTGCTGGCGAGCCAGCGCCCACAGTTGGATGTGTGTAGGGCTTAAGGTTTGGCTTCGTTGCTGAAGTTGTTGACCGTCTTGATCAGCCCTTGAGCCGCCAGCGCCACCAATTCCCCCCCTTTCTCTACCGTCGCCAGCGCTGGGTCCGAGCCCATGCGCCCATCTGGGAAACGCGCGCGGAAGTCCAGCGCTTCGCGGATCGGCCCGGTGTTGGCGATTTGTGGCGAGTAGTCGGCAGTCTTGATCGCGTCCGGGTACGCCCACTGCGTCACCGCGATCTCCGATGGCGTGGCATGGCTGCCATGGCCCACTGGAAATTGGCGCTGAGCCAGTTCACTCACGCCTTCCAGGTCCCACCAGTTCACCAGTTTCAACGCAAAACCGGCCGGGCGGCGGGCAAAGCTCGCTTCGGCGTACAGCTCGGAAAACGCCGCTTCAATCGTGGCGATATTGCCGCCATGGCCGTTCAGGAACAGGATCTTCTCGAAACCATGCCCGGCCAGCGAACGCACCCAGTCGCCAATTGCGGCCATGAAGGTGCAAGGGCGCAGCGAAATGGTACCGGGGAAGCCCAGGTGGTGCTGGGCCATGCCGATATTGAAGGTCGGGCCGATGAGGATGTCGGCATTCTTTTGCGCCTCATGGGCGATGATTTCCGGGCACATCCAGTCGGTACCGAGCAGGCCGGTGGGGCCGTGCTGCTCGTTGGAACCGATGGGGATCACCACCGTGCGGCTGCGCTCCAGAAACTGCCCGATCTCGATCCAGGTGGATTGGTGTAGAAGCATTCGACGCTCACTTTTTTATCTATGGGGACAGGCTATCCGCCACGGATTGTACGACTACTCGCCACCTGTTGGGGTTTGCAATTGAGGTACGTCGAAGACTTCAACCAGCGCTGGTCGGGGTACCACGAAAACATGAACTGCCCATCCTTGAGTTTATCCACCACCTGGCGCGCCACCTGCGGGCGCACGGCCGGGCAACCCTGGCTGCGGCCGATACGGCCTTCGCGCTTGCTCCACAACGGGCTCACGTAGTCGGCGGCATGAATGACGATGGCGCGGTCGCGGGCCTGGTCATTGAAGCCCGGCTCCAGGCCATCCATGCGCAGTGAGTAACCGTGGGTGCCCAGGTAGCTCTCCTGGGTGCGGAACAGGCCCAGACTGGATTGATGGCTGCCCTCAAGGTTGGAGAACTGCGTGGCGAAGTTCTCCCCGGATTTGGCGCCATGGGCCACCAGGTCGCGCAGCACTAGGGTCTTCTTGCGCAAATCGAAGATCCACAGCCGACGGGCGGTCGAGGGCTGGGAGTAATCAATAACGGCCAGGCGATCGGAACGTTCTTCGCCGTTATTAACCGCGCACTGCACCGCGTTCAGGGCGCTTTTCAAGACTGTGGGATTGAGTTCTGGAGCCGATCGCGCCAGGCTGCTATACAAGGAAGGAGGAATCCCATTGGCGGCGAGCGCAAAATTGCTCAACGTAACCAAGGGCATGGCGATCAGGCCGAGGCGGCAAAGAAAATTCAACATCTACAGTACATTCCCCCGCTGTGGATTGGAGCTAAGACAATTGTTCAAAAAACACGCATGTTACTTGAGCATTTGCCTGCTCGTTGCACCATTGGTCGCGACAGCCGACGCGCTACCGGTTGAGCCGTTGCCGGTGACCACGCCGGCGCCGGTCGATCTGGCGCCCGTGCAGCAGGCGTTGGCGCAACTGCTCAGTGTCTGCCCAGGCCTGGCGGCGCAGATCGATGCCGTCGGCCAACTGCGCCTGCAAGCCTTCTACCAACAAGAGGGCAATGCGCCGTTGTGGTCCGCCGAAGATCGCCGCCAAGCCTTGCACACCCAACTGCAAATGCTCGCCGATGACGGCCTGAACCCCACCCACTATAGCTTGCCTTCGGCGCACGCCACGGCCAATGTGCTGTGCAGCGATATCAGTATCAGTCAAAGCTACCTGCAAGCGCTGCAGGATCTGCACTACGGGCGCCTGCAGCAATCGCGCTTCGAACCGTTGTGGCATTCCCAACCGCCCACCCGCGATCCCAACATCGAAGTGCTGGCCTTTGCCGCCACCGGCCTGCAAGACATGGCCCAGGCGTTTGACCAGGCTCGCCCCAGCGCGGACCTCTACCGCAGCCTGCGTAACGCCTATGCCACTGTGCGCCAGCAGCCGTTGCCCCATTGGGACCCGGTCGCCAGCGGCCCACTCTTGCGCCCCGGCATGGAAGACCCACGCGTGCCGGAACTGGCGCGACGCCTGATCAGTGGCGGCTACCTGGCCAACGCCTCCAGCGGCAAGCAGTACAACGACGAGCTGGTCAAGGCGGTCAAGGCCTTCCAGCTTAGCCATTCGTTGCAGGCTGACGGCGTGATCGGCGCCGGCACCTTGGCTGAACTGAATATCAGCCCGGCGATCCGTCGCGAACAACTGCGCATCAACCTTGAACGCTTCCGCTGGCTGTCCCAGGACCTGGAACCTGAAGGCGTGCTTGTCAACGTCGCCGCCGCGCAACTGAGCGTGTACCAGAGCGGCATCCCGGTGTGGCAAACCCGCCTGCAAGTGGGTCGCGCCGAACGTCAGACGCCACTGCTCAAATCGCGCATCACGCGGCTGACGCTCAACCCCACCTGGACCATCCCGCCCACCATCATGCGCGAGGACAAGCTCCCGGCCATCCGCCTCAACCCCGAATACCTGCGCCAGCAAAACCTGCAAGTGCTCGACGCTGAAGGCCACCCGCTGGCACCGGAGCAAATTGATTGGGCACGCCCCGGCAATATCCTGCTGCGCCAGGAAGCCGGCCCGCGCAACCCGCTGGGCAAGATTGTGATGCGCTTTACCAACCCGTTTTCGGTGTACCTGCATGACACGCCCAGCCAGCCACTGTTTACCAAAGGGCCGCGGGCGTTCAGCTCGGGCTGTGTGCGGGTCGAGCAACCGTTGGTGCTCAGGGATTTATTGGTAAGCCCGGCCGAACGCGCCCGCACGGATGAGCTGCTGGCGACCGGCGTGACCCATGAGTTCAGGTTGGCCACACCGGTGCCGGTGCTGTTGGGCTACTGGACGGTCGAGGTCGACCGCCAGGGTGGGTTGGTATACGCGCCGGATATTTATGCGCGGGACCTGGTGTTGATAAAGGCTATGGGGAGTGTGCTCTGAGGGGCCCGCTCACTACAAAGACCTCTTCTGCAATAGAAGTGAGACTTGTCAAAATCATTGCAG
The DNA here is from genome assembly GCF_963970695.1 of Pseudomonas sp. EL_65y_Pfl1_R83. Classification (NCBI taxonomy): domain Bacteria; kingdom Pseudomonadati; phylum Pseudomonadota; class Gammaproteobacteria; order Pseudomonadales; family Pseudomonadaceae; genus Pseudomonas; species Pseudomonas sp. EL_65y_Pfl1_R83. The sequence goes on along the minus strand of NZ_CAXAQI010000004.1, from coordinate 17,968 downwards.
TTGCCTGATCTGGTGTCATGAAGGCGGTGTCGACCGTCAGCGGTGCTTCATTCCAATCTTCGTACTCATGCACCAGAACCGACGCCCAGGTTGGAGGCACCAGGCCGGCAATGTCCCCCGCACGGGCTTCTACCCGCCGTTGATGTTCCAGCCTGTCTGAGCAAATCACCCTGACATCCAGCAACGCCCGCTCTGCCGTTGCCGCCACGGTCTTCCACGCCTCCCGACTTTCCTCGACCGGGTTCACGCAGTCGGCCACCACGGTGTGACCCAAGCGTAGATTGCTCAACGCCAGCGCATTCGCCACGCCATAGCCGCTGGTGCCCACATCGCTCGACAACACACCCGCCTCGCGGATCGCCTGTTCAATCACGTCGATGCGCAGGTACACCGCGCCGATCTGGCGCGCCAATGCCTGGGCAATCGTGGTTTTGCCGGTGCCGGGCAGTCCGCTGAAGACAATTAACATGCGTTGCTCTCGATGGGGTTGGGCCCGTTCAGAGTATCCTTCACTCTCCCCGCAGGTCGACCACTGGACAGCCGATGCCTTTGCAGTTCGTAAAAATGCACGCCCACGGCGACGATTTCATGATCGTTGACCGCCGTGGCCTCGACGATCCGATCACCCCGAAAATCGCCCGCCAGTTGGGTAACCGCCACACCGGAATCGGCTTCAACCAACTGGCCGTGCTGCTCGACTGTGAAGACGCCGCCGCACGCATCAAATTCTGGAACCCCAACGGCACGCCATTGGCGACCTGTGGCAGCGCCACCCGTGGTGTGGCCGACCGTTTGATGCATGAGGCCGGCACGGATTCGGTGGTGCTGCGCACTGACCGGGGCCTGCTGACCTGCGCGCGTGCGCCGGGGCGGCAAGTGTCAGTGAACATGGGCGAACCTTCGCTGGAGTGGTCGGCAGTGCCGCTGGCTGAAGCCATGGACACACGCACCTTGCCTCTGGAAGGCAACCCGGCGGCGTGCAGCATGGGTAACCCCCATTGCACGTTTTTCGTGGAAGACATTGCTGTTATCGACGTAGCTGCCCTGGGCCCGACGCTGGAAAATCACCCGCTGTTCCCGGCCAAGACCAATGTGCATTTCGTGCAGGTGCTCGACCGGGGCCATATCCGCCTGCGTATCTGGGAGCGCGGCGGTGGCGTGCCGTTGGGTTCCGGCTCGTGCTGCTGTGGGGCGGTGGTCAACGGGATTCGACGTGGGTTGCTGGATGCCACGGTGCAGGTGCAATGCGACGGCGGCACGGTGACCGTGCACTGGGCAGGCGAGGGCGGTGTGGTGCTGACGGGCAGTGTGGAGCCGGTCATGCAGGGCAGCGTCTACGTGCCCTGAAACTCCACGGTAAACGTGGTGCCGAGTGTGGCACAGGAACTCACCGCCACATCCCCGGCGTGTACCTTGGCCAACTTGCGCACGCTATGCAGGCCAAGGCCCACACTGCGTACATCGCTGCCTTGGTCGGTGCCATGGGGCATCGGCTCGAACAGCCCGGCCAGCAACACGTCGGGAATCGCCGAAACATAATCGTGTACTGACACTTCGCAAGCGCCATCGCCCAGCCGCGACGTTACCGTGATCGGCTGTTGCAGGTCGCCATAGGCCACGCTGTTGGCCACCCGGTTGCCGATGATCTGCTGCACGCGATCGGCGCTCAGGCTGGCTTCGGCGCTGCCTTCGGGGTGAGGGGGGCAAGTCATGGCTGACGATCGCCACCATTTGCTCGGCAAACAGTGCGCGGCGCTGTTCATCTTTGGCAAGGCCCACGGCGGGATCGGGTCAAGCTCGGACGGCGGTTCACACTCGAGTGCCAGCAGCTCCAGCTCCGGCAGTAGCTCGAGCAGCAGCTCCTCCGGCGCCGGTGGTTCCAGCGGCGGCGCTTGCGGAAGCTGGTAGTGGCTGCCGCTAATCGCCAGTGGCATTCACCTCAAGATATTCGCGATGATGTCGATAGGATCTCATCGCTCACAAGGACAGTCCTCCCGATGAAACTGCTGAAACTCGCTGCCGTATTGACTCTCCCACTGCTCGGCGCCTGTTCCGACTACCACTACAAAAACTACCAGGGCGACTGGGCCCCGGAAAAACTTCACCCGGTCGACCTGTCCAACAACGCGCCGGACGCGGTGCTCGTGTACTTCGACACCTGGCGCGAGCGCGAGCTGGGCGTGCCGTTCCACCGCCTGGTATTGGCCGTCGAAGTAGATGGTCAACCGCTGCCCGGGGCAGGACGTCGCTCGATCCTCGACGTCAGCGGTGAGCAAGCCCTCAAACTCACGCCGGGCAAGCACTCGCTGCGCTGGTGCAACGTGTCGATGAACGCCCTGGGCACTGGTGGCGCGTTCTGCAACAAAGGCGCGGACGACGTCGACTTCAAAGCCGGCCAGCGTTACGTGGTGACCTATCGCCTGACGGCCAGCACCAAAGGTATCGGGCCTGTGGGGCCGAACTACAGCACTGAATACCGCACCTATTCGAGCATCCGGAACCTGGACACCCAGGAAGTGATTTTTCCGTTGCCGGGTGAGGAAGAATAACCCCGCCGGTGCGCGTCACAACACCTTAGACAGAAACACCCGGCTGCTGCCCTGCGGTTCGCACGGTATCTCGCCGAACCGCACCCAGCCATGCTTCTCGTAAAACCCCGGCGCCTGGAAACTCAGGGTATATAGCATCGCGTTAGCACAACCCCGGCGCCGGGCCTCATCTTCGAAGGCTTGCAGCAACTGGCTGCCGAGCCCTGTGCCGCGCAGCGAATCGGGCAGGTGGAACAGGTCGAGGAAGGCCATGCCCAAGGTGGTCTTGCCGGTGATGCCGCCGAGGATTTGCTGGGTGTCGGGGTCCTTGATCAGCACCGTGAGCAAGCGGCGATCGTTGTAGCCGGTGATGGCTTCGTTGAAGGCAGCGAGGCCATGGCCCAAGATGCGCTCTGCGTCGGGGTTGGGTTGGTCGCTGACTTCAATACGCGGTGCGTTCATCCCTGGAGCGCCATTTCCATTTCATGCCACGCCATCCCACCGTGATCCGACGGCGAAGGGCGCACATAGCGATAGCCCATGCGCTCGTACAGCGGCACGTGCCGCTCCTTGCACATCAAGTGAATCGTCTGCTTGCCCATCCCGCGCATGCGCTGCACAAACTCGGTCATCAACGCCGTGGAATACCCCTTGCCCTGATGCGCCGGGTCGACCACCACCGACATGATCACCACATTCGGCGCCTCGGCCGAATGCCCCACCAACTCCTTGAATGCCTCGTCCGACATCACCACGTTATGAGCGCAGCCGCAGTTGATAAAACCTACCACCTCGCCATCGGCTTCCAGAATCAGAAAGCCCTGCGGATACTGCGCAATGCGCGTGGCGATTTTTCCCAGGGTGGCGGCTTCGTCGCCTTCGTAGGCGGTGGTTTCGATCTCGAAGCAACGCGGGGCGTCAGCGGGGAGGGCGTTGCGGAAAGTGAGTGCGGGCATGGGGTGTCCAGGGGGTGTTGAGCGAAAGGCCACATCATAGGCATCAGGCAAGATCACTGCCAGTCATGCTGCCGCCTTCGCGGCCTCGCTAAAGCTCGACGGCTCCCACAGGGGACTGCATCGCCTGTACAGTTCGACGATCAAAATGTGGGAGCTGTCGAGCTTTAGCGAGGCTGCGAAGACGGCGGATTATGGAGGGAGAGTGAAGTGCTGGAGATAAAACGGGCTACCCCGGAGGATGCGCAGGTGGCGTTCGACATCCGTTTGCAGGCCATCTGCAGCCAGTGCATCGGCGCTTACACGCGCGAGCAAATGATGCTGTGGACGAGGGGAAAGGCCGAGGATGGCTACGGCGTGCTGATGGATAAACTGTTTTACCTGGGGCAGGTAAACGGTCAGGCGGTAGCCACTGGAATGCTCGACTTGGACAACAACGAAGTGGGCGCGCTGTTTGTACTGCCCGAATTCACCGGGCGTGGGTATGGCAAGGCGATGCTCAATCACCTTGAGAGCGTGGCGCGCGAGCTGGAGATTGAAACCGTGGTGCTGGATGCGACGTTGAACGCAGCGACGTTCTATCGAGCCTGCGGCTACGTGGGGGACAAGCAGGCGATTTACCACTCGCCCTCGGGGTTAGCGTTAGTGTGCATCCCGATGACAAAACGGCTGAGCGCCTGACTGAGCACGGTTCCCGATGTGGGGGCTGGTTTGCCGGTGAGTCAGGCGACGAAAATGTTGGGAATGCTGCCGCCTTCGCAGCCGCGCCGGAGCTCGACAGCGCCAATGTTCATCACATCGACCGAAAAGCCGTGCGCAACCGCGCAATCACTGGGTAGATTGATTCCCCCTGGACCTGCGGCGGCGTAGTGCTCTCGCCAAATTCGCGCCACACAAACAGCGTCAGTTCGGCCCCGTCGGTCAGGGCCCGCGCGGGAGGCTGCGCGCCAAAACCCTGCAGAACCCGATATCGCTCATCCCGCCAAAACGCGTCCTCCACCCAGTCGTACACCGGGATGAAATGAAAATGCAGCGGGAATCCCGGCATGTGCCCATAGCGGCTGATGTACAGCCATTTCGGCTTGAACTGCGCCTCCATCACCCGTTGGATCTTCGCAAGCAAACCGCCCAACTCGGCCAGTGCCGCTTCCGGCATCTCCGCCAGGGAGTGGATTGGCGCTTTGGCACCCAGCATCAGGTACCCCGGCAATGCGGAAGCCACGTGATGGTTGAGGCGCCAGTGTTCGGTTTGGTGGAGGACGAAGGCAGGGTCGATCTGCATAAGCGTATCCATGGGAGCAGGACCGGCAGAATACCTGTATCCCACAAATGCGGTCGATCTGTGTCTATCGCACGCGGCACCAGGTGAATAGCCTCAAAGGCTTTCAACCACCACCGAGCCCACCATGGATCTCACCGCCGTCCCCTTTGGCACCACCGATTGGTCCACCCTCGAACCCAGTATCCACCCTGGCGTCACCGGCAGCGCCTTGTGGCGCACCTGTCACTTTGGTACCACTCGGGTGCGCATGGTCGAGTACACGCCCGGCTACCTGGCGGATCACTGGTGCTGGCGCGGGCATGTGCTGTTGTGCCTTGAAGGCGAGTTGCACACGGAGCTGGAAGATGGCCGCCAGTTCACACTGACAGCTGGAATGAGTTACCAGGTGGGCAATGACATGGAAGGGCATCGCTCATCGACGGGCGTCGGGGCGAAGCTGTTTATCGTGGACTAAACCGTCATTCTCCTTAGGCGCGAGCAGGCTCGCGCCTACGGTCTTCCATCAATGCATCTTGCTGTGGTCCATATGGCCATGGTCCATGCCATCCAGCCCACGCGCCTTGGCGTTGACGTCGACAGTCTGCTTTTCACCCTTGGCATTTTGCACGGTGAGGGTCAGCGGCACCTGGTCGCCTTCCTTGATCTGGCCGGTCAGGCCCATCAGCATCACGTGGTAACCGTTGGGGTCGAAGGTCACGGCTTTGCCGGCAGGCAGTGCCACCGAATCCACCGGGCCCATGCGCATCACGTCGTCCTTCATGCTCATTTCATGGATCTGCACGTCCTTGGCCCCGGGCGAGGCCACGCTCAGCAGTTGGCTGTCGCTGTCGGCCGTGACGGTCATGAACGCACCGCTGGAAGGCTGGCCCGGCACGGTGGCGCGCACCCAGGCGTCGGTCACTTGCACCTGGGCGCTGGCGTGCGCTGCGAGGCCGAGCAGGGTCAGGCCGAACGTCAGGCGTTTGAGGTGTTGAACGGCAGTCATTAGCAGACCTCCATGACGGTGAGCAGGTCTTCTGCGCACTCTTTAGCGGTAAGGGATGCCCGCAGGCCCAGGCGCAGGTTGCCACGGGTATCGAACACGAAGCTGGTGGCGGTGTGGGACAGGGTGTAGGTGTCGCCGGCGGGGATCTTTTCATAAAAGATGCCGAATTCCTTGGCGGCCACGGCGATTTCTTCCGGGGTGCCATACAGCGCTTCGAAGCTGGGATCGAAGGCCTTGACGTACTTGTCGAGAATCTCGGGGGTGTCGCGTTCCGGGTCCAGGGTGATAAACACCACCTGCATGATTTCGCCGTCGCGGCCCATCAGCTTCTTGGCCTGGGCGGCACGCGCCAGGGTGGTCGGGCACACGGCCGGGCACTGGGTGAAACCAAAGAACACCACCGGCATCAGGCCACGATACGAACTGAGGGTGACGGTTTCGCCGGCGGTGTTCTTGAGCTTGAAGGTGCGACCCATGATCTTGTCGCTCAAGTCCTTGCCGTACTTGAAGTTCAGCTTGGGGCTGTAGTCACAGCCGCCCAGCAGGCTGCCCAGGCCCAGAAGGCCCATGCCGGTCAGCACTTTGCGGCGGGTGAATAGCGTACTCATCGACGGTGCGTCCTGTGAAACGCCTGCATTGCTCTGGATCTACACATCAGGCTTTGAAAAGGAGTAAAGGAGGAGGGCGCCAAGTCTACCAACCCTGGCGGCGACACGTAATCTGCGACGTTCTGTCACAGGGGCGTGCCGTGCTTCATCCTTTTGTGGCTCTGGTGGTAGAGTCGCCGCCATGAAATTGACCCACCCCGACCGTTCACTGATCGCCTGGGCCCTGTACTTTTGCGTGCTGATGAACCTGTTCGTCTGCGGTTTGGCTCATGGACAGATGACGGGCCAGACACTCAATGGCGTCGGCGGGGCGTTCTGTTCGGTGGATGGCAGCCAGGCGCCAGTTTCAGACAAAGGGTTGGGCAGCCCGTCTTCCAGCAACATCTCGAACTACTTTGCTTGCCCAGTTTGCAATGCGTTGACGCTTGCGCTGGTGTTTCTGGTCGGGCTGGCCTGGCTGTTAGGCCTGGGACGAACGCCACGTCCGACCCATGAACGACGCAACAAGGCGCCGCCGCGTTATTCCTGGCCCTCGGCGAACCCCCGCGCTTCACCTGCATTCTGACGTCCGCCCCGGGGCCTCCTGAAACCAGGAGGCGTTCCATCGTCATGACTGTGAGTGCGTTTCATGAACCTCCTACTGCCCGCAGGCGCCAGCCGCCTGGTCAGCAAGGCGTCCCGTCGCCTGCGCGCGGCACCTGTTCCGCCTGAATACCCCAGTAATTCGCGTAACTTCGTGCATCTGGATGCGCGCCTTTTGCCCTATTGGCACACCCTGTTCGATATCTGCCCGGCGCTGCTCAAACTCGACCCGCCCGAGGGCCTCAACCTGTTTCGCAGCTTCATGACCTGGGCCTATCGCAACCGGCCGCCGCTGGATTGGACCTACCACTTGAATGTCTGCCGCTGGCTGCTGGGCTCGGTCTATGGGGCGCAGATCGATGATGAGCCGATCGAGGCGTTCATGGCGGCGGCGGCCGCGGGCTGGGTCAATACGGACGAAAGCCAGGCCCAGGGTGTGGTCCTGGCCTGGCAGTCGTCGCGGGTTTTCGATTGGAAACACGCTCAGCGTACCGGGACCGAGCACCCGGCGCTGCCACCGCCACCCTGGGATTTTGCCTGGAGCCCGCTGAAAGCGTCGTGTGACTTCAGTGGGTGGTTGCCGGTGCCTTGAGCGGCTGCCGAGCGCCTCCCAACAGCTCCGCCTTGATCTGCATCAAGGCGCGATGCCGATCAAGGAGGTCGGGTGTGAGCGTCGTCCGCCGGTAAGGAGTCGCCTATGGTCGAGCCTTTTCCGCTTCACTCCAAGCACCCGTCACCGGTCACGGATGAACCGTCAACTGCCTGTGCGGGGTGCTTCCTGGCTGTCTCTATGGCTATCGGCGGGCTTAGCCCGCTTGCTCGGCGGTCTGTCGGTGGCTTTGGTTTTTTTGTCGCTGTCTGAGGGGCTGCTGGGGTAGGTCCCAGGCGGCAGGGCGGAACCGGCGTCTCTGTCGCCAGTCAAGGCGTTAGCGGCAGGCTCGGGGTTATCACCAAAGGCGGCGAGGGCGGGGCCGGCGAGCAAGGCTGAGAGGCCGACGATAAGAAAAATCCGTTGGGACGATCTGGTCTGCATGACGCAATCCCCTATCGGGTGGGTACATCCAGAAACAGCCCCGAAGCCTGGATCACGTCCAGGCTTCGGTCATGCTCCGATCAAGCCGCCATTGGCTTGGCCGACTGCGCCTTTTTATGCGCGGCCTTCATGGCTTCCATTTCAGCGCCCAACTCTTCCAGCAGCGCCTTACCCAGCAGTTTTTTAGCCTGGGGGAACATCTCGGTTTCCTCTTCTTCGATATGGTGCTCCAGCAACTCCTTGACCACTTTGACGCGGCCGGAAAACTCTGTTGTCGAAGGCTCAGTCTGCTTCAAGTCAGGCAGCACCAGCGAGTCGACGGTGCGATGCTCTTCCTTGGCTTCGTGGTACATGATGTCCTGTTCCTTGCCACCGGCCTTTCTGAAAGCCGGGTACAGAATCTCTTCTTCCAGCTTGGTGTGCAGGCTGATTTCTGCTTCCAGCTTGGCCAGTAGCTCAGTGCGCTTTTTAACCCCGCGTTCGGTTGACTCACTCAATTGAGTCAACAGGGCCTTCACGCGTTCGTGGTCGGCTTTAAGCAGGTCAATGGCATTCATGGGTGACACCTCACGGGAGAATCAGGCGTGTCGAATTGCACGCCTCGTCTTGAGGAGACATTGCATCAGGTGTACCAAGCTGAGCCTTTTCTGAATATTTAAATAAATCATGCGGTTAGCGGCTAGATAACGGGCCGGTTGTCGTGCAGCTTGCATGGTTGCCTGCGTGGAGGGTTGCATTCCACCATGAATGGCGGGCGTATTAGCCGTTGCAGGTAATTTAAATGAACCCTCAGCGCCGATGCTTGACCTAATGCACAAGACCTCAGGAGGTGACTCATGCAATTAGAATATATCTGGATCGGTTTGGCCGTGATTTTGCTGCTCGCAGAACTGTGGGCGATTAACGTTGTGTTGCGCAGCACGAGTGGCTGGGAGACTAAGGGGTTGTGGCTGATAATCCTGATCTTTGTGCCGCTGTTTGGGTTGATTGCATGGGCAATGTTCGGGCCAAAACGTGAGATGCCCGAGCAGCATCGAGGCTAAAACAGAGGTAAAAAAACAGGCGCCCACTGGGCGCCTGTTTGCGTTCAAAGCCACCTGTTCAGCCTGCGACAGCCTTGGCAATCGTGTCGTTGAACGCCGGCAAGTCGTCCGGCGTGCGCGAGGTAATCAGCGTCCAGCCATTGGCTGTGCACGTCTTGGTCTCGGCATCGACCCAATCCGCCGCGCCGGCATTGACCAAGTCGGTGCGCACACTCTTATACGAGGTCAGGGTCTTGCCCTCGATCACGCCCGCATCGATCAGAGCCCATGGTCCGTGGCAGATCGCCGCCACGGTTTTACCCGCCGTGACGAATTCGTTGATCAACGTTAAGGCAGCTGCATCCTGGCGCAAGGTGTCGGCATTGACGGTGCCACCGGGGATTACCAGGGCATCGAAGTCCGCCCCGGACAGTTCGGACAGCTTGGCGTCCGACTCTACGGTGCGGTCCTTTTCGGTGTCGCCGACAAACGTCTGGGTGGTGCCGCCCTCACTGGATCCATGGGTCACCGTAGCGCCAAAACCGCGCAGCGCTTCCAGGGGCTTAAGCAGTTCGTCGCGTTCGATACCCGTGTTGGAGGTGATGATGAGGATGTTCTTGCCGTTGAGTTGCGAGCTCATGTTCGAGTGCCTCCTGAGTCGTGGGGTTACTTGGCGTATTTGGCTTGCAGATCCTTGGCGGCCTTCAGGTGAGCTTCAAGGGTTGGCAGAGTCTTGGTGGCGAAGGCCTTCAACTCGGCATTGTCCGAAGACATGGATTCTTTCTTGAACAGCTCGACGGTTTTTTCATGGGCGGCGACCTGATTGTTGGCGTAGGCCTCGTCAAACGATTCGTCGCGCATTTCCAGGATGGCTTTCTTAGCCTTATCCGTCAGGGCAGCATCATCCGGTACTTCGATGTCGAGCTTTTTAGCCAGGGTCGCCAGTTCCTGATTCGCCTTGGTGTGTTCAGTCACCATGTGTTGGGCAAAGGTCTTCACATCAGCCGAACTGCTCTTTTGCAGGGCCAGCTTGCCCGCTTCGATTTCGGTGATGCCACCTTCGGCCGCATTGTCGACAAAGCTATTGGACGTTGCCGCCATGGCGGTCGAAATTGAGCCTGCAACCAGTACGAAGGTCAGGCCCATTTGTTTCATTAACTGAGTAGTCATGGTGTGGCTCCTTAAAGGTGGCGTGATGCCGTTACCTGAGTGTTGAGGGGGTGGCTGTGCAAAAGGTTTAATTTAATTCGCGCTTATTTCGCCAGTGGCCGTGCCCGGTTGAATTCTTGAACTATCGAAATTCAGTGGCCTCTGCTGCTTAGGTGCCCGCGGATTTTTGCGGGCTGAAACTGCCAGGAGATTGACCATGACCGATCACAAAAACGCTGACAAAACCCCAGACCCGATCAGCTCGGAAAACGTGCAGAAAGGCATTGAACAGCCATCCAAGGGGCAGACCCTGGACCGTCCGAACCCCAAGACCGAAACCGTCGATAAAGTGCTGACACCGACTTCGATCAAAGAGACTGAGCGCCAGACCGATGCGATTAACGAGCAGGCCGACAAAGCCGAGCGCAAGTTGGGGCACTAGCCATGGCTCGGGCGATTACCGCGTCTGAGTTGGGCATCGAGCTCAAGCCTGACGATGACGCGAGCCTGTTCAAATGGTTTATCGCCAGCTTCTTGATGGGCAAGCGGATTCAGGCGCCAATCGCTGCGCAGGCCTACAAGGTGATCGTTGAAGAACAAGGTCGCGACACTGCACGCAAGTTGCAGCACTGCACTTCACGGGAATTGGTCGTCATGTTAGGGCGTGCTCACTACGTGCGTTACGACGAAACCACCGCGCAGCGCTTGCTGGACCTCAGTGCCAAGCTGAATGCCGAGTACGCTGGCAAGCTCACCCAGATGCGCAGTGCCAGTAAAGACCGCCAGGCGTTTGAAAAGCGCCTCGGGGAATTCGACGGCGTAGGACCTAAAACCATCGAGATTTTCATGCGTGATGCGGCGCCGGTGCTGTTTTAACCACGTCGCTTTTTGTGGGATGCGCGGGCTGGAGTTTACCGCGTGAGCATTGGCCGGCATTTGTGGTCGAGGGCACCCATTTGCAGCGCTATGCGTCACGCTTCAATGCGGGTGCTTGAGCCGCGTTACGCTACCTGGCTCGCAGCTGAGGTAATGTTGCAGGATTTTGAAATTGGCAGGGTTGCCGCTGATCCTGCTGTGATTGAAACCGGAGCCTTGCCCGACGCCTTGTCCCTACTCGACCTCTACCCGCAACACTTCCAAGCCTAACTGCTCATACGCCTCCACACTCGGCACATGCCATTCGGTAATCAGCGTATGAATGCGGCTGCAGGGCGCCACCACAAAGGGCTCCACCGCACCGAGCTTGTCCGCCATGGTCACCGCCACTACATGGGAGGCGCTGTCGAGCAAGGCTTGCTTGACCGCCACTTCATCAAAGTGCAGCGAGCTGATGCCCACTTGCGGATGCAGCGCGCACACCCCGGTAAACAGCAGGTCGGCCTTTATGCTTTGGATAAGGCGCACAGTTTCGTGGCCGTTGGTGGAGAGCGTCGCGGGGTTGAGTTGGCCACCGGTGAGGATCACTTTTACATCGGGGTGGTCGGCCAATGCGATGGCGATCAAGGGCGACGTTGTGACCACGGTCAGGCGAATGGAGCGGGGCAATGACTGCGCGATCTGCAGCGTTGTGGACCCGGAATCGAACAGCACGATCTGGCCATCTTGCACGCGGTCGGCCGCCAGTCGGGCGAGGCGGCGCTTGGCCTCGTTGGTTTCGCCAACGCGGGTGAAAAAGTCTTTGCCAGTGTCCTTGGGCCGAGGCAGGGCGCCGCCGTGCACGCGTTGCAACAGACCGGCGGCGGCGAGTTCGCCGAGGTCCCGGCGGATGGTGTCTTGGGATACGGCAAAGTGGTCCACCAATTCCGAGGCGGTGACTTTGCCGTCGCGTTCCAGCAACAACAGGATCTTCTGTTTGCGCAAAGAAGGCAGGTCAATGGCGTGATGAGTGTCGTGCATGTTTTTGCGTCATTTTGCGTGTTTATGCAAGATTATGCGTCTGCCGATATAAACGCAATGGCTGGTTGAGCAGCCGATGGGCGGTTACTCTCAGTGTTCAGTTCAGGGAGAGGTGACTTAGATGTCGTTGATTACAACCATCGAAGATTTACGCAAGCTCGCGCAAAAACGTGTCCCACGGATGTTCTACGACTACGCCGACTCCGGCTCCTGGACTGAGAGCACCTACCGGGCGAATGAAAGCGATTTTGCCAGCATCAAATTCCGCCAGCGGGTGGCGCGCAATATCGACGAGCGCTCGATCCGTGCCAGCATGATCGGCCAGGACATGGCCATGCCGGTGGCGCTGGCGCCGACCGGATTGGCCGGCATGCAGCATGCCGATGGCGAGATCCTGACCGCCCGCGCGGCTGCCGCGTTTGGCCTGCGCTACACCTTGTCGACCATGAGTATCTGCTCCCTGGAAGACATCGCTGAACACGTCGGCCAGCCGTTCTGGTTCCAGTTGTATGTGATGCGCGATCGCGCTTTTATCGAACACTTGATCGAACGCGCCAAGGCTGCCGGCGTGGATGCGTTGGTGCTGACCCTCGACCTGCAGATCCTCGGGCAACGCCACAAGGACTTGATCAACGGCCTCTCGGCACCGCCCAAGCTGACCCTGCCGAATATCCTCAACATGGCCACCAAGCCGCGTTGGGTGATGGGCATGCTGGGCACCAAGCGCCGTGGTTTCGGCAATATCGTCGGGCATGTGAAAGGTGTGGCGGACATGAGTTCACTGTCTTCCTGGACGGCCCAGCAATTCGACCCGCGCCTGAGCTGGGACGATGTGGAGTGGATCAAGAAGTGCTGGGGCGGCAAGTTGATCATCAAGGGCATTCTCGATGTAGAAGATGCGCGCCTGGCCGCGAATTCCGGCGCCGATGCACTGGTGGTGAGCAATCACGGCGGTCGCCAGCTGGATGGCGCGCCGTCGAGCATCAGCCAACTGCCGGCAATCGTGGAGGCGGTGGGGGAGCGTATTGAAGTGTGGCTCGACGGCGGCATTCGTTCTGGCCAAGACGTGCTTAAGGCGATGGCGTTGGGTGCAAAGGGCACCATGATCGGTCGGCCGCATTTGTATGGCCTGGGTGCGATGGGCGAGGCGGGCGTGACCAAGGCACTTGAAATCATCGCCCGTGAGTTGGACGTGTCGATGGCGCTGTGTGGGTATAACGATATACGCGATGTGAATCGCGAGATTTTGTTGCCCGGCACATTTCCAGAAAACTTTTATTGAGCAAAAAAAACGTAAAAATATGAAAAGAGTTGTCCACGAAAACCGTGGGTATCTCTGTGGATAACTTTGCGAAGCCCCGACAGGGTTGGCGATTTAAGCCAAGATCAATATTTGATCAACTTCTGACTTGGCCCAGCATGGGCTGGGTTTGCGCTTGACAGGCAAGCGCGAATCCAGTGCCGGAATGTGTTTTCAAGACTCGCCGTTGCGGCCTGTGGCGTGCGTGACAACCTGGGGTGGCATCTTCGCTTGCATCAGTTTGTCCAACGCCTGGCCATAACTGCGACCGCCCAGGCTCATGCTGTTGTTATGGCTGGCGCCGGGTACCAATAACAGCCGTTTGGGTTCCTGGGCGGCTTCAAACAATTGTTGGCTGAAACGCGGCGGCACGTAGCGGTCGTCTAGGCCATGCACCACCAGCAACGGCATATGGATATCGGCAATCTTGTCGATGGAGTCGAATTTCTGCGACAGCAGCCAGCGCACCGGCAACGAACTATTGGCCACCGCCGTGGCTACATCTGCCAGCGAGGTAAAGGTGGATTCAATCACCAAGCCGCGAACTGGCAGTGGTGTTTGTTTGCCTAACTCGGCGGCCAGATCGATGGCCACCGCGCCGCCCAGGGAGTGCCCGTAGATCAGGCGTTTGCTGGGGTCAGGTTGCAGCACCTGGAAGCGTTCCCAGGCAATTCGAGCGTCTTCATACACGCTGGTTTCTGACGGAAGCTCGCCGTGGCTCTGGCCGAAACCGCGGTAGTCGATGGCCAGCACCGAGTAGCCCAGGGCGTGCAATTGCTCGATGCGAAACAGTTGCCCGGTGAGGTTCCAGCGTACGCCGTGCAGGTAGAGGATCGCGGGTGCGTCCTTCTTGTCCGCCGGGTACCACCAGCCATGTATGTTCTGCCCCGATTTGAAACTGGCGGGTTTGAGTTCGAACTCCTGCACGGCCTTAGGTAAGCCGCTGTACCAGCTGGCGGTACCTGGCTCGATGCGAAACACCAGTTCGCGTTCCTTGTGCTGCAGCACGGTGCACCCCACCGGCAGGCCTACGATCAACAACGCCATGCACAACAGCGGAAACCAGCGCAGGCTCAGGCGCGAGAAAAAACGAGAGGGCATGAAGCTTCCAGAGAAAAGGTGAAGCAGGGTTTTTACCAGATGGCCCACACAGGCAGGAATTAATTCGACAGCCGTCCACGCGGATTGCTTGCAAAGTGTTACAGCATTGAACAATGCGTGCAGGGATTGTTAGGGTGGGGCCGAACAGGAGAGCAAGCACATGGATTTCACAGGCAAAACCGCAATCGTCACTGGCGGCGCACGCGGGTTGGGACTCAGCTATGCACGGGCACTGGCCCAAGGCGGCGCGCGAGTGGTGATCAGCGATATCGGCGCCGACAACGCCGGCTCAGGCAGCGATGCCTCGGTGGTGCAGTCGGCGGCAGAGGCCTTGCAGGCCGAAGGCTTGACTGTTATCGGCCACGGCGGTGACTTGTCCACGGACGAGGGCTGCCAACAACTGGTTGCGTTCGCCATCGAGGCATTCGGCCAACTCGATATCCTGATTCACAACGCGGGCTGGGTGGGTTACCAGAACATCGCCGACCTCGACGTTGCGTTCCTGCAACGTGCCATGGATATCAACCTCTACGCACCACTCTGGTTGTGCAAGCACGCCTGGCCGCATCTGCTGCGTTCATCTGCGCCGCGCATCATTCTCAGCACCTCCGACCGCGCCATGTATGCGCAATATGAACAGACCGGCCTGGTGGCCTACAGCGCAGGCAAGATGGCGCAACTGGGGATGATGAACGCGTTGAGCCATGAAGGCTTTGATGCGGGGATCAGAGTCAATGCGATCTCGCCGGTCGCCAAGACGCGCATGTGGGGCGTGACCGAAGAACCGGATGAACTCAAGCCGGAGTGGGTGACGCCGGGGGTTGTGTTCCTTGCATCAACGCAGTGCGACGACACGGGTTACATTCTGCGCGCCAGCAACGGGCAATTCACCGCCACGCGCTTTACGGAAAATCCCGGTGTGGAATACCCCCGTGATTTGGCCCGAATCAAAGCCCGAAGCGCAGAAGAAGTCGCTGCCGCCTGGGGTCGCATCAAACAAACGCAGACACTTTCTTGAGAAAACCGATCATGGATAACAGCCCCGTTCGCATCACCGCAGAAGAGACACTCTCGGAAAACTGGTACCTGCTGAAAAAATACAGCTTCGACCTGCGCCGCCGCGACGGCAGCTGGCAAGCCCAGACCCGCGAGGTATACGACCGCGGCAATGGCGCGACCATCCTGCTGTACAACCGCGAGCGGCGCACCGTGTTGTTGATTCGCCAGTTTCGGATGCCGACGTTCGTCAATGATTACCACGGATACCTGATCGAAGCGGCGGCGGGGTTGCTCGACAATGCCAGTCCCGAAGAACGTATTCGCCTGGAAGCGGAAGAAGAAACCGGTTATCGCGTGGGGCATGTGGAGAAGGTTTATGCGGCGTTCATGAGCCCGGGCTCGGTGACGGAGCGGATTCACTTTTTCATCGGTGAATATCAACCGGGGGATCGGGTTGGCAGCGGCGGCGGGCTGGAAGAAGAGGGCGAGGATATAGAGGTGCTGGAACTGGGCTTTGAGCAAGCACTGGCAATGGTGCAAAGCGGGGAGATTGCGGACGGGAAGACCATCATGCTGTTGCAGCATCTGGAATTGCGGATGTTGAAAGAAGGGTGGTGAGTCAGCTTTTGTAGTGAGCAGGCTTGCCCTGCGCTGGGCTGCTAAGCAGCCCTAAAAATAGACACTGCCGATTTAACTGAAAAACCCATTGCCTGGATTGGGGCCGCTGCGCGGCCCAACGCGAGCAAGCTCGCTCGCCACAGGAGTGGGTCTCGCTTTCTTGAGCGTGGTTTAGGTTTTTCCCTTTTTAAGGATTGATACAACGTGTCTCAACCAAGTTATTCCGTCGGGCCACTCGCTGCGGTAATAGTAGTAGCAACCAATATCGCTGAATAAGTAATCTTCAAGCTCTTGCTCTGTCTTTCCACTGCGCATCAGCTTACCTAGTTCTTCTTGTACTTCTAATAGCGTATCTTCAGATGATTCGGAGATGAAAAATTCAATAACATCGTCCGCTTTTTTGTGGTCATCAACCCAGTCTTGATTGAAGTAGCCAGCAAGAAATTGTTGTAGTTCAGGGTGGTCTTGATTCATGGGTTTGGAAATCCAGTATGAATTCGGCAGCCAGTATGCATGTTATGGTCTCTGCGGATTATTAGGTAAATTTCCTTTCCCGAAACCGCTCTCGTACTGTCCTTTTTAATGCTGGTGCCTACGGGATATTTGGTTTTTTGAGCGATGACGATTTGATTGTTATTCTTGATTTTTTGCTCCCGCCTCGTTGCTGTAATCTTTAAGGCGTTCAAGTAGTACTTCCATAAACGCTCTCTTGTTGGTGATGTTATCTTCGAAATATGTGTCGAGTAGATAAAAGACAGATTCGAAGTTTTCCTTTTTTGACAGGTAGTGTTCAATGGTTTCTATAAACCATGTTTGCTCATCCTTTCTGTATAATAGGAAATCCGGTTTGGTTAAAATATCGAAAAGCTCTGAAAGCTCAGCTGTATTATTGACATTTTTTGAAGCTATGATTTCTTCGCGCTCTAAGTTTTTAGTGTTTTCTGTGCTGTAAGTGAATAAAAGACCTTTCAATATGGCGAGGCTTGGTTTCTTTTTCATCTGTCAAACTCCGTGTAGGCTGTGATTGGTTTTCCATCTTCATTGAAGTACACGACTGCCTTGGTTTGTTTTCCATATTCTAGCCCGTCTCTTTTATAGCCTTCTCCGATAATTTTTCCCATGTTTATGGGTTTTTGGGCCTCGGCTCGACCATTGAGTTTTAATATTAAGGTTGCTCGCTCAATTGCATTGAATTGATCTCTATGGCTAAGAAAGTGCGTAGCAGCACTTGGTGGTCTTGGTGTACCCGCTCTTCTTCCCCTGTCGAAGGTCTCGATTTCGCCTGTGGTCGGATTTCTAGCCGTTGTTACCCGCACAAATTGGGACTCTAATGATGTTTGAGCTCCATGTTTTTCCAAGAAGTGAGCTCCTGGAATTGACGTCTCAAGCTCCGATAAGCGCCGATGAATATTTGACTCAGCCAGCTCATTAATTCTTACCTGTCGTTCTGCATGTGTTAGTTGCGGTAACGCTGGTTCTCCGTGATCAACACCTTTTGCAGGATTTTGAGCGGAACCGCTCGGCTTGCAAGCATCCGTACCAGGGCAAGTGCTTAATCCCAGGGGATCCACCCATCCTGTCGGGTTGAGCACGTACCGGTACGCATTGATCCCACCCGCCAGCTTCACCGGATCCGGCGTCAGGTAGCGACCAACATCCGGATTGTAGTAGCGATGGCGGTTGTAATGCAGCCCACTTTCCTGGTCAAAGTACTGGCCTTGGAAGCGCAGCGGGTTGTCGACTTTTCCTATGTCCAGGCGGCTGATTTCGCCGTAGGCGCGGTAATGCGCGGACCAGATGATTTCGCCATCTGGGGCGGTGAGTTCTTGTGGCGTGCCGAGGTGGTCGAGTTGGTAATGGTAGGGCTTCGTTTCTTTTGGACCGAAACCTTCCAGCAGCGCCAACGGGCGGA